>NZ_KV789231.1:0-99121 GCF_001807495.1 Corynebacterium sp. HMSC08C04 | reverse complement strand
CGGATTGCCCCTACCAACTACGCCGAAACGGCACGGTCAGCCCAGTCCGTCTTCTCTCGGCGAATCGAATCGAGGCGTTGTTGAAGATTGTGGGCGTGCTCGCTGTCGTGTTGTGCGGCAGCGTTTAGGCGCTTGTCCCATTCTTCTGTGTCGTCGGCGCGGTAGCAGATTTCATCCCACAGACCTGTCTCCGGCAAGCTACATCCGGCCTCTTCAATAGCTTGCTGAGCTAGGCTGCGGCGCTGTTGCGCCTGTTCAAGACGCTTATGTGCATGGTCTATGCGCTGTTGGTACGTGCCATAGCCTGCAGCGTCATGGTCGTAAGCCCGCTCGGCTACCGGGCGGGTGTAGTCCTCTTTAAGCAGGCGTTGGTGCTCAATGTCTGCCATGGCCTGCTCGTAGGCGCGAATGCGCCCAGCATCAAGGCATATCTGCTGGTAGTCGGCCTGTACCTCGTTGAGGGCTGCGTCTTTGTCCTCGTGTAGGCGAGTAGTAATACTTGCCTCCTGCCAAGTCAGCGACTCGACCTTCGAGCGGGCAAAGCGTGCGTGCTCTGCCAGCACAGTTTGGTTGAGCTGGTTGAGGTTTCCTTCCTTTCCAGTAAGGCGAGCAGTTTCCGCGCGGTCGTAAGGGTTGTGGGTGCGCAGCCACGTATCGAGTTCTATATCTGTCTGACCAGATACAGGAGGCAATTGGTTGCGCTTTCCGGTATCGCGCAGGCGGAGCTGTTCATCTAGACGGTAGCGGATAAGACGTGCCGGATCGTGGGCGTTGTCAATATTGCGGGTAGCAGCGTCCATGACGGTGCGCGGATCAATGCCCGCGTCAATGAGTTTCGCCCAACCGTGGCGGATTGGTTCTGCGCCGTCGTTACTGGTTTCAATCTTTCGGGCAAGGTCGCCGGGTAGGGTGTCGATCCAGTCGGGGAGGTAGGAGTCGATGAAGTCGTTGGTGGCTTCGTCTTTGCCCATAAGCCACAGGCCCATCATGCGATCGGGTGAGGTTTGCTCGTCTACAACTTCGGCGATGACCTCACGTGCGGCCTTCGGGGTGGTATCGCGCGAAATTGCCTTATTAAAGACGTCCCTAGTACTTGGGGTGTGGTCTATGCCTTGGTAGTGGTAGTAGCCTTCCTCAGCAAGTTCATCTAGCTGATGTTCGGTGACAGCATAGATGTGGTTGGCGATTTTACCGCGTGTCAGCGCCACATACAGCCCGGCCCCATCGACGTGGTGGTCGATAACGGCGCGGGTACAGTCCACGGTGCTGCGCTGGGCGCGGTGGACGGTAGCAGCGTAACCCCATTAAGAAATTAACAATATCGGACAGTTAAGATATTCCTTCCAGCGCTCGACATGCGAGGCTGCGAGAGTTGTGTCTAATTTTTCCCAAAACGCTACGGTTGAGCAGTGCCGCCCCCGAGGAGCATGGACAGATTGGTTGCCAGCTCTCGCAGCACTCCCTCGTAGAAGCGCTTCACAGACAGCTACTGTAGCCAGGTGATCTTCACACGGTACGGGTCGAATTTCTTAGCGCCAGGCTTGCCAGGCAGGATGTGAATTTCCATTAGCAGCCGAGTCAGCCGTCGCTTATCCTCAACAGAGGCACCGCCCCACCATTTGGCAAAGTCCGGCACGTCGGCAAGTTCTACAGCAAGGGGGTCAGCAGCATGACTGGTCGTTAGTTCACGCATTTTTCCATCAAGACCTGCAATCTGAGCTTCAATTTTCTTTGACATTCGCACGAATGTTGGCATGTCAATCTCTTCATCGATAGCAGAATTTTCAATCTGCTCACGCTTGGCCAACAACGCGTTTCGCCGTCCTGAAAGTTCTAGGAGTCGTTCGGTAAGGGTGTTGTTCTCTGGCGCCAAGGCCTTACGCAAGGCATCCACGGCGTCAGGTTGCTCCATGCGTTTAAGAATGACAGCTTCGATAAGATCATCAACCTCAGCACCGATAGAGACATGGGTACCGCCCGGCTCAGAGCGCTTGCAGGTATAGAAACGACGAGGTTTACCATCCTTGTTCCGCCGACTACGCGAATACATCGGTTCTCCGCAGGTGCAGGTCAGGACAGAAGCGAGGAAATAGCGCGGTGCGTTACCGCTATGTGAGAGCCGCCGCGACGGGTCGCGCAAGATTGCATCGAGCTTTTCACCTGTAACCTCGTCGATAATCGCAGACCAGTTGCCTTTACCAATGATTTTGCGATCTTTAACAAGACGTTTCCCCGTATCCGGGTCAGTTGGGTTGAACGTACTCAAGCCGCGCACGCGTGGGTTGAGTAAAATGTCTCGCAGCGTTGGCGCCGACATAGGCCTGCCTGAAGTCGCAGTAAGACTGCGTGCATGAAAGACCTCGCGCACGGTTTCGCGCAGAGTCTTTCCAGCAATGACCATCGCGGCGGCGTCGAGAATAGCCTTGGCCTCTTCGTCGATGATGGTCTCAGCGTCAGCCTCGTAGCCGAACATACGCCGCCCGCCTGTCTTAGGCCGCCCTGTCCGGGCCCGGTCTTCGTAGGCAGCTCGGATACGTGCAGCACGATCAATAGACTCCTGCTCAGCAATCAGACCAAGAATCACGATAGTGAGCCGCGATGCAGGGTCTGAAGGGTCAATGTTGTAGCCACGGTTCGCTTTGACGGTGACGTTGTGCTTCTCGCACAACTCAAAGAGCGCCAGTGTGTCTTTGGTGCGACGGGTCAGCCTGTCGAGTGCGTAGACGTAAACAACGTCAATCTCGCGGTTCTCGATGGCGTGAATAAGCTTGTTGTAATCAGGGCGAGGGTCGCCAGAGAAGGCGGAGATGTTGTTGTCCACGTAGGTGGCGACCACCTTAGCCTCGTCAGCCTCAGCGTGCTTAGTGGCGAGGTGAATTTGCCGCTTCACACCGGCTTCTTCCTGCTTATCCAACGAAATACGTGCGTAAATCGCCGCACGCTGTGCTGTAGTCGCTGTCATACGCCCTATCGTACCCCAAACCCACATTCCCTATTGCCGCTGCCAGTGGCGCCGATACATAGCCCGTGTGGGCCCATTCCGCCCTGGGCGGATTCTTTCAAATCGAGAAAGACCGGCTGCCCAGCCTCGTCCAAGCCAATCGGCACTTTCAGCCGCTGCTCCCCGGCGCGGCCATGCCACATCCCGCTGGCAGCAAGCTCATCCACATCACGCACCCCGACCAGATCCAGAAGGTCATTTTTGTGCTTGCGAGTCTTAATCCCGCGATAAGAATCTGGCCTGCGAAAGCGCGCTAAATTTCGGGCAAGCAATAAAACATCGGGCGCCGAAACCGTGTCCGGCACACCGAGAACTTCCTCCCCGGCGGCGGTTACTACCTGTAGCTTTTCATCGGCCACCAAGAAGATGCCGTCTTCTTCGGCCCTTTGACCAAGCGGCGTAAAGCGTTGCACTCCTACACAGATATAGGCCGTTATTTCCTCTTTTGCCCAAAGGTCCTCATGCGGTGGGATTGCGGTGGCGTCGACAAGCACGATGCGAAAGCGCGCCTTTTTCGGTGCACGTGCATGGGGCAACCACTTCACCCATTCCCACTGCCCACTGGCTTGCGGATAAACCTCAATTCCCCGCGTTTCCGGGCCATGTGCCACAGCCAAATGCGTCACCATAGCGCGCGCTACCCCAGCGGCATTTTCTCCGCTAAGCCCCAGGTAATTGAAAGCCTGAATCTGTATGACCACCGGCATCTGCGCCAACGTGCGCAAAGCATTGACCGTATGGCGCACGCTGACCGCACAGACTGGGTCAAGGTCTTCCGTAGCTCCTGAGTCCGGCACGTTGATAAGCACGCACAACGACATCGGGCCAGTTCCTACCCGCACCTCCAATGCATCCGGGGCATCGGCATTGCGCTCCCACATCCGGTAGCTTCCCACCAACGCCGCGACCTGAGCCGGCGCTGGGTTGCGATGTTCCTCATGCGCGCGCTGCGCGGCAGAGACCTCAAGAACCTTCTCCCGCAGCGCTTTCAAATGCCGCAAGTAAGTCCGCCGCGTCTCATCCGGATCCTGGGAGCCACCCTGCGGATTTATCATCATGAACACAGAGGCCAGCATCATGAGCGGGAACATCAAGCTCATCGGGCTAATGCGGCGGCTAGGCCCTGCTCCCAACACCATGAGAGCGACCATGCCCAGCATTGCGGCCACCATGACAATCGGCATGAGCAGCCTAAGCAGCGGCATAGGCTGCGGACGTACGGCCTCCGGAACTGGCTCTGCATCAATGCCTGCCTGCGGAAGCGGCGGAGCCGGCTCGCGAAGTGCGCTGTCTAAAGGTTCGACAATTTTCTCGCGCGAAAGCCCAAGAATGAACATCATTCCCCCAATAAAATCCCTCCGATTTTTGTGCCGCGCCCACACGCTTTTCCTGCCTATCTAAACCACGAGGCAGCACCCCAGCTACCTTCGTGGCCAAACACGCAGACACCAAAATGCTGACTGCGGTGGACACGTTGCCACTAGTAAGCCACAATGTGTGCCTATAGGCAAGGGGGAGAAGGCAAAAGCCAATAATTTTGGCGCCTTCAGGATTCTCGGGGGAGGATTTTTGCACATGAGGCATGCGCCAAGCATCGCGCCCACACAATCTGTGCGGCTTACGGTTCGATTCAACATCGGTGAATTCCGCAAAGAGGCTGACGTTTGTTTGCCCTTAAACGTCAGTATCGGGGAGGCATTGGGCGAGCTTTTGCTGCTTGTCGACGCCCCTATCTTCACCGTCCCGCTCCAAGCCAGCACCGCTGGTGGAAAGGCCATTGCGCTGAGCACGGCTCTGGAGCGCACGCCACTGCACGATGGCAGTCTGCTTCTCATCGAGCAAGTCACTGACAAGCCTGCGCCCATCGTGCGCGATGCGGCAGAAGCACTTGCACACGATGCCGCCGATGCTAAACCCGCGCGCACTGCCACGCTGTGGGCAAGTTGTGGTTTGCTCGGCGCCAGCTGCATCATCGCGGCACTCGCAGGTCTCGCAGCGGCGGCAGCTGCGTGTGCCCTTGGCGCATTCGCCCTCGCGCTATGGACGCGTTCGACGCTTATAACGAGCCTTTTCATCCTCGCTGCTAGTACAGCGGGCTGGCTTTTTGTTGCGCCTGCTCAAGATGAAATGCCGTGGGGAATATGGGCCGCCTGCGCCGGCGCACTTCTAGCTTTATGCGCCTGCCATATGGCGCGACTCGGCGGAACCCGACTGGCCATGTTGACGATCTCCGCCACGATGCTTTTCGCAATTGGCGCGGCCGGCAGCTATCTACCCGGCGCGCAGTCCGCCGGACTCGCTGGTCCCACAGCCCCCGAAGTTGTACCTGCTGCCGGTGCTGCGTGTTTGTTGCTGGCCATGGTCTTTGCCTTGGCGAACGCCGCCTCACTGTCCACCCATTTAGCAGGGCTCAAGGTCCCGCAACTTCCCACCGCTGGGCAAAGCCTCAACGTCTCCGACTCGGTACAAAGCGACGTCGATGCGCGGGCACAGCGCGCCGGGCTTGCATATGAGGGCATCTGCATCGGCGCAGCTATCGCCGGCATTCCCAGCCTCATGGTTGTAGCAGGAATGCCGTTGAGCCGTTCGGACGCCATAGCCGCATTATTCGCACAGCTTTTATGCCTGGCCTTAGCCGGTGCTACGGTATTGCATTCTGTGCGGCACGCCCGGGTGGTCTCCAGTTGGGCGCTTTCCACGTGTGCGCTGACGGCTGCTACCGCCGCTGTGGTGCTAGTGGGCCGGGGTTGGCAAGAGCTTGCTCACCCAGCTCCGTGGAGCCTGTGGGTGATGAGTGTGCTTGGGTTCATCATTGTGGCGGCGATGGCCTCTACCCCACTGTGGTCGCACAAGGTTGCAGCGGCTGAGCCCACCACGATTGCCTGGTACGAACGCGCCGAAACCATCGCGGTGGCCGCGTGCTTGCCGCTCGCCGCGCATGTGGCAGGCTTGTTCTTCCTCATCCGCGGACTGGGATAGGTCCAGCATGGTGAAGTCAAAAAACGTCCAGAAAAAGCTCGCCGCACTACTGCTAGCGGGATTTCCCTCGGCAGCAGCAATTTCTGCATTTACCGCGCCGACCCTAGCGTCGGCGCGTGAACCCGACGTCGCCTGTGCACAGCCGATTGCCGCAGCGCAGTCACCGGATACCTCAGCGGAGCAAAGCGCATATCGGGCGCGGTTGCATTCCTTTGCCACGGGCGAGGGAATCAAAGTTGCCGTCATCGATACTGGTGTCAGCCCACACCCGCAGCTGCGTGCTTTGCGCGGCGTGGATGACTTTGTCACGCCCGAAGAACCAGATCCTTTGCGGGACTGCGATGTACATGGCACCGCGGTTGCGGGCGTCATCGCAGGCTATGACATCGGCATTGCGCCGCGGGCGGAGATTTTATCCATCCGGCAAACCAGCGCGCACTATCGGCACCGCGCTGCCGACTCAGAAAGTACCTCCGGCACGCTGGAGACTTTGGCCGCCGCATTAAACCGCGCCTTGGATGAACAGGCCAAGGTCATCAACATCTCGGTGGTTTCCTGCATTCCAAGCGACGCCGCGGACCGCGTCGACACTCGCGATCTCGACGCCGCGCTCCAACGCGCAGAGCACGAAGGAACGGTCATCGTTGCGGCATCGGGCAATGCTTCTTCCGATGGATGCACCAAAGAAGACACCGTCTATCCAGCACATGCGGATACCGTTCTCGCAGTGGGCGCGCTTTCTACCGCGCACGAGGTCGCGGACTATTCCATCCCTGCCCGCAATGGAGCACCAGAGCTAAGCGCCGAAGGCCACGTCCCGCTCGCCCTTGCACCGGGTAATCAGTGGGCAGAAGCCAAAAGCACCGATGGCAAGCAGACTGCCGCGTTCCACGGCACTTCTTTTGCAGCGCCAGTGGTCACGGGAACCGTGGCACTACTCGCCCAACGCTATCCGCACGATTCAGCGGCGCAGCTGCGCGAGCGTATCTATGCCGCCGCCGAGCCAGGCCACGGCTTCATCGATCCGCTGCAAGCCCTCACCATTCACCGGTCACAAGACGATGACAAAAACGCTGAGGCAGAAGACGAAGAAAAGACAGTCACCGTCTACCCAGCTGCCGTGCATCGCAGCCAGGCACCAACCCGGCTTATGACTTTGCTTGGCCTGCTCGGCCTTGCTGGCGTTATCGCCGCAACGCTGCGGCGCGCCAAGCAGCACTAGAAATTAGAAGCTGGCGCTCTACTCGGTTCCCTCATCGCCGCCCTGGCTCGCCAAGGCGCTTTCGCGGTCTAGAGGCGAGCCCTCCGGCAGCAACCGCAAGATTTCCCACGGGACTTTTGCCTGCGTGGTCGTGCCCAGTGCTTCGACCAGTGCACCTTGTGCCACGGAGTGCCTGATACCCGTCGCCGAAACCACATGGAAACCGTGGCCGCTGTCTATGCCTACACCGCCAGCTTCCAAGCCAGCGAACCGATCAGCAGTGGCCTTGCCGGCAATAGACACAGTAGCCTCAACCGCGGGGCTAAAGACCGTTCCGCCCCGCTCATCCGCGCAGAGCCAACCACGACCTGGAGACAGGAAATCATATGAATTGGCGGGCAGGTTGAAGGGTAACGCGGCGTCGGAAAGCGCGGCGACTTCGGCGCCATCGACCGATTCGCGCGAGGCGCCCATGCCTGCCAGCATCTCTGCCTGCGTGGGAGTAATCGAGGCAACACCCTGCTCATCGCCTGCGCCTACGCGCACCCACAGATCATCGCCGGTGTCTAAAATCTGCGGGGTTTGCTCAGGAAAGCGCAGCGGCGGAAGCTCCGCGTAGGCATTCAGCAGATCCTCCGGGATCTGCCACACATAGGAATCATCGCGCACGCCAATGCCGCGGCGCAGCACGCGGCCCTGTGTCGAGGCAGCAGAAGGCAGCTCTACGCGCCCTGCCGAAGTCAATAGCCATTCCTTGCCACCTGTGGAAACCAACGCCGCCTCCGCACTGCGGAGGTGCTCAACCTTGGCGTTGGCCAGTACCACAGTCTCCCCGGGTCGGCTGCCTTCCCCGTCAATCGTGGTGGGATTTTCTTTGTCCTCGTCAGCTGCGGCCGCATAACAGGCCGCCCAGCCTTGTGCCGGGGTTGCAGGATCAGCCAAGTAATCTGGGGCATCGGCAATTCCTAGCGGAGTGCCAAGCCGCGCATTGCTCAAGAACTCATTGCCCATGGCCTGGGGCGCCGCCGGCTCTCCCGCGATAAGGCGCGCGGAGGCCAAATTGCTCACCGGATGATAGGACTCATTAACCAGAACGAAAAGCTGGCCTTGCTGCGAGCGAACGATGGGTGCATCGCCCGGATTGGGATTGGGCTGGAGCCACGCGAGCATTCCCGAACCAATAGCCAGAAACGACACTGCGATGATCCCAAAGATGAGGGCGCGGCGCCGGCTCGCTAAAGGATCATGAATCATGCGAATATCGCCGAGTACCAGGCCATGCTCCACGCGGCGCTGCAAAAATTTATGCCCGGATACCTGTGCTTTCGTCGTCGGCATTGGACGTGACATGCAGAATTCCCCCTCAAACAAGGCAGCACCCCTACTGCCCTAGTTTTGTCATTCCACGCGTTAGCTTAACCCAGCGAAAGCTCATCCGCAGTGCGACGGTCACGGGTCTGCGCAGCGCGCGCCGCCAAATCAGCATCTGCCGGATAGTCCACCTGGACCAGGCTCAGCCCCTTTGCCGGCGCTAGCGGAATGTGGGAAGAACGAGAGTTCAAAGCGAGCATCTCCGCGGCAAAGTCGATTCCCCGGGAGCCCTCGCCTACCCGCAAGCAGCAACCCACGAGTGAGCGAACCATCGACCAGCAAAAGGCGTCGGCGCCCACGCGGGCTTCATAAAGCTGCGGCTCGCTCGGGGTAGATACATCGACCCACTCAAAAGACAAAAGGTCGCGAATTGTCGTGGCATGCGGCTTTGCCTTACAAAAGGCGGCGAAGTCATGCAAGCCAACCAACTGCTCCGCGGCTTGCTGCATTGCCTCGATGTCCACCGGCTTCGGCCAGACGGCGGTGTCGCGGGCGCGCGTCGGCAATGCCCCGCGCGGATGCGTGGTGATGCGGTAAACGTAGTGGCGCTCAAGGGCCGAAAAGCGCGCGTCAAAGCCCTCTGGTGCTTGCTGGCAGTCATGTACGCGAACGTCTTCCGGAAGGAGCTTCGCTAGGCGACGCACGAGCTTTACCGGATCCCCATCAATCGATCGCTGTTCGAGTGCACTAGCTGAAATATCGAAGTGCGCGACCTGGCCTGCCGCATGCACACCGGCATCCGTGCGCCCTGCCACGGTCAGTTCGACCTCATGGCGCAGGATCATCGAAAGATTGTCTTCGAGAACCTGCTGCACCGTACGCAGCTCGCCCTTCTGCCGGGCCCAGCCATGAAAATCCGTGCCGTCATAGGACAGATCGATACGCAGACGCATGCTTAATTAACTCCCTTGTCCAGGGCCATCACTGTTGAGATCCCAGTCTTGTTTATTGCGCGTCATGCGCAAGCGCATCGGCGGGCGCAGCTTGCTCATCGCGACGTAGCTAGCCCGATCTAAGTGCAGGGTCCGCTTTGCCTTTCGCGCACCCGCTTTGACCATGCGCGCAGATAGGCGAATTCGCGGGTCGATGGGCTGATCTGCGCCTCTGTATTCGAAAACCGGCAGCCCCTTGCCGTAATACATCGACGCGATGCGCGCCAAGAAGGCAACGACAACGGTGATGATCGCGGCGTTGTGCTCACCAACATCAACGTGAAGCAGGCCCATGTAGACGCAGACCGCGAGCAGCGAAATCGAGGCGTAGAACTCGCCAGAAAATACGAGCGGGACGCGGTCCGAAAGCAGGTCACGCAGGATGCCGCCAAAGACACCGGTGATTACTGCCGCTGTTGCTGCAATCAAGAAACCATGGCCCAAATGCAAAGCCTTCTGGGCGCCGAGCACGCTGAATACAGCAAGGCCTAGGGCGTCGAGAAGCAAGAAAAGGTGCCTAAAGTAGTGCATCAAAAATGACATGGACACCGTGACAATCGATGCGGCGAGCACCACTAGGAGATACATCGGCTCGCCCACCCAGGTCAAGGGATAAGCACCCAAGACAATGTCACGCACCGTTCCGCCGCCTAGAGCAGTAATCGACGCTATGAGCATCACGCCAAACAGATCTAGCTTCTGCCGGCCCGCAGAAAGGGCGGCGGTCATCGACTCAGCGGTAATGCCGATGACGTACAGAACGGAAAACAGTGGAGTCATTTCGAGAGATTTGGGACCTTTCTGCAGTATTAGGAGTATTAGGGTTGTTGCATTTTAGCGACTGCCCAGTTTAACAAAGCCGAATACGGCAAAAGCCGCACCCCTTGCCAGTCTCCCCCAACTCTAACGGGCTGGAAAAGATGGCGCGGCGGTGCGGCCTTTTAAGGATTAGGCAGAACTACTCTGCGGACTCCTCGGAGGAAGCCTCGGTGTTTTCTGCCTGTGCTTCCTCAGCCTTAGCTTCTTCAGCCTCAGCCTGCTTGGAAGCGGCTGCGCGGGTAGCGCGGGTTGCCTCGGAGGTCACGGTCTCCTCGAGAACGAGGGAGATCTGGGACATCGGGGCGTTGTCGCCGGTACGGTTCTCCAGCTTGATGGTGCGGGTGTAGCCGCCCTCACGGCCTTCGAACTTCGGGCCCAGCTCGTCGAACAGGTGCGCAACAACATCCTTGTGCGGGATGAGCTTCAGCACTGCGCGGCGGTCAGCAAGGGTGCCGGACTTAGCCTTGGTGATGATCTTCTCAGCGTAAGGACGAAGCATCTTCGCCTTAGCATCGGTGGTCTTGATTGCGCCGTGCTCGAACAGGCTAGCAGCCAGGTTGCTCAGCAGGTGAGCCTGCTGGGTAGCGGAGCCGCCGAGACGGGCACCCTTCTTAGGGGTTGGCATTATGTACTCCTCGTGTGCGGATAAAGTGAGCGCGCGGCGAGCATAAGCTCGGGCCGCAGGTCAGTGTGGTGCTTTACTCGGAATCGTCCGCAGACGGATCCTTGAAGTCACCGGTTTCTGCGTCGTAACCCTCAAGCTGGGTTGGGTCGAAGTCCTCAGGGGTGTCCTTGAGAGCCAGGCCCAGGTTAGCCAGCTTGATCTTTACCTCGTTAATCGACTTCTGGCCGAAGTTGCGGATATCCAGCAGGTCCGACTCGGTGCACTCTGCGAGCTCACCAACGGTGTGGATCTCCTGACGCTTCAGGCAGTTGTAGGAACGAACGGAGAAGTTCAGGTCCTCGATAGGCATGCTGTAGGCCGCGATGTACTCCGTCTCCTGCGGGGACGGGCCAATCTCGATGCCCTCAGCAGCATTGTTCAGCTCGCGAGCCAGGCCGAAGAGTTCGACCAGGGTGCCGCCGGCGGAAGCCAGGGCGTCGCGGGCAGAAATCGAGTTCTTGGTTTCGACGTCGATGATCAGCTTGTCAAAGTCGGTGCGCTGCTCAACACGAGTTGCCTCGACCTTGTAAGAGACCTGCAGAACCGGGGAGTAAATCTGGTCAACCGGAATGCGTCCGATTTCACCAGAGGTCGGTGCTGCTGGAACGTAGCCGCGGCCACGCTCGACGACGAGCTCCATGTCCAGCTTGGCGGTGTCGTTCAGGGATGCGATGTGCAGATCCGGGTTGTGGATCTCCACGCCAGCCGGCGGCTGGATATCGCCCGCGGTAACAACACCTGGGCCTTCCTTGCTCAGGTACATAACAACCGGCTCGTCAGAGTCGGAGGACAGAACCAAGCCCTTGATGTTGAGGATGATCTCAGAGACGTCTTCCTTCACACCGTTGATGGTGGTGAACTCGTGGAGAACACCATCGATCTTGATGGAAGTTACTGCTGCACCCGGGATGGAGGACAGCAGGGTACGACGAAGGGAGTTACCGAGGGTGTAACCAAAGCCCGGCTCGAGCGGTTCGATGACGAACTTGGAACGAGACGGCTCGATGAATTCCTCGGTGAGCTGAGGACGCTGGGAAATGAGCATTGAATATCTCCTTGTCGACGCCCGCTATTTGACGTCGGTAGAAGGGGTAAAGATTGAGGTTTCGAAGATTCACTCTTCTCCGAATGCCACAAACGGGGCACTCGGTTACTAAGTTTACTTCGAGTAAAGCTCGACGATGAGCTGCTCCTGCAGCGGAACGTCGATCTGAGCGCGCTCGGGCAGCTGGTGCACGAGGATGCGCAGGGTCTCAGGAACAACCTGCAGCCATGCCGGTACGTTGGCATCGACCAGGCGGTCCTGAGCGTCTTCGAACCATTCCATCTTCTGGGAACGCTCACGAACATCGATGATGTCGTACTGCGAAACCTGGAAGGAAGGAACGTTGATCTTCTTGCCGTTCACGGTGAAGTGACCGTGGGAGACAAGCTGGCGAGCCTGGCGACGGGTGTTTGCCAGGCCAGCGCGGTAGACGACGTTGTCGAGGCGGGACTCGAGCAGAACGACCAGGTTGTCACCGGTCTTGCCCGGGCGGCGGTTAGCCTCGGCGTAGTAACGACGGAACTGACGCTCAAGAACACCGTAGGTGTACTTAGCCTTCTGCTTCTCCTGCAGCTGCAGCAAGTACTCGGATTCCTTGATGCGGTTGCGGCCAGCTTGTCCCGGTGGGTACGGGCGGCGCTCGAATGCCATGTCGCCGCCGACCAAGTCGACGCGCAGACGGCGGGATACGCGGGTAGCGGGGCCAGTGTAACGAGCCATTTTCTTACCTCTTCCTTTCCCTTAAACCTTGCGGCGCTTGGTTGGACGGCAGCCGTTGTGCGGCTGTGGGGTTGCATCCGTGATCGAGGAAACCTCGAGGCCTGCAGCCTGCAGGGAACGGATGGCGGTCTCGCGGCCGGAGCCCGGACCCTTAACAAATACGTCGACCTTCTTCATGCCGTGCTCCATTGCCTTACGAGCAGCGTTCTCAGCAGCCATTTGTGCAGCGAACGGAGTGGACTTACGGGAACCCTTGAAGCCAACGTGGCCGGAGGATGCCCAAGAGATAACAGCACCGGACGGGTCAGTGATAGACACGATGGTGTTGTTGAAGGTGGACTTGATGTAAGCGTGGCCTGCGGCCACATTCTTCTTTACGACGCGACGGCCAGTACGACGCGCGCCGGAGCGAGTCTTTGGAGGCATGAATTACTTCTTCTTTCCTGCGATCGTCTTCTTCGGGCCCTTGCGGGTACGAGCGTTGGTCTTGGTGCGCTGACCACGAACCGGCAGGCCACGACGGTGGCGAATGCCCTGGTAGCAACCAATTTCAATCTTGCGACGGATGTCAGCCTGAACCTGGCGGCGGAGGTCACCCTCGACCTTCCAGGTAGCTTCGATTACGTCACGCAGCGCCGACAGCTGATCATCGTCGAGGTTGTCGGTGCGCAGGTCAGGAGAAATGCCAGTCTTTTCCAGCAATTCCTTGGCACGGGTTGGACCGATGCCGTAGATGTAGGTGAGAGCGACCTCCATACGCTTGTTGCGTGGAAGGTCAACACCAGCTAGACGTGCCATGTGGCGTGTCCTTTCGGGTTGTTACGATGGTTTTCTCCCTATCCGCCCCGCTCCATGCAGCACTTCGCCCGGGCCGATGCCGGATCTGTGGGCTACTTACCAGTGCGGGCTCAGGCCATCGCAGCCTGAGGTGGGCTAGACATAGCGCCGCTATGTCAGAGGGTAAGGAGGCTTACAGTGTTTACTTGTAGCGGTAGACGATGCGTCCGCGGGTTAGGTCATAAGGGGACAGCTCTACAACCACGCGATCCTCTGGGAGGATGCGAATGTAGTGCTGACGCATCTTGCCAGAAATGTGTGCAAGAACTTTGTGTCCGTTGTCGAGCTCGACGCGGAACATTGCGTTTGGCAAAGGCTCGATAATACGACCCTCGACCTCGATTGCGCCTTCCTTAGCCATAACCTCTACTTTTCTAGGTGACTTCAAGTGAGTGTCACCTGCATGTTTGGTGTCTACTGCTTGGCGACGTCGCGGTAAATAAGACCGCAAACATACACCAGCGCTTTAGCATACGCTGCGTGCGAGCAATAAACAAACTCCTCTACCTGCGCACTCTTAGAGACACGCGCCAAAGCGGCAATAAAGCAAAAATTCTCCCCGGGGAATTATCTTCCACGGGGAGAATTCTCTTTGAAAGAGATTAAAAGCGTCTGCGCTTTGGATGCTTAGTAGATGAAAACCTTGGAGCCGACTGGCACATCGTTCCAGAAGCGAACAGCATCCTGATGCGACAGGTGGATGCAGCCGTTGGACTCGTAAGCCGGGGAACCCTCGTGGAAGGCGTGGCCGGAGTTGGTGAAGTACATGGAGTAAGGCATCGGCGCGTTACCGAACTCGCGGGAGATCTCGTCTTTGATCTTGCGGTTGATGTAGAAAGTGCCGCGCGGGGTTTCCTGACCTGCCATGCCAGCAGACATCGCAGATGCTACGTAAGAAACGTTGCCGTTGTCCTGCAGCCAGGTGCGCTTGCCGTTCAGGTCAACGCAGACGCGTGCATCCGCCGGGCAAGGGCCGCGGTCAAACTCGTTGCGCTTGCGCTGTGCTTCGGCCTCACGTGCAGCCGCCTCAGCCGCAGCATGTTCGCGTGCAACCTGCTCTGCGTGCGCACGCTCCTGCGCCTCACGTGCCGCACGTGCTTCCGCGTTCTTTTGGTCAATCAGGCCTGGGAAGATAGCGTTGACTGCAGCGTCAACAGCCGGCTGAATAGCATCTGCCGCAGCAGGGTTTAAAACCTTGACCTGATCGAGAATCTGATTACGCGTGTTCCAAGCCTGCTCGCGGGACTGACCGACGAAGTTATCGATCTGTGCGCGGGCGTCCGCGGTCAGGGCATCAATCTGTGCCTGCGCATCGGAGCTCATGGACTCGATGGAAGGAACGGTCTGTGCGGAAGCAGCTGGGGCGCCTGCCAAGACGGAGACGGTCATGACGCCGGCGGTCATAGGGGCAACTAGGGCACGACGTGCCTTAGAGGACACGTTGCGGGGGCGAAGTTTAGACATGGCAACGAGTATAGACCCTCACGTGGAATCCGCATACTCGACGCGACCCCAGTCCTCCCCCGTGATTTTCAGCTAATAGCGACGAGTAAGGATTCGCGGGCCGTTAGCGGTCGCGGCTACGGTGTGTTCCCAGTGAGCGGCGAGGCTGCCGTCAAGGGTGACCACAGTCCAATCGTCGTCAAGCACGGCGTTATCTTCCGTACCCAGGGTAAGCATCGGCTCAATCGCGAGAACGGAACCTTCTTGAATGAGCGGACCGCGGCCCGGCTTTCCTTCGTTCGCGAGATAAGGTTCTTCGTGCATGGTGTGGCCAATGCCGTGGCCGCCGTAGCCATCCACAATGAAAAGATCAACGCCGAACTTATCTTCAGCGCGGTAGGTTGCTTGCTCAAGAGCGTGCGAAACATCCGTCAAGCGGTTTCCCGGGACCATCGCCTTGAGCCCTTCAGCCAAAACCCATGCCGTGGCGTCGTTAAGCGCGGTTGCTTCGGGGGCCAGCTTGCCCACGCCGAAGGTCCACGCGCTGTCTCCTACCCAACCGTCGAGCGTTGCGCCGCAGTCGATGGAGACCAAGTCACCTTCCGCCAACACGATGTCTTTGCCCGGAATGCCGTGCACGATGACATCGTTGACGGAGGCACATATGGAACCCGGGAAGCCCTCGTATCCCTTGAAGGTAGGGGTAGCGCCCAAGTCCCTGATTGTTTGCTCGGCTACTTCATCGAGCTCGAGCGTAGATACGCCAGACGCCGC
This sequence comes from Corynebacterium sp. HMSC08C04, assembly GCF_001807495.1. NCBI lineage: Bacteria > Bacillati > Actinomycetota > Actinomycetes > Mycobacteriales > Corynebacteriaceae > Corynebacterium > Corynebacterium sp. HMSC08C04. The sequence goes on along the minus strand of NZ_KV789231.1, from coordinate 83,335 downwards.
AGCGGCGCGCACGGCTTGCAATGCTTTGCCGACGATTTCTCCGGCGGCCTGCATCGCGTCCAGTTCACCTGGGGTGCGTGCGGGAATGGTTTTGCTGCGGCGTCTAAATCCCATGGCGTATTACTTGCCCATAGCCTTCAGGGTACGCTCGTTGATTTCCTCAACGGTGCCCTCAGCCTTGACGTTGATGATTTCATCGCCGTAGTGCTGGATGAGCGGGAAAGTCTCGTCGCGGTAGACGCCGAGTCGGGTGCGGATGGTCTCCTCGTTGTCATCAGCGCGGCCACGGGCCAGCATGCGCTCGACGACGACGTCCTCGGAAACCTCGAAGTTGATAACTCCGTCGAGCTTGACGCCCTTCTTCTCGAGCAGCTCGGCCAGAATGCCAGCCTGCTCCACGGTGCGTGGGAAGCCGTCCAGCAGGAAGCCGTTTGCAGCGTCGTCCTGGTTAAGGCGATCTTCAACCATGCGCGCGGTGACGTCGGTCGGAACGAGCTTGCCGGCATCAATGTAGGACTTTGCCTCAACGCCCAGCGGGGTGCCCTCACCAATGTTGGCGCGGAACAGGTCACCGGTGGAGATGTGCGGAACAGACAGCTTCTCGCTCAGGATTGCTGCTTGGGTGCCTTTGCCGGCACCGGGAGGGCCGAGGAGTACGTAACGCATTACTTGAGAAGTCCTTCGTAGTTGGATTGTAGGAGCTGGGACTCAATCTGCTTGACGGTAGTCAGAGCAACCGAGACCATAATCAGAATAGCGGTACCGCCGAAAGCGGAGGTGCCGTTTGCGGAAGAATGGCCAACGCCGAGATCCAGCAGGATATTCGGCAGAATAGCGATCAACGCAAGGTATAGGGAGCCTACGAACAGCAGACGGTTCATTACGAAGCCGAGGTACTGTGCGGTTGGGCGGCCCGGACGAATACCCGGGATGAAACCACCATACTTCTTCATGTTGTCTGCCTGCTCGGCAGGGTCATACTGCACCGAGACATAGAAGTAAGAGAAGAAGATGGTCAGCACGAAGTACAAGACGATGTACTGCCAGGAGCTCGGGGACTGCAGGTGCGCAATCACGTTACGCTGCCACCAGTTATCCGGCACGTTACCGGAACCAGAGTTAACGATCTGGGTGATAAGCACCGGCATATAGATTAGCGAGGACGCAAAGATAACCGGGATAACGCCGGCCTGGTTGACCTTCAGCGGCAGGTAGGTGGAGGAGCCACCGTACTGGCGGCGACCAACCATGCGCTTTGCGTACTGTACTGGGATGCGGCGCTGGCCCTGCTCGATAAAGGTAATGCCAACGACCAACACGATAAGACCCGCGGCGACCATGGCGAAGACCAGACCGCCGTTGTTCTGCATGATGCCCACGCCGTCGGTTGGCAAGCGCGTTGCAATGCCGGCGAAGATCATCAGGGACATGCCGTTGCCGATGCCCTTTTCAGTAATGAGCTCGCCCATCCACATAACGAGGATGGCGCCCGCGGTCATGGTGATGACCAGAACGATAAGGGTAAAGAAGTTACGGTCTTCAGCCAGAACCGGAACGCCCTGGCCCAGCAGCTGCTCGCGGTCCGCCAGGGCCACGATGCCGGAAGACTGCAGCAACGCCAGCGCGAGCGTGAGGTAACGCGTGTACTGCGTCATCTTGGCCTGACCGGACTGGCCTTCCTTCTTCAGCTGCTCAAAGTGCGGGATGACAACGGTCAGCAGCTGGACGATGATCGAAGCCGTAATATACGGCATGATGCCGATGGCGAAGATAGACAACTGCAAAAGCGCGCCACCTGAAAACAGGTTAATCACGGAATACAGATTGCCGGACTCCTCCGTCAGAGAACGCAAACGACCGGAGATCGAAGCGTAATCAACGCCCGGGGATGGAATCTGGGCGCCAATGCGGTAAGCAATAATCATCAAGATAGTGAAGATGATCTTCTTACGCAGGTCGGCGTCCTTAAAAGCCTGCAAAATGGCGGACACTACAAAATCCTCCTGGCCTTCCGGCGCTATCAACATTTAAGGGAAAATAGGTGACAACGCTCGGAGGTGGAACTCATCTGTCCCCTAACATGGGGAAGGTTGAACACTTATGACCATGCAAGCCTACCAGCCACGCGCTATTTAGCCACATTTAAGGTAAGGATTGCCAGCCAACTAATAAGGAAAGCGCCCGCCTCCCGATCACTCGGGAAAGCGGGCGCTTTAATGCTTTAAGTAACGCAGTTGATTACTTGGTTGCGGTGGCGGTGCCGCCAGCAGCCTCAATCTTCTCAACAGCGGACTTAGAGAACTTGTCAGCGGTGACATTCAGCTTGACGTTGATGTCGCCGTTGCCCAGAACCTTGACCGGCTGGTTCTTACGAACCAGGCCTGCGGAGACGAGATCTGCAACGGTGACGTCGCCACCGTTAGCGAATGCCTCTGCGAGGTCTGCAACGTTGACTACTTGGTACTCAACGTGGTTCGGGTTCTTGAAGCCCTTCAGCTTCGGCAGACGCATGTGGATCGGCATCTGGCCACCCTCGAAAGCAGCGGAAACCTGCTTACGAGCCTTGGTGCCCTTGGTACCGCGACCAGCGGTCTTACCCTTGGAAGCCTCACCGCGGCCGACGCGGGTCTTAGGCTTGTTTGCTCCTGCGGATGGGCGCAGGTCGTGCAGCTTGATGATATCAGCCATGGTTTACTCCCCTGCCACTTCTTCGACGGTGACCAAGTGGCGTACCTTCTGAACCATGCCGCGGATGATCGGGGTGTCCTGCTTTACAACAGACTGGCCGATCTTCTTGAGGCCGAGAGCCTCAATGTTCTTGCGGTGATTCGGCTTGGTACCCACCAGGCCCTTTACCTGAGTAATCTTCAGAGCCATTGCTTATGCCTCCTGACCTGCGCGCTTACGCAGCATCTGGGCCGGAGCAACCTCTTCGAGGGACTTGCCACGACGTGCGGCAACCTCTTCAGGGCGAACCAGCTGCTTGAGGCCGTCCACGGTAGCGCGGACGACGTTGAGGGCGTTGTCGGAGCCGAGGGACTTCGACAGAATGTCCTGCACACCAGCGCACTCGAGCACCGGACGTGCAGCACCACCGGCAATAACACCGGTACCAGGTGCGGCAGGCTTCATCATGACGATGCCAGCTGCGTCGCGACCCTCGACCGGGTGGGTGATGGTGCCGGCGATCATCGGGACGCGGAAGAAGTTCTTGCGAGCCTCTTCTGCACCCTTCTGAATTGCGGCAGGGACTTCCTTAGCCTTGCCGTAGCCAACGCCAACCATGCCCTGGCCATCGCCTACGACGACGAGAGCGGTAAAGGACATGTTGCGGCCACCCTTAACGGTCTTGGAGACGCGATTGATGGTGACTACGCGCTCGATGTACTTATCGCGCTCGTTGTCCTGCTGATTACGACGATCGTTGCGACGACCGCCATTGTTGCGGTCGTTATTACGACCGTTCTCGGCGGAGCGTCCGCCGTCACGCTTTTCACGGTCCGACATTAGGCGTTCCTTCCGTTGATGTTTCCGTTTGCCATGATCATTAGAACTTCAGACCACCTTCACGAGCTGCCTCTGCGAGAGCGGCAACGCGACCGTGGTACTTGTAGCCAGCACGGTCGAAGACAACTGCCTCGATGCCAGCAGCCTTGGCGCGCTCAGCGATCAAGGCGCCAACCTTTGCGGCCTTTGCCTTCTTGTCGCCCTCGAGCGCACGAACGTCAGCTTCCATGGAGGAAGCTGCGACCAAGGTGTGGCCAGCCAGGTCGTCGATGACCTGGACGTGCATGTGGCGGGAAGAGCGGTGAACGACCAGACGCGGTGCCTCAGGGGTGCCGCGCAGGGTCTTACGGATGCGGAAGTGACGGCGTGCGCGTGCTTCGCGACGGCGGGAGGAGATGTCCTTGCCGATTGGGGTGCGCTTTGCGTTTTCAGTGTTAGCCATTGCTTACTTACCCGTCTTTCCGACCTTGCGGCGGACCTGCTCGCCTTCGTAACGAATGCCCTTGCCCTTGTAAGGATCGTCCTTACGCAGGCGGCGAATGTTAGCGGCGACCTGTCCGACCTTTTGCTTGTCAATACCAGATACGGAGAGCTTGGTTGCGCCATCCACAGCGAAGGTGATGCCCTCCGGAGCCTTGATGAGGATCGGGTGGGAGTAACCCAGAGAAAACTCGAGGTCGCTACCCTTCTGCTGAACACGGTAGCCGACACCGAAGATTTCCATCTTGATGGTGTAGCCCTCGGTCACGCCAATAACTGCGTTGTTGACGAGAGAGCGAGACAGGCCGTGCAGAGCGCGGTTCTTGCGGTCATCATCTGGACGGGAAACCGTGATTACGGAATCCTCGACTGCGATGGTGATTGGCTCTGGCAGAACGACGGTCTGGGTACCCTTGGAACCCTTAACCTCGACCTCCTGGCCGTTTACCTTGATTTCAACGCCGGATGGTACGGCGATTGGTGCTAGACCGATACGAGACATGTGTCAATCCTCCCTTACCAGACGTAGGCGAGAACTTCTCCGCCTACGCCCTTCTCCTGAGCCTGACGGTCGGTCAGCAGACCCTGAGACGTGGAGATGATAGCCACGCCCAGGCCGCCAAGGACCTTCGGCAGATTGGTGGACTTTGCGTACACACGCAGACCCGGCTTAGACACGCGACGCAGACCAGAGATGGAGCGCTCACGGTTGTTGTACTTGAGGGTGAGCTCGAGCTCGCGGCCCTCAACGGAGTAGTCAGCGATGTAGCCTTCCTGCTTCAAGATGTCGGCGATGTTTGCCTTGATCTTGGAGGTCGGCATCGACACGGTGTCGTGGTGCGCATGGCTTGCGTTGCGCACGCGCGACAGCATGTCGGCGATAGGATCAGTCATGGTCATGTGAGTGACCGTTACCTTTCTCGTTGCGGTTCCCGTACCCACCAAAGCGTTTTCCGTGTGATTTCGGGCTACTCACGCTCCTCACGGTCAATACCGTAAGGCGCTCGCCACCCTTTGATACATACAACGGGCCGCCGAAAACGGCGGGGGGCCTACAACAAAGTTGATGATGTTCAGTTCTTGATTCAGGCTCTACGTTTCTGCAGCTTGTAGGGCTAGATTTCATTTGCCATCTGGGCACACTACAGCCTCGACGTGAGTCCGAACTGCAACACTACCCGCTAACCTGCAGTTTTCCAAATCTTTTTTAGCGTCGAAGCTGCATGTCACTCTCGAGGACTAGAGTGGCCGTCATGACTGCAGAAAATGACCCTATCCACTCCGCCCACCAGTGGTTGGAGGAAGCGGCAGAACTAATCGGCGTCGACAAGCAAGATGCCACTGCCTTGACCCGTGAGCTGCTCGACCTTACCCGCGACGTCGCACACAGCACCTCGCGCCCGGCCGCTCCCCTGACGGCATATTTGGTTGGGTTGGCCTCGCGGGACTCGGACGAGGCGCGCGCGAACATCGCCAAACTGCGGACGGAGCTGAACTAGTGGCGGGCCGGGCAACAAAGTCCTTTGCTGTTACCAAGGTTCACTTGGATGGCACGGAGGTAACCCAGGTGGATACCCGCGCCGACATCGTCACTGGCGAGGAGCCGCTGGAGATTCGTGTCGGCGGGCAGACCCTGACCACCACCATGCGCACTCCGGGCCATGATATTGAGCTAGCTCATGGCTTTTTGCATTCTGAGGGCCATATCGCCACGCTTGCCGACGTCTCCGAAGCCCGCTACTGCGCTGGTTCCACCGTGGACGGTATGAACACCTATAACCTGCTGGATATCGATCTGGCCCAGAAGAATGTCATTGGGCTAAAAGATCTGCGGCTTACGCTCACCAACTCCGCGTGCGGCGTATGCGGCACCAGCTCCATCGAGGATTTAAACAAGAAATCGCGCTACGCGCTCCCCAACATCCAGATTGACCCAGCCGTGGTTGCGCAGCTGCCCGAAAAGCTGCGCGCCGAGCAAAAGCTCTTCCGCAAGACCGGTGGTATCCACGCCGCCGGCGCATTCACCTTAGACGGCAAGCCCATCGTTGTGCGAGAGGACGTCGGCAGGCACAACGCAGCAGACAAGGTCATCGGGCACCTGCTCCTTGAAGATCGCCTGCCCGCAGACGACCTTATTTTGGTTATGAGCTCCCGCGCCAGCTTCGAGCTTGTACAAAAGGCAGCAATGGCCGGGTTCGGTATGCTCGTTGCTGTTAGCGCGGCTTCCTCGCTCGCTGTGGAGACTGCCCGGGAGACTGGCATGGCTTTGGTAGGGTTTGCCCGCGGCGATCGTTTCAACATCTACGCAGGTGAACTCAAGCCAGGAGAACTCAAGCGATGAGCAACCACTCTTCAAAAAAGATCCGCAGTACTGGGGAACTCATCGAGTTCCTTGCTGACGCCAGCATCAGCCCCGAGGTCGCGGCCTTACGTCCCGACTACCGCGCGCTGCTCATCGCCGTCGATGGCATCACGCCTGCGCCTTCCGACGCCCACTCGGAGCAGCTCTTGCGCAACGCCGAAGACGTTGCCCGCGCACGCTTGGGCAAGTGCGCCGTCACGGACTTCCCGCACATCGCAGCATGGCGCAAGGCTTATCAAGGATTCGGCGCGAAGCCATCGCGAACCCGCAACAGCACGGAGGCGCTCATACGCCGCGCGGAAAAGGGGCTGCCTCGCATCAACCGCCTCACGGACATCTATAACTCGCTGTCCGTGACTTACGAGATCCCCTTCGGCGGCGAAGACCTGAACGCCTATGTATCCGCTCCACAGCTGGTGCGAGCTACTGGTGCTGAGAACTTCGCCACTATGGACAAAGGCGAGCCTGTAACCGAGCATCCTGAACCGGGCGAGGTGGTCTGGCTCGATGCGAACGGGGTCACATGCCGCCGCTGGAATTGGCGCCAGTGCACCCGCACGGCGCTGCACGACGACACCACTGCGGCGCTGTTCATCCTCGATGCACTGGAACCTGTCGACGACGTCGAGCTGCGCGCTGTGGGTGAAAACCTAATCGACGAGCTCCGGGAGTATTCCTCGGAACTCGTCGTTGCAATGCGCATCCTGCGCGCAGAAGATAATGATTAGTCGCGGTAAGCCTCAGGGCCCTTGTTGAGCCAAGCGTAAACGCCACCAATGAGGAAGCCGCCGCCGATGACGTTGCCCACCCAAACCAGCGACCAGTTGGTGAGAACAGCGCCCAGGGTAAAGCCATCCGGCAGTGGGTTAGAGCAGAAGAAGGTCAGCGTCATCAAGCAGAAGTTTGCGATGACGTGCTCGAGGCTAAGGCCCACGAAGCAGGCGATGATCGGCACGATGACGAAGAACTTCGAGACGATGTCCTTGGCAAAGACAGCACCGACGATGGCCATGTTGACCACGAAGTTTGCGAGGATGCCCTCAACCAGCAGGCCGCCTGGGCCCTTTTCTAGTTTGCCCATGGACAGCGTTGCGATGAGGTGCGATGGGTCAATGTGCCCCAGCTTCGCGGAAACACCCATGGCAGCGGCGAAGAGTACGGCACCAACAAAGTTGAAGAATGTGGTGACGATGAGCAGCCAAAAGCCCTTGCCCCAGCCCACCTGTTTATTGATGGCACCGTAGACGACGTACATCATGCTGCCGGTAGCAAGCTCCGCGCCGAGGATGACGATGGCGAAAAGTCCAAGGCCGAAAAGCATGGCGAAGACTGGTGCACCCAGGCCCTTTGCGTGCTTGTCGACGGCCTGACCTACGACGGCCGCGAAACCGGTACCGATGGCGAGATAGACGCCGGCCAGGATTGCACGTACCGCGAAGCGGGCGAAGGACTCGTCGAGCAGAGTCACTTTCTTCTTAATTGCTGCTGCAGCAGATTCGTTGAGAGACACGAAGCTTCCTTTACCTAGAGTTATAACTGCGATAACACTACAGCGAAGTTCCAGGCTGCGCCAACAACTTTATGCCCACCACACGTGGGTATTTTCCGCGGTTATTGTTGCTAACGCCTGCCAAGGATTAAAGTTAGTTAGAAAATTCACTTACTTTTAGAACCCACCTCCCTCACCCCCTGGAGCCGCCGCCCATGCCCCCGCGTTATCCTCACGATCTGCCAGATCACAGCGCAGATCACACGCGCCCCCGGGCAGCCAGGACCAGCAGCACCAGCGCCAGTACACAGCGCCGCCCCATCAATAGCAGACCCATCGATACCCGCCGCGCCGGCAACGGCAACCCCGACGGCGAGCGCACCTACGTGCGGCGCACTCCCCCAACGCCAACGACGCCGAGGCCACCAACATCAGCAGCGGCAGCGCCGAAGCCACTACCTAACCGCCAAAAGCGCAGCCCCCAGCCAAAGTCGCAAAGCACGGGTGGCCGCCACCGCGCGCCAGAAACGACCACGCCGGCGCTCCATACTCGCGCGCTGGAATTGTGGTCCAGCTCGGGCAAGTTCCGTATTACGGTTGGTGTCCTTGCAAGTGCGGTCCTTGCAAGTGTGGCTCTTGCCGCCACGATGCATCACGTGGTCGATCCTCCTGAAGGACTAGAAAGCAACCAAGTCCCTGTGGCAGCTGCTCCAGTCATTGAGCCCTCCGCCGCAGTTGAGATGTTCATCCCTGCAATCGAGGTCCATGCCGAATTTGAAGATGGCTCCTGCCGCGTCAAAGACGGCGCGATTAACCCGGATACGATGACGGAGGCCTGCACTTATACCGCTGCGGACCGTCCGTATTCGCTGCCAGGCACTAATGCGCCAGACATCACCGTCATCGCCGGACACACCGGCGCCGGCGTTCCCGGTGTCTTCAACAACCTCTACGACGGCGGCGCAAACAAGCACAAGGTCGCCCTCGGCGACAAGCTCTACCTGCGCACTGCAAACTCCGGCGACAACTGGCTGGTCTACAGCGCCACCGACATGCACGACCCAGTAAAAGAAGGCCTCGCCGAAGACACCACAATCTGGGGCGAAGGCCCCATGCCAGGCCGCCTTCTCACCATCAGCTGCATTCAGCCGCTCAACCTCCTTGAAGCCTCCGTGCGCAATGCAGTGGTGGGCTGGCAATACGAAGGCGTCACGACCGTTACCCCACCGGCAGAGTAGGCATACAAAACGCCAAACGCCCTCACCAAAAGGTGAGGGTGAAAAGCTTAAGCCGCTTTACTTGAACGGGAAGCCGAGCTCCTTGAGGAGGCGGCGGCCTTCTTCGTCGTTGGTAGCGGTGGTGACAACGGTGATGTCCATACCACGTGGGCGGTCAACCTTGTCGATGTCGATCTCGTAGAACATGGTCTGCTCGGTGAGACCGAAGGTGTAGTTGCCGTGGCCGTCGAACTGCTGATCGGACAGACCGCGGAAGTCGCGAATACGCGGCAGCGCGATGGTCAGCAGGCGGTCCAGGAACTCCCACATGCGGTCGCCACGCAGGGTGACGCGGGCGCCGATTGGCATACCCTCACGCAGCTTGAAGTTCGCGATGGACTTCTTTGCGCGACGCAGCTGCGGCTTCTGGCCGGTGATCGCGGTGAGGTCCTCGAGAGCGCCGTTGATCAGCTTGGAGTCACGTGCAGCGTCGCCAACACCCATGTTGACAACAACCTTGGTGACACCTGGGATCTGCATGACGTTGTCGTAGTTGAACTCGTCGTTCAGGGTCTTCTTGATTTCCTCGCGGTAGCGGGTCTTCAGACGCGGAGTGTAGTTCTCGCTCATGATTAGATGTCCTTCCCGTTGCTACGTGCGATGCGGACCTTCTTGCCGTTTTCATCGAAACGGTAGCCCACGCGGGTCGGATTGCCCTCGGAGTCAACGATTGCAACGTTAGAAACGTGGATCGGAGCTTCCTGGGTAACGATTCCGCCGGACTCGGCGCCACGCTCGGTAGCGGAGTTAGCAACGTGCTTCTTCACGCGGTTGACGCCCTCAACGAGGACCTTGTCGCGCTTCGGGTATGCTTCGATGACCTTGCCCTTCGCGCCCTTGTCAGGACCCGAAATAACAATCACCATATCGCCCTTATGAATCTTCATAAGACTAGATCACCTCCGGTGCGAGAGAAACGATCTTCATGAACTTCTTGTCACGAAGCTCGCGAGCAACTGGGCCGAAGATACGGGTACCACGTGGCTCGTTGTCGCCCTTGAGAATGACTGCAGCATTCTCATCGAAGCGAATGTAAGAACCGTCCGGACGACGGGTCTCCTTCTTTGCACGGACGACGACAGCCTTAACGACGTCGCCTTCCTTAACGTTGCCGCCTGGGACAGCATCCTTGACAGTGGCGACGATTACGTCACCGATGCCAGCGAAGCGTCGAACGGAGCCACCGAGAACGCGGATGCACAGAATCTCACGTGCACCAGAGTTGTCGGCGACGCGCAGACGGGATTCTTGCTGAATCACTATGGGTCTCCTGACCTGGATTGATGTGCGGTAAGATTTCCGTCCTTACCGCACGCGGTCTACAAACTTGCGATGCTCAAGCCTTGACAACGGATTACACCGAAGGGTCTCGGACCGGCGGTTCGGAAACGCACCGCTACGGGCCGACCAGCTTTTGCAACCTATACATTCAACCACACGCCAGCGCCCTTACCAAAACGCTGCTCGACGGCTGTCGACGCCCCCTACCTCCACATTTATTTTCGCCAGTACACCCGCGTACCCCTTAGCCCTTTATTTCGATTGCACCGACACACAAACAGTCTCCAAAACTATCGGCACACTCTGCACATATAAACCTCACCTTAGCGTTCCTCAGTGCAAATCAGGTCGCACGAACATTCTAATAATCCAATTCTTCCACAGCTGTAACGCATGAAAATTACAGTTAACTTCTGATTTCCGCGTGACAACTGTGAATTATATGACTATTGTTGTTTGCGTCGCGAAAGACATTTTTGCGCTTTCCCATATTTCCCGAAGGAGAAACACATGAAGCGTTTGCCACAGACCCTGACCGCTGCTGTACTGACCGGCGCGCTCGCCTTTGGTGGCGCAGCTGTTGCTCAGGCTCAGGACAACAACGAATCGAATCAGTTCACTGAGCACGGTGATGGATCTACTCTCACAACTCGTACTGACAACTATGTACCAGGTGCTGAGAACTACAATCCGTCCAATGAAGAGGGCGAGGAAAGCACTGAAGAGCCGAACACCAACGAAGAAAGCGCCGGTGAAGTCGAACGCCACGACGTCGCTGCTGATCCGATTACCGTCGATGGTGTCGAGTACTTCAAGCAGGAAGACGGTTCTTGGCTGTCCAAGCCGGTCGCAGGCGATCCTGTTCGCTTGACTCCTGAGCAGGCAGAAAAGTTCGTGAAGGAGCAGCAGGACACCTCCGCAATTCCTGCTCCTGCCACCAAGATGGACGCTGAGGGCAACACTTGGTACCAGAGCATGAAGGATCCGAGCGTTTACGTCAACGATCCGGCCCTGGTCAACGTGGAAGTTACCGCCGAGATGCGTGACGCTTACGCAAAGGCATTCCCTTCTGAAGCTGCGAAGCCTGAATTCGACAAGAAGAAGCTCGCATGGTTGGCTCTTCCGGCAGCCCTGGTGATTGGTGGCATCACCTGGTACCTGTCCCAGGACGGCAAGACCTACGTCAAGGACGAGGCACGCAAGAACCAGGAACCGACCGCCGAGGAAAAGGCTGCTTCCGAGCAGATGCTGAACGCTAACAAGGATGCGGTTATCGCCCAGGGCGGTAAGCTCGCTGAGGGCAACGCTGCCCCGGCAGCCGCACGTGGTATGTCCGCTGAGACCGGCTCCAACTCCGTTGCACAGGCTTTGGCCGCACTGGCTGTAGCTGCGATGGTTGCCGCAGGCGCTTTCGCTGCACGCCGCAAGTTCTTCGCTTAAGCAAGAGCCTTCCTACCAAGTAGGAAACTGAATTGAGACTGGCTGCGCCGGTCGGGCTTCGGTCCGGCTGGCGCAGCTTTTTGCTATAGGCACCCTGGTGCGTCACAGTTTGCTTGGACTCAAGGTGAGCCTTCGCCCCAGAGAGCGCCGCTATTGCTAAACCGTTAAAGGCCGAACTGGGAAGGAGTTTTCCTCAGTTCGGCCTTTGTTCTTTCAAGCTAACGGGTTGTGCCTGCAGGCTCGTCAGTGGATGCAGGAGTAGCTGCATGGCCAGTGGTTGGTGCGGATGCTGGAACGGGCTTGGGATCCACAGTAAAGATATCGGTACCGAAGCCAGTGAGTTCACCCGGGCGGAAAGCCGCGGTAGGAAGAACAGGGCCGGTCTTCTTCGAATTCGAGACGACCACCGGGGTAGTTACGGGAAGGCCGGCGGCCTTGATGGCGTCGATATCAAATTCGGCGAGGACATCGCCCCGCCCGACCTCATCGCCCTTGGTGACGTGGGAGGTGAAGTGCTTGCCTTTAAGGTTTACCGTATCGAAGCCAATATGCATGAGGATATCGATATTGCCCACCACTGGGTCCTTGGTGCGAATGGCGTAGGCATGGTGGGAAGGGAAGGTAACGGTGATTTTGCCGTCGGCAGGCGCAACCAGTTTGCCCACGGTCGGCTCGATAGCCACGCCCTGGCCTAGCTTGCCGCCGGCAAACATAGGATCGCTGACCTGAGACAGTGGCACGGCGGTGCCCTCCAATGGGGAGAAGATAGTGCAGGCATCCTCGGCTGCTACCGCAGCTGGGGTGGCAGCGGCGGCTTGAGCCTCGGCCGCCGGAGGATTCACCTCATCCGGATCAATGGAGCCGTTCTTGCGGGCTAGGTAGCGGCCATACAGGTAGGCGCCGATGAAGGAACCCGCGAGTGCGATTGCAGCACAGATAAAGAACTGACTGTAATCCTCCGGGCGCATCGAAACGAAACCGATGATGCCGGCCGCGCCGAGTGCCGTTGCCTTCACGTCGAAGATGGCAATGAGAGTCGAGGCCACTGCAGAGGCAGCCATGCCGATGTAGAAAGGCCAGCGCAAGCGCAGATTCACACCGAAGATGGCAGGCTCAGTGATACCGAATAGTGCCGAGGTACCGGAAGCACCAGCCAAGCCCTTGAGCTTTTCGCTACGCGCCAGGAAGTAGACCGCGAGGGCTGCGCCACCTTGGGCAATATTCGCCATCGCTGCCGTGGCGAAGATGAAAGATCCGCCTTGATCCCACAGCATGTATTCGATTGGTGGGAAGGATTGGTGCAGGCCGGTGATGACGATTGGCGAGTAAACCAAGCCAAAAAGGAAGCCGCCGACAGGGCCTGCAAAGTCATACAAATTGGCCAAGCCAACGCCCAACCACTCACCGGCAGTGCGCAGGAACGGGCCAATGGCAGCGAAAGTGATAAAGCCGGTGACCAGCAGGGTAATCAACGGCGTGAGCATGAAGTCCACCGTGCCCTTTAGGTGGCGGTGGAGGAACTTCTCAATCGTGGCCAGGATCCACGCAATAACCAGAATCGGCAGGATGGAACCCTGGTAACCGGCCTGTGCGACATCGAGGCCAAAGATGTTCCAATACTCCATGTCGCCGGCCTCGATGGTCTCAGCCACGTTGTAGCCGTTGACTAGGTCCGGCATAACCATTGCCATGGCCATACCCGCGCCCAAAAACTCATTGCCGCCAAAGCGCTTGGTGGCAGTAAAGCCCACCAAAATGGGCAGGAAGGCAAAGGGGGCAGAAGCCAGCAGGTTGATAAGTCCAGCGACATCTTTGAGTGCCGGCACCATTTCAATGGCCGCTTTCTCACCGAACAGCCCTTCAGCCGACAAGACGTTGTTCAGTGCCATGAGCAAACCGCCGCCGACCAGAATCGGGATGAGCGGCACGAAGATATCCGCGAGCACCTTGACGGCGCGGGAGAACCAGTTGCCGGAATTAGCGGCAATGTCTTTGAGCTCTTCGGTGGAAACGGCAACGTCCTTGTGGATCATGCCGTTCAATTCCCTATAAACAACGTTGACGTCACCTGGACCAACGATGACCTGGAACATTCCACCGGCTTCAAAGATTCCCTTGAGGTCAGGGTCAGCCTCTAAGGCCTTGGTATCGACCTTCTTCGTATCCTTCAGCACCATGCGCAGGCGCGTTGCGCAGTGCGCCAAGCCGATGATGTTTTCTTCGCCGCCAAGTGCACGCAGGGTCCGTGCGGCAACTTCCTTATGGTCCATAGGCAAAGCTCCCTTTCTTTTTCACGAGCTAATCAACCTAGAACCATTAGATACAGCTTTCAGACAAAAAGCCAAGAGATCGGACATATTTGAGGGAAAATTCACCAAGTTTTGCCGTTTGAACGGTCACCTAGTTCTTAACCCAGCCGCTCCATCGCGCTCCGCCTTCGCCAAATACGCTTGCCGACGCCGCAATTCGTCCACCGCCAGCGAAAATTTCCACGGCGCAGCCATCGGCAATGGCCATGACCTCGCCTTCTGGGCAAGCAATCACGCGCTCGTCATCGCCCACACTCACGCGCAGCAGTCCTTCGCCTGCGGTAAAGCGCAGGTGTTCCCTACCTTCATCATCCACGAGGCTATAGCTGCCGCCACGCGAAGAGTTCAGGCTCACCGTGCTGCCGAAGCCCTCCCTACCAGCAGCATCGGGAATCGTCTCCCACACCGGCCATTGATAAAGCACGCCGTCTTCCAGCCATACCCGGCGCGGCAAGGTCAGGGTGTGCACCCAGCCCTCCTCCACAGTGGGCTTGTCATCTTGAGCAGGAAGGCCCATCCAGCCGAGCAGCAGCGCCTGGCCATCGCTCATGCCAACCAGCTGCGGGGCGTAAAACTCGTGTCCATAGTCCAGCTCGCTGAAACCACGCTCGACGTGGAAGGTGTTGCCGTCCAGCTTGCCCACCAGGTAGCCGCACTGGTCGGAAGAAGCGTAGTGCGTTTGCCCATCTACCTTGATGGGTTCAAGCCCCTGCGGGCAAAAGACCAGGACGTCCTTAGACTCACCGGTCGCCTTATCAGTCAAGGTCACAAGGTTTGGGCACTCCCACATATATCCGCCCGGTAGGAGTTCGGGGCTAAGCCCCGGCGCGGCGTCGTCAAGCGCGAAATCCAGTGCTCCCTCAAAGTCCCAGTTCTTAAGGTCCTGCGAGCGGTAGAGCACCACCGCAGCGTTCTCGTCCTCACGTTGCGCGCCGATGACCATGCGCCAGCCTTGCTCATCCCGGGAAATCTGCGGATCGCGGAAGTGCCCGGTAAAGCCTTCCTCGCTATCGGGAATCAGCGGGTTCGCGGCATCGCGATAATAAATGCCGCCCTCAGGGCCGGAAGGGTCGAGAACGCGCACGCGGTTCTGGGAAGGAATGCGCTTGCCATCCACCTTGAGGTTGCCCGTATAAAACAGCCACACGTCGGTGCCATCGACCACGGCACCGCCGGAGTAACAGCCGTCCTTGTCATAGGGCAGGTCAGGCGAAAGCACGTCCGGATGATGCCGCCAGGGGCCTGCCACTGAGTACTTCGCCGAAGCATGCGCCCACCCTGTTCGCTTCGGCGCGTGCGGGAAGCAAGGGTCATGTTGGTAATAGACGTGCATGGTGTCGCCATCTAGAAAGACGCCATTTGGATCGTTGAGACGGCCATACGGGGGCGCGATGTGGAAGTTCGGACGGTAGTTCATATCACCGATACTATGGAATCCATGAGAATCCATGTGTGTGGCGAAGGACTCGTCGATCTCGTCCCCGTCAGCCCAGGTAGCTTGCAAGACCTCACGCCGGCTTTGGGCGGCGGGCCTTTCAATGTGGCCATCGCGGCGGCGCGTCTGGGCGGCGAGGTCAGCTTCCAGTCGCGCCTTTCCACCGACGGTTTCGGTAACGCGCTGGTGGAAAGGCTGGAACAAGAAGGCGTGGACACGTCTATGGTCCAGCGCGGTCCAGAGCCCACCACTTTGGCCGTGACCAGCATCGGTGATGATGGTTCGGCGTCTTATACCTTCTACACGGAGGGCACGGCAGATAGGTTGGTTGAGCCCACGCTTTCCGACGCCGAGATTGCCTGCTTCGGCACTGTTTCCCTCGCGTTGGAGCCAGGTGCTTCGCGCTATGGCGAACTGCTCAAGCAATTCGCAGCTAAGGGCAGCATCGTGGCGCTCGATCCGAATATCCGCCCGTTCTATGCCAACGATGAGCACAAGGCCTTCCTCAACGAGCTGCTTTCTCACGTGACCGTGCTGAAGCTTTCTGAGGAAGAAGTGGAATTCCTGGGCAAGCAGGCCCTCAAGCAGGTTCCCGTCGTGGTGGTTACCCGCAG
Source organism: Corynebacterium sp. HMSC08C04 (assembly GCF_001807495.1). Lineage (NCBI taxonomy): Bacteria > Bacillati > Actinomycetota > Actinomycetes > Mycobacteriales > Corynebacteriaceae > Corynebacterium > Corynebacterium sp. HMSC08C04. The sequence goes on along the minus strand of NZ_KV789231.1, from coordinate 67,141 downwards.
CAGCGAGGGCCTCACGTTGCGCGCTGGCACGACCCGGTTCGATGTGCCTTCCGCCAAGGTCGACGTCGCCGACACCATCGGCGCGGGCGATACCATCATGGGCGCGCTGCTCACAGAGATCGCCCGCCGCAACCTCACGGCCGAAGAGCTCACTCACTTGAGCGAATACGACTGGAAAAAGATTTTGGAATTCGCCGCGGCAGCCGCTGCGATTACCGTCTCTCGCAAGGGCGCACAGCCACCGCACCGCGCAGAAGTGCTTGCCATGCAAGCAGATGTTCAGAAGAAAGAGGCCTAAATGTTTTCTTCCTACCAGGGCCGTAGCGCCATACTTCACACCGTGGCGTTCATCTTCGTGGCGTTGTCTTTCATCTTCCCGGTAGTCCTGGGCACTTCTGCCCTGCTGCCCACGTGGCTATCCGGCATCGTGAGTATCCTCGTTGCGCTCGCCATTCTTGTCGACGCCGCGCACAAAGCCTTCGCCCCACCTGAACGCCCCGCACGTGGCCTGCGCGCACTTTCCGCCCTCGCTGCGTTGACCGCGCTCATCGGCTGGATCTGCTGGCTTATCATCTTCAACAACTTCGACGCCGCCGGCACCACCATGTACAAGGTAGGTACCTTCACCCTGGGCACCAGCGCCGTGCTCAACATCTTCTGCGCCGCCATGGCCTTCCTGGATTGGCGGGCTGGCCGCGTTACTCCGGTCAAGCATTAATCGGCAAAACTGCCTTTGGCTCCCCGAAAGACATCAAGAACTCCTTGTAGTAGCTCTGCGCAGCCACAAGGAGTTCTTGTTATTCAGCAGCTTCGATTTCAAAGCTGGTGCCCAGACGAAGCGGGCCGTTCGGCAAAGAGGCATCATTTTGCCAACCAACTTTGTCAGCAGCGATCGACACTGTCACATGCTTGCCCACCCACGGCTCTGCCTTTTCGCGGCTTTCCTCGTGCGTGCTGTAGTGCGATGCAAGCAAGCCGCTATCGATCCAACGGGTTTCCTTGTAATTTGCCCTGTTCCCGGTGACCTCCCCCGGAGCATCAAATTCGAGGATCCAATAGTCGCCGTTGAGCTCGCTTTCAGGGAATCCGGATTCAGGCTGCGAGCCTAGGGTCTCACGACCTTTCTTCTTTACAACCTTGCCCGTCATCTTCAAGATGCCGTCTTCAATGACCACCGCTGGTTTCTTCGATTCTTCTGACGCCTTGGATTCTTGGGAATCCGCCTCTGCTGAACTTTGTGGCGCCATCGTATTGAACATCTTCTCTGTTTCTTTAGCGGAGTCGTTTTTTCCGGAATTACTGCAGCCAGAAAGCGCTAGGGCTGCAACACAGAGTAAGGAAACATAGCGGCGCATGATTGGACCTCAAAACACATAAGGAAATAGGAGACAGCGTTTTAGCTTAACGCCCTGGGGCGGTGAGGATTGTGGAAATCGGCGAATCTGCCGCGGCGGTCTCCCACACCGTCTACGAAGCGGCGAAGGTCTCCGGTGCCAAGGGGCACCAGACCTTCTTCCGGATCACGCTGCCTTTGCTTACACCGGGTATCGCAGCAGGCTGGATTCTGGCTTTCTTCGCAGGATTCCGTGAACTCGTGATTCTTCGCTGGTGCGCCGGAACAACATCAACCTGCTCGCGTCCTGGATCATGAACCAATTCGATCAAGGCCACCGCGCCGAGGCCATGGCAATGACCCTTATGGGGGTTGGAACTTCAATTATCGTCCTCGTACTCGTCACTTCCTGGCAACAAAAGGAACGCGCATGATCACCATGACTATAAATGGCCCGAAGGAATCATCGCGCACGGGACCGAACCGCACTTCTTCGAAATCGACGGTGTGCAGGCGTGGACCTGCGGCGTGGCCACCGACCCTGACCCACGAGAGATCGAAATCCCCAGCTTCAATGGCCTGGGACTGCTTCACACCTCTGTGCACGGTGAATTCAGCCGTAAGCCTTGCCTGCCGTGCAAGCTAGAGGATCTGCAAGAAAGCGGTGCGACGTGGGTGCTTGGGCACGTGCACAAGCCCATCACGCTAAGCGCAGAACCGTTCATTGGTTGGACGGGAATGCGTGCCGGCGTGCACTACGACCCGACGACTTCCGCGGTGAGCAGGTTTTCTTAAAGACTATTTCAAAGGTTGTCTTTGCGAGCAGAGACCGCTCGGGGGTCGTTAACTCGGATGCGGCGCGAGAGTTGCTGGGATGGTCTGAATTAAAAGCTCTTTGAGGCCGGCTTTCTTTGGAAAATCCCTGCGCTCGGACCAACCTGCGATGCATTCGATGAAGATGCCGATCAGACTGCGGGCACGGGTGCGGTCGATAATGCTGGTGCCCGTCTCAGCTAGGACGCAGTCCACCCACTGGTCCGAGTGCTGCCAGATATGGCCCAGCAACGAAGGATTTTCACGCAACAGAAGGACTCGATCTGCGAGCTGTCCTCCCCACGCATCGGCATCGCTGAAGAGTTCGCGGAGCGCTGCCTCCAAGTTCTTATAATCAGTCATCTGCGCGATGTCCACCAGAACCTTTGTTGCTTCGGGGCTGATGATGACACTGGTGATAACGGCTTCTTTCGTGCCAAAGTGGCGGTAGAAGGTCATCGCTGAGACATCAGCGGCTTCGGTAATTTCAGCCACGGTGACGTCGTCATATCCACGCTCTGCAAAAAGCTCGAGCGCCGCACTTCGGATCGCGCGCCGCGTCATAAGTTTCTTTCGGTCGCGACGATTAAGCCCAAGATTGTCCGAAGACGAAGATTCTAAAGGACGTGACACCATGCCTTAACTCTATAATTTCTGCTGCCTCGTGTGCATGAATAACAACGCAAATCCCGTTAAAACACAAGCAGCGCTACACAGGACAAAGACGCTATCCATCGCATGGATATAGGAGGCGTCGCTAGCCGGCTCGCCTGCCAAGTTAATTACGAGTGAGGCGATGAAAGCAACGCCTAGGAGCGAGCCAAGCTGCCGAATTGTATTAACCAACGAGGCACCACTTCCCCGGCGCTCCGGGTGAACCTGCGCCATCGCCTCCTGCAAAGCCAAGGATTGACCCGCCCCCACACCAAAGCCGGCAAGGCTTAACCCCGCGGCCAAATATCCATATCCGCTGGATGGACTCGTCAACGCACCAACCAGCAGCCCCCCGGCGACGAGGAAAATCGAGCTAGGCAGAAGCCACCGCCCAATCTTGCTTCGCCGCACCAACAGCCCGGCTGCCAAGGCGCCAACGATGGCAGTGCCGGCCAAAGGCATAAGCATCAAGCCACCCCGGGCAGGCGAGTTGCCCAAGATATTCTGCAGGTAGTGCGGAGTGACATAAAGCAGCCCGAAAAGCACCAAGTTGATAAAGAACAGGGTCACAGTATTCACGAGGAAGCGCGGATTGTTCAAAAGCCCCAAGTCCACGAGCGCTTGATCGCTCCTTCCGCCGAAGACCAGGGCCAGTGCCAAAGCAGCCAACCCAATCAGAATTGGTAACCAAACCGCACTAAATGAGACCTTGCCGCCGACGTTAATCATGCCAACCGTGAGAACAAGGAAACCAAAGGCAGAGAGCAAGATCTGTACCCAAGGCAGCACCGGATGGGAAGGAACAGCCCTTGCCTTCGGCAGTCGGCTACAGCCGAAAAAGACAAGGGCGATGACAACGACGTCAAGCCAGAAGATGCCACGCCAGCCTAAAGCATGAATAATCCAGCCACCCAGGAGCGGACCTAAAGGAGCGCCAACACCACCGGCGGCGGTCCACAAACTATTGGCCAGTGCCATGTCGGAAGGCTCTATCACCGTGGGCAAAAGGGCCAGCGACATCGGCGTAAACACCGAGGCCGCAAGTCCCATGCCCGCACGTCCGACAATGAGCCAGATGGCCGACGGAGCAAGCGCGCACACGAGCGCTGATACAAGAAAGACCATGCTTCCTAAGAGGAGTAGACGTTTATGTCCGAGCCTGTCGCCGAAGAGCCCGCACGGCAGCAATACCGCAAGGAAGGCGACATTGTATGCGGAGACAACCCATGCGGCTTCCGCAGGGCTCGCACCTAGTGAGTTCGTCAATGCTGGCAGGGCAACCGCAACCATGGTCGTATTCATATACAACGTCATAATTCCGGCACACAGTGTTAATAGATGCGACCAATGCGTTTTAGCGATAGTCTCTACCATGCGTTACAAACTACCACTTTTAAAGAGATTGGAGACTACGCTAATGGGCCACTACAAACCAGGACAGATTCCCGTCGGCGAAGCAAAAGAACTCTTCGAACTTCTAACTCGTTGCGACAAGGACTTCACTCCCCCGCTCTCGCAGCGCGCGGCCGTTGGACAGACCGACTGGGACAGCCAGGGAGCGAATACGGGAATCAAAGACTATTACGAGTCGTTGATCGAAAAGGCCACCATCATCACGGTCACCCGCAACAACAAGTTGGCAGGGTTCTGCGCTTATTACTATCCCTATCAATGGCAGGGCCAAAGCTACCTATACGTGAGCACCGCGGTCACCGCGCCCGAATGGCGCAAGCACGGACTCACTAACGCGTATGTGCGCCATATCTGCACCGCCGCAATGCGGTTGAAATGCCCCATCCTGGCCAAGACTTGGTCTACCAACAAGCAGAGTATGACGGCACTATCCCGCTATGCCGATAGAGCAGACACGCTTTGCGACGACCGCGGTGTCGGCATCGACACTGTCTACTGGGAGACCACGCTAGATACGTTGCTATACCGGGCAGCGCGACGAACGCTTAAAAAATACGCGCATATGAAAAGCCGGCCGAGCCTTCTTCCTAAAGGAGGAAAAGCTCGGCCGGCTTAAGTGTTGAAAAGCTAGGTTTTACTTAGCCTTCTCAACGACCTCGACGAGACGGAAGTGCTTGTCCTTAGACAGCGGGCGGGTCTCGGCGATCAGAACGCGGTCGCCGACGCCGGCGGTCTCGTTCTCGTCATGTGCCTTAACCTTCTTGTTAGAGCGCATGATCTTGCCGTAAAGCGCGTGCTGCTTGCGATCCTCGAGCTCGACGACGATGGTCTTATCCATCTTGTCGGAAACTACGATACCGATGCGGGTCTTGCGAGCACCGCGCTCCTTCTTTACTTCGTTCACGTTTGCCTCACTCATGATTAAGCCTCAGCTCCCGGAACTACGGACAGGCCCAGCTCGCGCTCGCGAAGAACGGTGTAGATGCGGGCAATGTCGCGCTTAACCGTGCCGATGCGGCGGTTGTTGGTCAGCTGGCCGGTAGCCTTCTGGAAACGAAGGTTGAACAGCTCTTCCTTCGCATCCTGCAGACGCTTTTCCAGCTCAGCGTTGTCGAGCTCACGGAACTCGTGGGCGGGGGTACCGGTTGCCATTAGAACTGGTCCTCCTTCTTGATGATGCGGACCTTGCAAGGAAGCTTCTGGCCTGCGCGGCGCAGTGCCTCAATTGCGGTGGCCTCGTTCGGGTAGGACATCTCGAAGAGGACGCGGCCCGGCTTAACGTTGGCGACCCACTTCTCAACCGGGCCCTTACCGGAACCCATACGAACGCCGAGCGGCTTCTGGGTCAACGGACGGTCCGGGAAGATGTTGATCCACACCTTGCCACCACGCTTGACGTGGCGGTTGATGGCAATACGTGCGGCCTCAATCTGACGGTTGGTGATGTAAGCCGGCTCGAGAGCCTGGATTGCGTAATCACCAAAGTTGATGCGGTTACCGCCCTTGGAAACACCGGTACGGGTAGGACGGTGCTGGCGGCGGTACTTAACGCGCTTAGGAATCAGCATGGATTAGCCCTCCTGCTTCTGCTGTGCGCGCTGACGACGCTGGCCACCACGGCGCGGACGACCGTTACGGTCACCGCGGCCACGGCCCTGCGCCGGAGCGTTCAGTTCGGATTCGCGTACGCCACCGACGACGTCACCCTTGTAGATCCACACCTTGATGCCAATGCGGCCGAAGGTGGTGTGAGCCTCTGCGGTGCCGTAGTCGATCTCGGCGCGAAGAGTGTGCAGCGGAACGCGACCCTCGTGGTAGCGCTCGGTACGGGACATCTCGGCGCCGCCCAGACGACCGTTCAAGAGGATCTTAATACCCTTGACCTGCGGCTGGCGCATAGCGGACTGGATAGCCTTGCGCATTGCACGACGGAATGCAACACGGTTAACCAGCTGCTCGGCGACGGACTGAGCAACGAGGGTTGCGTTTGCGTCGACCTGCTTGACCTCGAGAATGTTGAGGGCGACCATCTTGCCGGTGAGCTTCTCGAGCTCGCGGCGGATGCGGTCTGCCTCAGCACCGCGGCGGCCGATCACGATGCCTGGGCGGGCGGTGTGAATGTCGACGCGTACGCGGTCACGGGTGCGCTCGATAACGACGTCGGCAATGCCGGCGCGGTCGAGGCCCTTCTCGAGGTACTGACGGATCTTGATGTCTTCGGCTACGTAGTTCGCGTAGTCCTTATCGGCGAACCAGTGGGTCTTCCAGTCGGAAGTGATGCCCAAACGTAGGCCGTGAGGATGGATTTTCTGGCCCATTACTTGGCCCCTTCCTTCTGGCTCTCGACCACCACGGTGATGTGGCTGGTGCGCTTACGAATCATGAATGCACGGCCCTGTGCGCGTGGCTGGAAACGACGCATGGTCGGGCCCTCGTTGGCGTATGCCTCGGAGACGACCAGGGTGCGTGGGTCCAGACCGAAGTTGTTCTCAGCGTTAGCAGCTGCAGAAGCAACAACCTTAGCGACTGGCTTAGCAGCGCCCTGCGGAGCGTACTTCAGGATTGCAAGTGCCTCGGCTACGGACTTGCCGCGAACCAGATCGATGACACGGCGTGCCTTCATCGGAGTAACGCGGACGTAGCGGGCCGTTGCGGATGCGGAGGTGATGGTTTCACTCATCGCTTATCGACGTCCCTTCTTATCGTCCTTGATGTGACCCTTGAAGGTCTTGGTTGGTGCGAACTCACCGAGCTTGTGGCCGACCATGGAGTCCTCTACGAACACCGGCACGTGCTTACGGCCGTCATGGACGGCGAAGGTGTGACCGATGAAGTCAGGCAGAATGGTCGAGCGGCGAGACCAGGTCTTGATGACCTGCTTGGTGCCAGCCTCGTTCTGAGCATCCACCTTGTTGAGGAGGTGCTCATCGACGAACGGGCCTTTCTTAAGGCTGCGTGGCATTGTTTACCTCCTCTTAGCGCTTCTTGTTCGGGCGACGACGGCGCACGATCATGTTGTTCGAGTAACGGTTCGGGTTGCGGGTGCGACCCTCCTTCTTACCCCATGGGGACACAGGGTGGCGACCACCGGAGGTCTTACCCTCACCACCACCGTGTGGGTGGTCAACCGGGTTCATGACGACACCACGGACGGTCGGGCGAACGCCCTTCCAGCGCATACGGCCGGCCTTACCCCAACGGATGTTCATCTGGTCAGCGTTGCCGACCTCACCCACGGTTGCGCGGCAACGGATGTCGACGCGGCGGATCTCGGAGGACGGCATACGCAGGATTGCGTACTTGCCTTCCTTACCCAGCAGCTGGATGGAAGCACCAGCGGAGCGAGCAAGCTTAGCGCCTGCGCCCGGCTTGAGCTCCACAGCGTGGATGGTGGTACCGGTTGGGATGTTGCGCAGCGGCAGGTTGTTACCAACCTTGATGTCGGCGTTAGCGCCGGCCTCAACGATGGTGCCCTGCTTCAGGCCCTTAGGGGCGATGATGTAGCGCTTCTCGCCATCTGCGTAGTGCAGAAGAGCGATGTTTGCGGTGCGGTTCGGGTCGTACTCGATGTGAGCAACCTTTGCCGGGATACCGTCCTTGTCCGTACGACGGAAGTCGATCAGACGGTAACGACGTTTATGGCCACCGCCGATGTGGCGGGTGGTGATGCGGCCGTAGTTGTTACGACCACCAGTCTTGGTCAGCGGGCGCAGCAGGGACTTCTCCGGAGTGGAACGAGTGATCTCCTCGAACTCGGACACGGAGGATGCGCGGCGACCCGGAGTTGTCGGCTTGTACTTACGAATAGCCATAATTCTTCCTTTTCCTTTCGGCTCTCCGGTGGCGCTTAAGCGCCGCCGCCGAAGATGTCGATGGAGTCGCTGCCTTCGCGAAGCGTCACATAAGCGCGCTTGGTGGACTTACGCTGACCGAAACCGGTGCGGGTGCGCTTACGCTTACCTGCACGGTTGACGGTGTTCACGGAGTCAACCTTTACGCCGAAGATCTGCTCGATGGCATCTTTGATCTGGGTCTTGTTGGAGTCCGTGGAGACGTAGAACGTGTAAACGTTCTGCTCCATCAGGCCGTAGGACTTCTCGGAAACAACCGGTGCGATGACAATGTCACGCGGGTTAGCGAGCTTAGCCATTACTTCTCCTCCTTAACTTCCTCGTTCGCACCCTGAGCGCGAGCGACGAAGGTGTGCAGAGCCTCAACGGAGAACACAACGTCGTCAGAGTAAAGGACGTCGTAGGTGTTCAGCTGGCCTGCGTCCAGGATCTGGACGTTAGGCAGGTTGTTGGCGCTGCGGCGAGCGTTGATGTCCTCGCGACCAACAACGAGCAGCACGTTCTTGCGCTCGGTCAGACGCTCGATGAAAGCCTTAGCCGCCTTGGTGGACGGGGTCTGGCCCGGGACGAGCTCTTCGATTACGTGGATACGCTCGTTACGAGCGCGGTCGGACAGTGCACCGAAGAGAGCAGCCTTGATCATCTTCTTAGGGGTGCGCTGTGCGTAGTCGCGCGGAACCGGGCCGTGGGAGATGCCGCCACCTGCGTAGTGCGGTGCGCGGATCGAGCCCTGGCGTGCACGACCGGTGCCCTTCTGGCGGAAAGGCTTACGGCCACCACCGGAAACCTCGCCACGGGTCTTTGCCTTGTGGGTGCCCTGGCGCGCAGCAGCAAGCTGAGCGTTGACAACCTGGTGCATCAAAGCGATGGATGCCTCGGTGTCAAAGATCTCTGCTGGCAGCTCGACAGAGCCGTTGGTCTTACCCTCAGCGGTCTGGACGTCTAGCTTGAGGTTGCTCATGCGTGTGCACCGCCCTTCACTGCGGTCTTAACGGTGACGAGGCCACCGCGTGCACCAGGGATAGCACCCTTGATGAGCAGCAGGTTGGACTCGGCATCGATCTTCTGAATCTTCAGGTTCTGGGTGGTCACACGGTCGTGGCCCATGCGGCCAGCCATGCGGGTGCCCTTGAAGACGCGAGCCGGGGTAGCGCAGGCGCCGATGCCGCCGACGCGGCGGTGAGCAGCCTGGTTACCGTGGGCAGCGCCCTGACCTGCGAAGCCGTGGCGCTTCATGGCGCCAGCGTAGCCGTGACCCTTGGTCGTGCCGGTGACGTCAACGAAGGTGATGCCCTCGAAGATGTCAGCGGTAACTTCCTGGCCAACCTCGTAAGCAGAGGTGTCATCCATGCGGATTTCGGCAACGTGGCGACGTGGGGTTACGCCAGCCTTCTTGAAGTGACCTGCGGCAGGCTTGTTTGCCTTGCGTGGGTCGATTTCGCCAAATGCGATCTGGATGGCGTTGTAGCCATCGGTTTCTGCGGTGCGAATCTGGGTAACAACGCACGGCCCAGCTTCAACGACGGTAACCGGTACTACGCGGTTTTCCTCGTCGAAGATCTGGGTCATGCCGAGCTTCTTGCCCAGAATGCCCTTGATCTCGTTTTCACTCATTGTTAGTTCTCCACCAAATATCTATTCGTCGATCGCTTTACACTACTGAATGTTTACGTCGACGCTGGCCGGAAGGTCGATGCGCATCAAAGCGTCAACGGTCTTCGGGGTCGGGTCGAGAATGTCGATGAGGCGCTTGTGAGTGCGCATCTCGAAGTGCTCGCGAGAGTCCTTGTACTTGTGCGGAGAACGAATAACGGCGTATACGTTCTTCTCGGTTGGGAGCGGCACTGGGCCAACAACACGAGCACCCGTACGGGTAACGGTCTCGACGATCTTCTTTGCAGAAGCGTCGATAGCCTCGTGATCATAGGCCTTCAGCCGAATGCGGATTTTTTGTCCCGCCACGCTTATCCTCTTCCTCGCTACCCCACATTCACATTCCCGGCGTATCCGGGGCGTGAAGCGGTGGGAATTGCTTCTCGATTTCTCTATAACGTTGTCCGGACTCTAGGGCCTGGGCGCAACGCCAGTTGTCTGACTGCCATGACGACCAAAAGTTGCGACCTGGCAATAAACCTGGTTGCAGTGCTTTCGACGGGGTACAAGACCCGTAAGTCAAAGTTCTATAGAAAGAGGACGGTTCCTCACGCATTACACGTGGAGGCACAAATCCAATTCATATACTGCCGCTGTTTATTTGCCATGCCCCTTCTCCGGTCCATTCGCTCGGGATGTCTCTACTAAACGCGGACCTAGCCCGATTGAATGACCTTCTCGGCACACACTTAAAAAGTGCCCACCTGCGAAGGTGTCATGTTCGCTTTACCAGCAACTTTGTTGAATATCGGGGGTGTTTCACCCACGATTTCCAAACGCCGTTGTGTTAAAGCAACCCTTGTATTTAAGCATGTAATCGCGCGTTTTCCAAACTTTTTTCCAAACCGTGTGCAAAGTCACGTTTTCCAAAAGATTGCACCTCAGCACCCCACAATGTCCGCATTCAGATATAGGCTCGGAAAGGTAGCTTTCTTGTTAAGGCGAAACTTCCCGCAATCAAGTCCCTATAGATAAGGAATAAGCACAATGACCGCTAATACCCCAGCGAATACTGATCAGAACGCTGCCCAGAACACCGCACAGAACGCAGCAACTTCCACCGAGCAGGCAAACACCGCCGCTGCTGCCCCGGAGGTCAACAAGAACCTGGAAACCGAGTACGGCACCACCACTATCGACGACGCCGTGGTTTCCAAGATCGCTGGCATCGCCGCCCGCGAGGTTTCCGGCGTTGCCGCACTGGGCGGTGGCGGCGCACGCATGATGGGATCCATCCGTGAGTCCTTCGGCGCATCCGAGGATGTACGCCAGGGCGTAACGGTTCAGGTCAACAACGCTGTTGCCACCATCGAAGTTGCCATCATCGCCGAGTACGGTGTTGCTATCCACGAGCTGGCTGAGGCTATCCGCCGCAACATCATGAATGCTGTCGAGCGCATGACCGGCCTGGGCGTTGAGCGCGTTGACGTTGTGGTCCACGACGTCAAACTGCCAAAGGAAGACACTGCCAGCGAGCAGGCCTCCAACAACGCTTTGGCACAGGGCCAGGAATAGGCCTTTCAAAGACTAAGGCAGTTATTTAAATGATGGAGTCCACTCCGGAGCGCTTTGAACTAGATGCCGCTGCTGCACATCGCATCGTCGACTCAGTAGCAGGCATCCAGGGCGTCGCCAAGCTGCATCCCGGTTCTTTCGGCGAAGTTGCGTTGCTTTACCCCGGCAAGCGCATCGGCGGCATAAAGCGCCCGAGTCCGCGCGACGATAGCCATATCGAGGTACACCTTGTAATCGACGTCGCGAAGCGCATTCCGGTTGCCACAATCGCGGACGCCGCCCGCACCGCGGCGCTCGAGGCCTGCCCGGGACTGCAACGCGTTGATGTCGTCGTGGCTGATGCTTTAAGCAGCGCACTGGAAGATTAAGAAGGAAAATTATGAAGAACTACTCCACGCTGGGCATTGTTGCCGGTCTGGTTTTGGCCTTTTTCATCCACCTTGGCCTGTGGCCCACGGTGTTGGCCATCCTGCTTGCCGCCATCGGTGGTGTTGTAGGTGCGCACTTCGACGGCCGTATCGACCTCACCGCCGTGTGGTATGGAATTATCGGCAAGGATAAAGGGCAGGGATAATGCCATCTGCCACGCCACAACAGCGCACTGATGGCACCTTGCGGTTTACGCACAAGGCTCTCGAACACATTGTCACTAGCGCCATCGCTTCCGTCCCCGGGACCAAAGCCATCGACGCCAAGCTCGCCGGCTTAGCTGGGCGCGCATTTCCGCGCCTGCTTATCCAGAGCGATCCTGCTTCCGAGGTGCTAGCGGTGGATGCCTCGATCGCGGTGACCTGGCCGAGTCCTGTCACGGACGTAGCGAAGTCGACCCGCAAAGCCATCGAGGAATGGGTTGCGGCCTACACCGGCTACCGCACCACCCGCGTCAACGTCACCGTTGCCGCAGCAGTACCGGGCGAGCGCGTGTCAGGCCCTGCCGTCGACGCGCGACAAACGCCACGGGCAATCACTCCGCGGTCACTTCCGGAGCGCCAGCTTAAACCGATAACCACCAACCATACGGTGCCAATACGCAATATAGATGCGCCTGCCCCGCAACCGGTGCGCTCTATCGACGCTGACAGCGCTCCGCTTCAGGTCGCGTCCGTACGCGCCCCGGAGCCAACTAGGCTTTTGCAGGTAACGGCGCCCACGCCTAACCACGTCCGCCCTGTCACCGCTCCCAATCCCGTCGCCGTGCGCAGCGTGGCCGTTCCTCGGCCGCTGCAGCCGCGTCCGGTAAGTGCTCCCCGCCCGGTTGCGCTGCGCACAGTCCGCGTACCCAAGCCAGCACCTGTCCGCCAGGCCTCACTGCAAGGTACCGCGCCGGTTCGGCATGTTGTAGCGCCCCGTCCACAGCCACTGCGCGAAATCACAATCAACCCGATGTACAGAGGGGGCCAGGATGGATAAGAAAGATGCTCTCCCGCAGGGCTTTGGCCAAAGGCCGGCGGCATCCCCTGCAGCCCGTAAATGGGCCGTTGTCCTCGGAATGGTTTGCTTGGGCGCCGCAGCTTTTCTCGGAAGGGAAACGTGGGCTGTCAGCACTAAAGCCAATTCCTGGCTGCAGCCTTTCATCGACGTGATGTCACAGGACGCGGTCGAAACCTGGATGCTGATAGGCGGCGGCATCGCTATTGCCATTGGCCTTATCTTGCTCATTGCGGTGTTCAAACCACGCAAAAAGACACATACCAGGCTCTCCTCCGACACCGCCTCGATGTGGCTGCGCTCGGTAGACATCGCGCGCGCAGCCTCAGCCGCTGCGCGCCGCGTGCCCGGCGTCAGTGCTGCCCGTAGCCGCGCAGTAATCAGCAAGAAGAAGATCGGCGTCGATATCACCGTCAACGGCGACACTAAGGACAAACTATTGGTCAGCCGCGTGGAAGAGGCTGTATCGCAAGCCCTTTCCTCGTTGGAGCGCGCCCCACAGCTAAAAGTAAAGGCAGAAAATCTCCCGGAGGTCGATAATCATGTCTAAGGGCTTGGCAGCATTCGACCGTTTCTTGTTATTCCTCATCGCCGTAGTCCTCATTGTGCTAGGGATTTGGCCGATCCTCATCCATTTTGAGGTTCCCTTCGCCACTTCCCTGGCGCGCTGGGTTGATCACGACGCTTGGGCAGCACTGCCTAGCTCTAGTTGGTGGCCGGTAGCGCTGGGTGCAGCCACCATGCTCCTAGCGGTAGCCGGCATCTGGCTCATCGTGGCGAACCTACGCCACCGGCGCTTCAACAACGTCGCATCCGATTCTTCGAATGATGAAGGCGCCATTTCCACCAATATGCAAGCTATTGCTGGTGCCGTGGCCAAAAGCTTTGATGCTCTCGACGGAGTCGAGAAGGTTCACCGGTTGGTGGCCTATGACCGTGCGCGGCCGACCTTGCAATACAAGATAGAAGCCAGCGCGGATATGCCACTAGATGAGCTAACCAAGGCAGTCGAAACCAGCGAGAAGGACTTCCGCACAGCCTTTCCCGACGCCAATCTAGATACCGTGTACAAGCTGCACTTTAGCCAGGTTAAGACACTGAAGGACTAGTCAATGTAGCCATCGACGGCGATATCTGGGGCGGATTCAGCGAGGAGCACCTCGGTGACCGCCCCAAATTCATGCGTAACCCCGCGTGACAGCGATACTTGCAAAGGCTTCCCGGGACTACACTGCAGAATCTGCTTCCAGGAATAGTCAGCACGTTGCAGGCAGCGCCGTGCAATTTTAAATGCATGTAAGCCGTGGTCCAAAAGGATGGTTTCCAGCTCGGTGCGGATAAGCCACGCCCGCTCCCCTACGTTGCGCCTTTTCAACCCGCTGAGCTGGCGTGAATCTTGCTTTAGGCGGGTAATTGACTCCACTACGCCAAAGCGATGTTCGATGGACTCCGAGTCCTTGATAACAAGAGGTCGACCAGGTCCCACTGGCCGAACAGCCGAGTACTTCCACGCCACCGGCTGCCGGGGACCATCATCGCCGGTACGGCGAATGACCACATTTTCCTCGCCAATAGTCACGCGCTCACGCTGGGTGACGAGTAGCCACAATCCTTCCTCCACGCGGCCGTCGCCAAGCGGCAGTGTCGGTGGATGCAACCGCGCCATTTGCTCCAACGCACGAACCATATCCGCGTCGTCAGCACCCCATCCGAGGCCTTGGTTGGCCAGCATTGCAAACAGCGTGCCCAAGGGCAGCTCCGGCTGACCTTCCCACGCAGCTTTCAGAGCCTGCAGGGTGCGGTCGATGCGTGTGGGATCAAGCATGGCTCATAGCTTAACTGGCGCGGGAGCAAAACACGCAAAAAGCCACCGCCTTCCCGGAAAGGGAAAGCGGTGGCTTTAAAGGGCGTTACTTTAAACGCTCAAGCAAATGCTCTTACTTGATGATCTTGGTAACGCGGCCAGCGCCGACGGTGCGGGAGCCCTCGCGGATAGCGAAGCGCAGGCCCTCGTCCATAGCGACCGGCTGGATCAGCTCGACGGACATCTCGACGTTGTCGCCAGGCATAACCATCTCGGTGCCCTCAGGCAGCTTGATGACGCCGGTAACGTCGGTGGTGCGGAAGTAGAACTGCGGACGGTAGTTGTCCATGAACGGGGTGTGGCGGCCGCCCTCTTCCTTCTTCAGGACGTAGACGGAACCCTCGAACTGGGTGTGAGGGGTGTAAGCGCCCGGCTTGATAACAACCTGGCCACGCTCAACCTCTTCACGCTTGGTACCACGCAGAAGCAGGCCACAGTTGTCGCCAGCCTCGGTGTAGTCCATCATCTTGCGGAACATCTCGATACCGGTAACGGTGGTGGAGATGGACTTCTCCTGGATACCGATGATCTCAACGTCCTCGTTGACGTTCAGGGAGCCACGCTCAACACGGCCGGTAACAACGGTACCGCGGCCGGTGATGGTGAAGATGTCCTCGATAGGCATCAGGAACGGCTTGTCCAGCTCGCGCTCCGGATCCGGGATGGAGTCATCGCAAGCCTGCATGAGGTCGACAACAGCCTGTACCCACTTCTCGTCGCCCTCAAGAGCCTTCAGAGCGGAGATGTGAACGATCGGAGCTTCCTCGTCGTAGTCCTGCTCAGCGAGCAGCTCGCGGATCTCCATCTCGACGAGCTCGATGATTTCCTCGTCGTCAACCATGTCGCACTTGTTCAGTGCAACGAGGATGTAAGGAACGCCAACCTGGCGAGCCAGAAGAACGTGCTCGCGGGTCTGCGGCATCGGGCCATCGGGTGCAGCAACAACCAGGATAGCGCCGTCCATCTGAGCAGCACCGGTAATCATGTTCTTGATGTAGTCGGCGTGGCCCGGAGCGTCAACGTGTGCGTAGTGGCGCTTCGGGGTGGAGTACTCAACGTGGGAGATGTTGATGGTAATACCGCGCTCCTTCTCCTCAGGAGCCTTATCGATCATGTCGAATGCGAAAGCGGTGTTCTCCTCAGGGTACTGGTCAGCCAGAACCTTGGTGATCGCTGCGGTGGTGGTGGTCTTGCCGTGGTCGACGTGTCCGATGGTGCCGATGTTAACATGCGGCTTCGTACGCTCGAACTTCTCCTTTGCCACTGTTTGTCCTCCTGGACTCTATGGCGGCTGCATAGGCAGCCACGTGGTTGGTTAATGTCATTGGCACTTGGAACGAAAACTCCGAAGCGCTAATGACGCTTTCTTTACGTGCCAGTTACACGATCCTAGATTTATGCCGCAGTTTTTTCAAACCGCCTAAATAGGAGGTAACCCCGCGCATGTTGTGCGGTCGTTGACCCTCGACAAGAATCTGATAACGGATCCTGGGAGGGTAACGGCCGGCTCAACCAACACTTTTTGCAAGTGCAAGTTCAGCCAACCGCTACCCAACCAGTTGCCTCACGCGGGAGAAAAGCTGCAAGCTCTTGCCCCGCCCCGCAACTGGAATCTACTGGCAAAGACTACCAGCCGTATGCGGGGCTGAAGCGTGAGGGGGTGGCGATTGCCTTAAGGCTAGTTAGGCCTTGTTGCCGGTGCGCTCTTCGATGATCTCGGTTGCAACGGAGGAAGGAACCTCAGCGTAGGAATCGAAGACCATGGTGAAATTTGCGCGGCCAGCGGTGGAAGAACGCAGGTCGCCGATGTAACCGAACATCTCGGACAGCGGAACCTTTGCCTTGACAACCTTTGCGCCGGAGCGGTCTTCCATAGCGAAGACCTGGCCACGACGGGAGCTGATGTCACCGTTAACGGTGCCCATGTACTCCTCAGGGGTAACAACCTCAACGGCCATGACCGGCTCAAGAAGGACTGGCTTTGCCTTAGCAACAGCTTCCTTCAGAACCTGGGAGCCAGCGAGCTTGAAGGCCATCTCGGAGGAGTCGACGTCGTGGTAAGCGCCGTCCTCGAGGGTTGCCTTGATGTTAACCAGCGGGAAGCCTGCGAGGTAGCCGTACTGCATTGCGTCCTGGATACCAGCGTCGACGGAAGGGATGTACTCCTTCGGAACGCGACCACCGGTGACGGCGTTCTCGAACTTGTAGGTTGCGGACTCGCCCTCCTCCAGCGTCTCTGGGTCCGGGTTGTAAGGCTCGATGGTGACGATGACCTTTGCGAACTGACCAGAACCACCGGTCTGCTTCTTGTGGGTGTAGTCCAGGGACTGAACCGTCTTGCGGATGGTCTCGCGGTAAGCAACCTGTGGGTTACCGATGTTTGCCTCGACCTTGAACTCGCGCTTCATACGGTCAACCAGAACGTCGAGGTGGAGCTCGCCCATGCCGCCGATAACGGTCTGGCCGGTCTCTTCATCCAGCTCGACGGTGAAGGTTGGGTCCTCAGCAGCGAGCTTCTGGATAGCGGTACCCAGCTTCTCCTGGTCAGCCTTGGTCTTTGGCTCGATGGAAACCTTGATAACCGGCTCCGGGAAGTCCATGGACTCGAGGATGATTGGGTTGTCCTTGTCGCACAGGGTGTCGCCCGTGGTGGTTTCCTTCAGGCCGATAACTGCGTAGATGTTACCTGCGTCAGCCTGCTCAACAGGGTTCTCCTTGTTGGCGTGCATCTGGAACAGCTTACCGATGCGCTCCTTCTTACCCTTGGTGGAGTTGAGCACCTCGGTGCCTGGGAAGACCTGGCCGGAGTAAACGCGAACGAAGTTCAGCTGGCCGAAGAACGGGTGTGCAGCAATCTTGAAGGACAGTGCGGAGAACGGGGAAGAAACAGCCGGCTTACGAGTAACCTGCTCTTCCTCGTTGCCAACAGCGTGGCCAATGACCTCGCCGACGTCCAGCGGGCTCGGAAGGAAGTCAACGACTGCGTCGAGCAGCGGCTGAACGCCCTTGTTGCGGTAAGCGGTACCACACAGAACCGGGTAGATCTCGGAGTTGATGGTCATCTTGCGGATGGCTGCCTTGATCTCGTCAAGAGTCAGCTCCTCGCCGCCGAAGTACTTCTCCATGAGCTCTTCGTCAGACTCAGCAACAGCCTCGAGCAGCTTCTCGCGGTACTCTTCAGCCTTCTCCTGCAGGTCAGCAGGGATCTCCTCGATGGTCGGCTCAGCACCGGTCTCGACCTTGCCGCGCCAGGTGATGGCACGCATGTTCAGCAGGTCAACGACACCGTCGAAGTCGTCCTCAGCGCCGATTGGCAGCTGCAGAACCAGTGGCTTAGCGCCGAGGCGATCGATAATGGTCTGAACGGTGAAGTAGAAGTCAGCGCCCAGCTTGTCCATCTTGTTGACAAAGCAGATACGCGGAACGTCGTACTTAGCAGCCTGACGCCACACCTGCTCGGACTGCGGCTCAACGCCTTCCTTGCCGTCGAAGACAGCAACAGCGCCATCCAGGACACGCAGGGAACGCTCGACCTCAACGGTGAAGTCAACGTGACCCGGGGTGTCGATGATGTTGATCTGGTTGTTGTCCCAGAAACAGGTAACAGCAGCGGAGGTAATGGTGATACCGCGCTCCTTCTCCTGCTCCATCCAGTCAGTGGTGGATGCGCCATCGTGCGTCTCGCCGACCTTACGGTTAATACCGGTGTAGAAGAGAATACGCTCGGTGGTGGTGGTCTTACCAGCATCGATGTGAGCCATGATGCCGATGTTGCGGACCTTGTGAAGGTCCTTAAGCACTTCTTGTGCCACGGTTTTACCCCAACTTATTTATCGTGGACGCTTCGCGCCGGTTCCCCGCTTTCAAAGCGAGGTTCCAGCACCAATCCGTCCGCATGGATAGGTCTTTATTAATTTTGCCACGTCTCGGCCGTCTTAGCAGCCGCAGGGCTACTAAAACTTCCAGCGGTGCACCTTAATACACCTTTATGTAGCCCGCCTCCCCAAGCTAGCCGTCTGCCCACAAGGAGAAGACACCAGCTTAGAAAAATGGCCCGAGCAACGATATGAAGTTATGTTTGCAGTTTCAACCGCAGAAAGCGGGTGGAACTGTTCAGCAAAACTATTACGTTGCTCGGACCATAGGCATACGCTGGAAAATTACCAGCGGTAGTGTGCGAAGGCGCGGTTTGCCTCAGCCATCTTGTGGGTATCTTCACGACGCTTCACGGAAGCACCAAGACCGTTGGATGCATCCAGGATCTCGTTAGCGAGACGCTCGATCATGGTGTTCTCACGACGCTGGCGGGTGAAAGTCACCAACCAACGCAGAGCGAGGGTGTTAGCGCGAGCCGGCTTAACCTCAACTGGCACCTGGTAGGTAGCACCACCGACACGGCGGGAGCGAACCTCGAGGTCCGGGCGGATGTTGCCCAGAGCCTTCTCCAGGGTGCCGACTGGGTCGGTACCGGTCTTCTCACGGCAAGCCTCGAGTGCACCGTAGACGATGCGCTCTGCGGTGGACTTCTTGCCATCGAGGAGGATCTTGTTCACGAGCATGGTGACCTGCTCGGAGTTGTATACCGGGTCCTTAACTACAGGACGCTTCGGAGCAGCATTCTTACGCATTGTTGATTACTGTCCCTTCTTTGCACCGTAGCGGGAACGAGCCTGCTTGCGGTCCTTAACGCCCTGGGTATCCAGTGCGCCACGGATAATCTTGTAACGAACACCCGGGAGGTCCTTAACACGACCGCCGCGGACGAGCACCATGGAGTGCTCCTGCAGGTTGTGGCCCTCGCCTGGGATGTACGCGGAAACCTCGATACCGGAGGTCAGGCGAACACGAGCGACCTTACGCAGTGCAGAGTTCGGCTTCTTCGGGGTGGTGGTGTAAACGCGGGTGCAAACGCCACGACGCTGAGGGGAGCCCTTCAGCGCTGCGGTTGCGACCTTGGAGCGCTTATCATGGCGGCCCTTACGGACCAGCTGCTGAATAGTTGGCATAAATCTAGTCTTTCTGTATGACTTCGGCTGAACTGACCGATGCTGCCCAAACACGCAAAAATAGGGGCTCTTTTCCGGGGCCCTTCCGCATGTCCAGAACATCAATCAGCCATTCAAGCCGATTAATCGATCAGACTTTTCGCCCCACATGAAGGCGAAACCTCTTCGAAGAATAGCAGCGACACGCAAAACATCCAAATTCCATCTACCTGGCTATTCTTTCCATCACCGCAGGCAGTCAATTACACAACGCTTGACGACGCCACACCCCACCCAAGCCCGCCTGTGACAAATTCCCCGGAACTTTGATCCCCACCCAAAATCGGGCATTAGGCGAGGCCTATAGGGACAACAATCACATCCACTAAATAGGCACACGCCCCGTCGGCGTTTCAACATTCGAACCACTATATATAGAAACGATAAACCCATTAGTGCGAATATCTCGTGTTTTAGTTGCTCGCCCCGGCAGAAATTACAGCTATGTTATTTCGTGTCGCCCGGCGCTGCGTGGTGGCTTTTTGGCATCCCGGCTTGCCGCAAGTCCTCCCACATGACTGCAGTTGCCACCTAATTCCCCACATACACGCCTGGGCATGCCATCAGAGCTGGAAAGGCAGCGAGCTTTTCGCTGTACCAGCGCTCCATTTTCATAACGAAGGGAAGAACTACATGGGTTCACGGACCATTAACGTCGCAGATTCCATCGAAGAGTACTTGAGCCGGCGCGATTGGCGCATCAACGCCAATGCCAATCAGGATTTCTCGCTAGGAGGGTTGATTCTTAACAACGCTGGCAAAGTAACCGCCAATTACTGGCTAGATGAGGTCTTTACGCCAGCCGCGGGAAATGCACACCGAGCCGGTGATATTCACATCCATGATCTAGACATGCTCAGCGGCTATTGCGCTGGCTGGTCACTGCGCCGAGTTCTAGAAGAGGGATTCGGTGGCGTTCCAGGCACTATCGCTTCAGCACCACCGAAGCACTTTTCCTCCGCGTGCGGACAGATCGTCAACTTCCTGGGCACTCTGCAAAACGAGTGGGCAGGCGCGCAGGCCTTCTCCAGCTTCGATACCTACATGGCGCCTTTCGTGAGGCTGGATAGCCTCAGCTACGGCCAGGTGCTCCAGCACATGCAGGAGTTCATCTTCAACTTGAACGTGCCTTCCCGCTGGGGCACGCAGACGCCATTTACAAACCTCACTTTCGATTGGCACTGCCCTGCCGACTTACGCGACCAGGTACCGCTCATCGGCGGCGAGCCCGTCGACTTCTGTTACGGCGACTTGGAGGCGGAGATGGTCATCATCAACCGTGCCTTCATCGAGGTGATGTCCGCCGGCGACGCGGACGGTAGGCCTTTCACCTTTCCTATCCCCACCTACAACATCACCCCGGACTTCGATTGGGACAGCGAGAACGCCGAGGCGTTGTTTAGTATGACCGCGAAGTACGGGCTGCCCTACTTCCAGAACTTCCTCAACTCTGATCTAGACCCAGGCATGATTCGTTCCATGTGCTGCCGGCTGCAGCTGGACCTGCGCGAGCTATTAAAGCGCGGCAATGGCTTGTTCGGCTCGGCCGAGTTGACCGGCTCCATCGGCGTGGTCACGCTCAACTGCGCACGCCTGGGCTACCTCTACCGCGGCGACGAGGAGGCGCTATTGGCGCGCGTCGCAGAGCTGGTAGATCTCGGCGTCGACACGCTCGAGCGCCGCCGCGCCTTTGTTAACGAGTGCTTGGACAAAGGTCTTTTCCCCTATACCAAGCGTTGGCTACCCAGCTTGGATAACCACTTCTCCACCATCGGGGTCAACGGCTGCAACGAGATGATCCGCAACTTCACTTCCAATGCCTACGATCTCACCGATACGCGCGGCCACGCACAGGTTCTGCGTCTGCTCGAGCGGGTTCGCGCACTGCTTGTCGACGCCCAGGAGAAGACCGGGCACCTTTATAACCTCGAGGCTTCACCCGCCGAGGGCGCTACGTACCGCTTCGCCCGCGAAGATCTGAAGCGTTATCCAGACATACTGCATGCCGGCACCGCAGAAGAACCATATTACACCAATTCCTCGCAACTGCCCGTCGCGCACACTCCCGATCCTTTCACCGCACTTGCAGCCCAAGAGGACCTGCAGACCCAATACACCGGCGGAACGGTGCTGCATCTCTACATGGGTTCGGCGATGTCGACCGGCAAGGCTTGTGCGACCCTGGTGCGCCGCTCGCTGGAAAAGTTCCGCCTGCCCTATGTCACCATCACGCCGACTTTCTCCATTTGTAGCTCCCACGGATACATATCCGGCGAGCATCCGCACTGCCCCGACTGCGGCTCCACCACCGAGATGTGGACGCGCGTGATGGGCTATTTCCGGCCAGTCTCTAGCTTCAACACGGGCAAGAAGGGAGAGTTCCATGAGCGCCAGTACTTCGACGAGAGGCTTGCGGCCAGCGTCTAAGACTGCACCTTCGTTGCAAGAGCCGAAGCTAAGTTCCAGAACGCAGCTGCCGATTGGCGGGCTTATCCCCTTCTCGGCTTCGGATTGGCCGGACCACCTGACCATGACGTTATTCCTCAACGGCTGCCCGCTGCGCTGCAGCTACTGCCATAACCCGCAGCTGCAGGCCTTTGGGCCGGGAAACTATAGCTGGCAGGACGCGTTTTCCTTGCTATCCAAGCGCCGTGGGCTTCTCGACGGCGTAGTCTTTTCCGGCGGCGAGCCACTTTCCGCGCCCGGGCTGCCGCAAGCGATAGCCGAAGCCCACGCGGCTGGCTTTAAGGTTGGTCTCCACACGAGCGGATACCTGCCGAGCAGGTTGGAAAAGCTCGTGGATAACCCCCTGACGCGGCCAGAATGGATAGGCATCGATGTCAAGGCCTTGCCAGATGATCTGCCACAGGTCACCGGCTGCAGCCGCGCCCAAGCGCAGCGGATGTGGGAGTCCTTTTATCTGTTGGCAGAAAACGCCCGGGCAGGGCGGCTAAAACTACAGGCCCGCACCACTTTGTGGCCCGGCTCCTGCATAGAGGCACGGCTTCCCGAGCTGGAAGAACGCGTTGCACAACAAGGACTTAAGCTCGTGCGCCAGTGGGCACACGACGTCGACAAGCACGGCGTCTACCGCGGGGCGGAAGCTACTGCCAAACCCACGTAAATTCGGCGTCGGTGGCGTGCTCGGAGAAGTAAACCTTCTCCTGTGCCTCCCAGGTCTCGAACCACTCTGCGTAGTCCGGATCTCGCTCGATGGCTCGCTCATAGCGCTTTTCGCGCGGGCCGTCGAGGCCCACCGTAATCACGGTGCCGCGCTCCTGAGCGGCGGCGATATTTTCTGGGGTAACCGCACCGACTCCCTCCACGATAAGGTCATCGCGCGCGTCCAAACTCGCCCACTCACCGGGCGCATTGGCTTCCCAATCCCAGCGCCAGTAGCCAGGATTGGTCCCGCGCAGCACCTGTTCGGCAACCATCTGGGAGCCCTGCTCAAGCCCGTGCCAACCAGGATAGAACTCGTCCAGGTGCACCACACGCCAGCCTGCTCTATCGGCGAGGGCGGCGCAGGCCCACGTCTTGCCTGCTCCCGATGGCCCATCGATGAGCACCGTCACCGGCTTGAAAGGTTTCTTGCGCGTCGCGGCAGCCTTGATGACATCCTCGATGAGGCGGTCGAGCTGACTGTCGAAGTCCATGCTTCGTGGCCCTTTCGTCTTATAGACCGAAGAATCTCCAGGAATCTGTAACTACCGACGCTACCACCGGCACAGCTGCCAAAAGTGAACCGGCTAACATAATCAGCCAATCTATCCGGCTCACACGCGACTCGCGCGCCCACGTGCGCGCCGGCGAATACAACGGCGTGCGCCCGAAACCACGGGCCTCCATCGCCGTCGCCAGCTTGCCTCCGCGGCGCAGCGCAACAACCAAGAGTCCGAAGGACATCGTGAGCAAGTGCTTGACCTTGCCACGGTCGCCCAATCCCCGCGCGCGGCGGGCACGCGCCATGGAATCCCAGTCGTCTCGAAACAGCGTCGCCATGCGCACACCAGCGACCGCGCCAATAACAAAACGCGAAGGCAGGCGAAGGTTCTGCGCCAGGGCGTCGCCTAAGCGTGTGGAATCAATGTCGCGCGCGAGGACAATCATTGGCAGCGCTACCGCGAGTACGCGCAGCATCATCGCCACCGAAAGGCGCACCGAGTTCTCCGAAACCACGATGAGCCAAAGCCGGAAGTAAACCTCCCCGCCCTCGGCGCCATACAGCAACATCGAAACGCCAGACAGAGCGGCGAGGATAAACAGGAACCATCCGCTCCTTATGAGCTTTCCCCAGCTGACTCCACACAGCGGCGCAAATACGAAGGTGATGACCAAAGAAACCGCGGCGGAGACCCAATCCACCGAGAGAAACAACGGCAAGGTCAGCGCCAGCATAAGGTAAACCCGCGTCAATGGGTTTACGCCGGACAAGATATTAGGCACGTGGCACCTCCACGCGGTGGTCACCGAGAGCCGCGATGAAGAGGGGATCGTGGGTTACCGAGGCAATGGTCACTCCCTCATCGCTTAACTCGCGCAGCATCCACACCAGTTCCGCGAAGGTCTGCGGATCCTGGCCAAACGTCGGCTCATCAAGCAACAGCACCGCCGGCGCGCTCACCAATGCTGTCGCCACCGAAAGGCGCCGTTTCTCTCCGCCCGAAAGGGTGAAGGGATTGGCGCCAAGCAGCTGCCCCAAACGCAGGCGCTCCACTAGTTCCGCGATGCGCTTTTCTGGGATCTCCTCGCCCATCACTCGGGGTCCCACGCGCAGTTCATCGGCAACGCTGCGCGCAACGAATTGATGTTCTGGGTTCTGAAACACGTACCCAATGCGATGCGCGAGCTCCCGCGACTTCCACGTTGCCGGGTCTCCTTTAAAGCCGCGGCGCACGTGCTCGGCGACGTCCACCTCACCCGACGTATACGGCAACAGCCCGGCCATGGTTTCCAGCCAGGTGGTCTTGCCAGCACCATTGGGGCCAGTCACCACGGTCGAAGCTCCCGTAGGAAGCTCAAAGGTACGCGGCGGACCAAAACGAGTCAGCAGGTCCTTCGACCACATTGCTGGTTCAAGGCTGGATACGTCTTGTTGAACGCGAGCCTGTGGCAGCGTGGGCATCGCCTGGGCGCGTGCTTCCAGCACCTCGCCCATGGAAGCGTCAAGCGCAGCCTGCCCATCCTCGATGAGTAGTCCGCGTTGCAGCAGGTGACGCCATCTATCTGGCTGGTGCTCAACCACGACGAGCGTGGCGCCGGTACGCTCCACCAGCTGGGTTACTGCGCGGACCACCGAATCGGCACCCTCTGGGTCGAGGTTCGCCGTGGGCTCATCCAGCAAGATCAGTCCTGCGCCCATCGCCATCACGCCCGCCAAAGCCAAGCGTTGCTTCTGGCCGCCGGAAAGCCGAGCGGTGGGATAGTCACGTGGAAGGTCAAGACCCACCAGCTCCAAGGCTTGGTCGACGCGGCGCCAAATCTCAGAGCGTTCGAGGCCAAGGTTCTCGCAGCCGAAAGCAACGTCGTCGCCCACTCGCGAGGAAATTACTTGGGAATCAGGATCCTGCAGGACCAGCCCCACTGGCATGCCTTCACCAGGCCACTCACCATTGCCCGCGGTATCAGCTCCGAAGAGCTGGATCTCTCCTACCTGCTCACCTTCCTCGTCGCCGCCGAGCACTCCGGCAAGAGCCGCCAAGAGCGTGGACTTGCCAGAACCGGAGTCACCGCACAGCAGAATTCGTTCGCCGGGCTCGACGTGGAAAGCAACATCCCGCAGCGCCGGCTCTGCGCGCCCGGCATGAGTCCAGCCAAAACCTTTAACGCGGATGCCTGTTCCAGAAACCATTCTTGAAAATGCTTCTTAAGACTCGCGGCCTGCAGCAAAGCGGTCGAGCGCGCCAGTGGCCGCGAGCGCCTTGACCGTGAAGTAGCCCAGCACACCGGCGAGGATTGCGCCGGAAAGGCAGGTGCACACCAAGTAGATGATGTTGTATTCAACGGAACGGGCTAGGTGGCCGGCAGTGAAGAGCTCCAAAGTCCATGCACCGACGCCGGCGGCTAGGCCAGCGATGGTGGCAACAAGCAGGTTAAAAGAACGGTAGGCAAAGATGGCGAAGACAATCTCCACGCCGATGCCCTGGGCGATGCCAGAGAGCAAGGTTGCCGCGCCCCACTGGGAGCCAAGAGCGGCGGAGACGCAGGCAGCGAGCAGCTCCACAAAGAGCGCCGCACCTGGCTTGCGGATGATAAGCCCACCGAGCACGCCTCCCAGCAACCAGATGCCAGAGGCCAAACCGCCCAGTCCAGGGGTAAAGGCATCGAGAGCCTCGTAGCCGGCATAGCCCGCGGTGTTCCAGAACAAGAAAATCAGGCCACACGCCACTGACAAGACCGCGGCCACGACGATGTCGACGACGCGCCAGCGGCGGTTGGGCTTTCCAGCCTTGTGCGCAGTGCGTGCCGAAGATGCAGGTGTAGTAGACATTTTCCTCCCTCGCGCCGGTATTACCCGGATCAGGTGCAACGGTTCCCCATATGTGGGGGTCTCAGCCTTCTCCCGCGCAAAATGCTGCGTTTGTTGTTCCTGAGTTTCGGTCTAAGGAGGGAGAAAGCACCCGTGTTCGCTGTGTAATTAGATGACTTCGTCAATTTGGACCCACTAATGCTAGCAAAAGTAAAAGGCCCCATGCCTAAAAGCATGGAGCCTCTCAAAGCCGCAGCGTTATACCCAGAAAGCTGGGACATCGCGCGGGGGTGGACTTAGAACGTGAAGTCCTCATCCAGCGGGACGGATGCGCCGGTGAACTCACCGAATCCATCGTCGCCGTAGATGGAATCGCCGTAAGTCGGGATCGAGTACGCAGCGTTGCGTGCGGCCTCGGTCGGCTTAACGGAGATGTTGCGGTAACGCGAGATACCGGTACCAGCAGGGATGAGCTTACCGATGATGACGTTCTCCTTCAGGCCAATGAGCTGATCGGAGCGCTTGTTAATAGCGGCGTCGGTAAGCACGCGCGTGGTCTCCTGGAAGGAGGCCGCGGACAGCCAGGACTCGGTAGCCAGCGATGCCTTGGTGATACCCATGATCTCGGAGCGCAGCTGAGCTGGCTCGCCGCCCTCGGCAACCTGTGCGGCGTTGACCTGCTTGGCCTCAGAGAGGTCAACCAGAACGCCCGGCAGGTAGTCGGTGGAGCCGGAGTCAATGACGGTACCGCGACGCAGCATCTGGCGGATGATGATCTCGATGTGCTTGTCGTGGATGGCAACACCCTGGGTACGGTAAACGGCCTGCACCTCGTCGATGAGGTGCTTCTCGACGCCGCGGCGACCGAGGACCTCGAGGACGTCGTGCGGATCAGCCGCACCACGCATCAGGCGCTCGCCGGTGGTGACGTGGTCACCGTCGCGCAGGGAACGCTCGATCATTGCGTCCGGGTTGGACTCCATCGGGCGGCGGACCTGTGCCAGGCCCTGGCGCTTCGACAGCTTCTCGTAGACGACGTTGTCGGAACCGTCATCCGGAGTGATGGTCAGGGTCCAGAAGTTGCCCTCATCGGACAGGGACACGGTGCCGTCAACGGATGCGATCGGCGCACGGTTCTTCGGATTACGTGCTTCGAACAGCTCCTGCACACGTGGCAGACCGCCGGTAATGTCGCCACCGACACCACCCTGGTGGAACGTACGCATGGTCAGCTGGGTACCCGGCTCACCAATGGACTGTGCAGCCACGATGCCGACTGCCTCGCCGATGTCGACAAGCTGGCCGGAGGCCATGGACTTGCCGTAGCACTTCGCACAAACGCCGGCTGGGGTCTGGCAGGTAAGGACGGAGCGAACCTTGACCTCGGCGATGCCGGCAGCCAGGATCTTCTCGGTCAGTTCCTCGGTCAGGTCAGAGCCTGCCTCTGCAACGACGGTGCCATCTTCAGCCTTCACATCGGACGCGACAACGCGGCCGGATGCGGAAGTCTCCCACAGCTCGTGTTGAACCAGCTTGTCGCCGGCCCACTCGCCCAGCGGAACGCGGACGCCCTGGCGGGTGCCACAGTCCTCTTCACGGACGATGACGTCCTGTGCCACGTCAACGAGACGACGGGTGAGGTAGCCGGAGTCCGCGGTACGCAGTGCGGTATCGGCTAGGCCCTTACGGGAACCGTGCGAGTTGTTGAAGTACTCCAAGACCGACAGACCCTCACGGAAGGAGGTCTTAATCGGACGGGTGATGTAGTCACCCTTGGAGTTCACGACCATGCCCTTCATGCCGGCCAGGGTCCAGATCTGACGCATGTTACCCGCTGCACCAGACTTAACGATCATCGGAATCGGGTTGTCATCCGGGTAGAGATCCTCGACTGCCTTACCAACGGTGTCGGTAGCGTCCTTCCAGAGCTCAACCAGGCGGTCGTAACGCTCACGCTCGGTCAGCGCACCCTGCTCCCAGTACTTGCGCTCGATGCGCTGTGCTTCCTTCTCGTAAGACTCGAGAACCTCGGTCTTGTTCGGAAGGACCAGAACGTCGTCCATGGTGATGGTCACGCCAGAGCGGGTTGCCCAGTAGAAACCGGCATCCTTCATCTTGTCCAGAACCTGGGCAACGGTGATCATCGGGTACTTAGCAGCGAGGTCGTTAATGACGTCACCGAGCAGTACGGAGTTCTTGGCGCCGCCCTTACGGACCATGACGCCCTCGAGGTACGGGTAGTTCCACGGCAGCAAGTCGTTGAACATGATGCGGCCAAGGGTGGTCTGCGCCATCCAAGCCTGGCCCTTCTGCCAACCATCAGGGAACTGCTCAGCCTCGATCTCAGCCGGCGGACGCAGGTGGGAGATGCGGACCTTGATTGGTGCCTGCAGGCCCAGAACGCCGCGGTCGCGAGCCATGATGGCCTCGGCGTAGGAGGAGTAAACACCGGTTGCGGGGCCGTTTTCGGTCGCCTCGGTGTAGCGGCCCTCGCCGCCGATCTCGCCCTCTGCCTTGTCCATGGTCAGGTAGTAAAGACCGGTGACCATATCCAGACGCGGCATAGCCAGCGGCTTACCGGATGCCGGGGAAAGAATGTTGTTGGAAGCGAGCATGAGGACACGAGCCTCAGCCTGTGCCTCTGCGGACAGCGGCAGGTGAACTGCCATCTGGTCACCGTCGAAGTCAGCGTTGAACGCCTCGCAAGCCAGCGGGTGCAGCTGAATTGCCTTACCCTCGACCAGCTTCGGCTCGAAGGCCTGGATACCCAGACGGTGCAGCGTAGGTGCACGGTTGAGCATAACCGGGTGCTCGGAAATAGCCTCTTCCAGAACGTCCCAAACCTCAGGGCGCTGGCGCTCAACCATGCGCTTTGCAGACTTGATGTTCTGTGCGTAGTCGTTTTCGACCAAGCGCTTCATGACGAAAGGCTTGAACAGCTCGAGAGCCATCAGCTTCGGCAAACCACACTCGTGGAGCTTCAGCTGCGGGCCGACGATAATAACGGAACGGCCGGAGTAGTCAACACGCTTACCCAGCAGGTTCTGACGGAAACGGCCCTGCTTGCCCTTGAGCAAGTCAGACAGAGACTTCAGCGGACGGTTGCCAGGTCCGGTGACCGGGCGGCCGCGACGGCCGTTGTCGAAGAGCGCGTCAACAGACTCCTGCAGCATGCGCTTCTCGTTGTTAACGATGATCTCAGGAGCGCCGAGATCGATCATGCGCTTCAGGCGGTTGTTGCGGTTGATAACGCGGCGGTACAGGTCGTTCAGGTCGGAGGTGGCAAAACGGCCACCGTCGAGCTGAACCATCGGGCGCAGCTCCGGCGGGATAACCGGGATCGCGTCCAGGACCATGCCTGCCGGGTCGTTACCGGAGCGCAGGAAGGCTGCTACGACCTTCAGACGCTTCAGCGCGCGCATCTTCTTCTGGCCCTTGCCATTGTTGATGACTTCGCGCAGCTCTTCGGCCTCAGCCTCGAGATCGAAGTTACGGATAAGGGTCTGGATAGCCTCAGCACCCATGCCGCCGGTGAAGTAATCCTCGTAGCGATCAACGAGCTCTTCGTAGATGGTCTCGTCGATGATCATCTGCTTCGGAGCCAGCTTCAGGAAGGTGTTCCAGATTTCATCCAGTCGTGCGACCTCGCGCTCGCCGCGCTCACGGATGTGCTGCATCTCCTTGTCAGCAGCGTTCTGGACCTTGCGGCGTGCGTCAGCCTTTGCGCCAGCAGCCTCCAGCTCAGCCAGATCCTGCTCGAGTTTGGCAGCGCGCTCTGCGATCTCAGACTCGGTGTCTTCCTCGACGTCCTTCTTCTCCAGAAGCATCTCTGCTTCAAGGGTGGACTGGTCGTTGTGGCGAGCCTCTTCATCAACAGAGGTGATGATGTTGGCTGCGAAGTAGATGATGCGCTCCAGGTCCTTCGGAGCAAGGTCCAGAAGGTAACCCAGGCGGGAAGGAACGCCCTTGAAGTACCAGATGTGGGTTACCGGAGCAGCCAGCTCGATGTGGCCCATGCGCTCACGGCGAACCTTGGACTTGGTGACCTCGACGCCGCAGCGCTCACAGATGATGCCCTTGTAGCGAACACGCTTGTACTTACCGCAAGCGCACTCCCAGTCACGGGTTGGGCCGAAGATGCGCTCGCAGAACAGGCCGTCCTTTTCCGGCTTCAGGGTGCGGTAGTTGATGGTCTCAGGCTTTTTAACCTCGCCCTTGGACCAACGGCGAATGTCATCGGCAGTGGCCAGACCGATGCGGAGCTCGTCGAAGAGATTTACGTCAAACACGTAATGTCTCCCTTTCATCCCCACGCGAGTGTGGGGAACGTTGATGGCTTTAAAAAATTCTCAAATAGTGTGCCCTGCTGGTAGTTCGGGAGCTACCAGCTAGGACCGTAAGCTTTCACGCTTGAGCTCAAGCGTGCTATGCGATGTCGGCGTCAGCGCGCTCGTCGCGCGAAAGGTTAATACCCAGCGACGGGCTATCCATGTCGTCATCGTCAGAGCCAGACAGCTCCATCGGCGTGCCGTCGGTGGAGAGAACCTCCACGTTCAGACACAGCGACTGCAGCTCCTTGAGGAGGACCTTGAAGGACTCCGGGATACCTGGATCCGGGATGTTGTCACCCTTCACGATTGCCTCGTAGACCTTCACACGGCCGACGACGTCGTCAGACTTGATGGTCAGCAGCTCCTGCAGGGTGTAGGCAGCGCCATAAGCCTGCATTGCCCACACCTCCATCTCGCCGAAGCGCTGGCCACCGAACTGCGCCTTACCACCCAGCGGCTGCTGGGTAATCATGGAGTAAGGGCCGGTGGAACGAGCGTGAATCTTTTCGTCGACCAGGTGGTGCAGCTTGAGCATGTACATGTAGCCGACGGAAACCGGGTACTTGTACGGCTCGCCAGAACGGCCGTCGAAAAGCTGTGCCTTGCCGTGCTCGTCAACCATGACGTCACCGTCGCGGTTCGGGCGGGAGGAAGCCAGCAGGCGGCCGATCTCCTCGTTGGAAGCACCGTCGAATACCGGGGTTGCGGTCAGGGAACCAGCCGGGACGTCGTAAAGCTCTTCCGGCAGGGTCTTGAGCAGCTCAGCGTTAGCTGGGTCATCAACGTCGACCTTCCAGCCGGCGTGGGCCAGCCAGCCAAGGTGGACCTCGAGGACCTGGCCGATGTTCATACGACGCGGAACACCGTGGGTGTTCAAGATGACGTCGACAGGCGTGCCGTCAGCCATGAATGGCATGTCCTCCGGCGGCAGGATCTTGCCCACGACACCCTTGTTGCCGTGACGGCCAGCGAGCTTATCGCCATCCTGGATCTTGCGCTTCTGAGCGACGTAAACGCGGATCATCTCGTTGACGCCCGGTGCCAGATCGTCGTCGTCTTCGCGAGAGAAGCGAGCAACGCCAATGACCTTGCCGTTCTCACCGTGAGGAACCTTCATGGAGGTATCGCGAACCTCACGTGCCTTCTCACCGAAGATGGCGCGCAGCAAGCGCTCCTCCGGGGTCA
This sequence comes from Corynebacterium sp. HMSC08C04, assembly GCF_001807495.1. NCBI lineage: Bacteria > Bacillati > Actinomycetota > Actinomycetes > Mycobacteriales > Corynebacteriaceae > Corynebacterium > Corynebacterium sp. HMSC08C04. Next base: position 35,587 of record NZ_KV789231.1, on the reverse strand, counting down.
GCTCGGTCTCACCCTTCGGGGTGACCTTACCGACGAGAATGTCGCCTGCGCGAACGTCCGCACCAATGCGAACGATGCCTCGCTCATCCAGGTCGCGCAGAACATCGTCAGAGACGTTCGGGATCTCGCGGGTGATTTCCTCGGCACCCAGCTTGGTATCGCGAGCATCGATCTCGTGCTCCTCGATGTGGATGGAGGTCAGAACATCGTCCTCGACGATGCGCTGGTTCAGGATGATTGCATCCTCGTAGTTGTGGCCTTCCCAAGGCATGAAGGCAACCAACAGGTTGCGGCCCAGGGACATCTCGCCGTTGTGGGTACCCGGGCCGTCAGCCAGAACCTGGCCGGCCTCTACGCGCTGGCCCAGCTCGACGAGCGGGGTTTGGTTGTAGTTGGTGCCCTGGTTGGTGCGCTCAAACTTACGCAACATGTAGGTGTCACGCTGGCCCTCGTCATCCATGATGGTGATGAGATCAGCGGTGACGTTTTCTACAACGCCAGCCTTCGGGGTGATGATGAGGTCGCCGGCGTCGTATGCAGCGCGCTGCTCCATACCGGTACCAACGAAAGGTGCCTCGGAGCGCACCAGCGGCACTGCCTGGCGCTGCATGTTAGCGCCCATCAGCGCACGGTTAGCATCGTCGTGCTCCAAGAACGGAATCATGGCGGTTGCCACGGAAACCATCTGGCGTGGGGAAACGTCAACGTAGTCGACGCCGGAAGCGTCGGTAACTCCGATATCGCCGTCCTTCAGGCGGACCTCGATACGGGTGCCGACGATGGTGCCGTCAGCTTCCTTCTCGATTTCCGCCTGCGCAATTGCGTACTTATCTTCCTCATCAGCGGTGAGGTACTCGACCTCGTCGGTGACCTTGCCGTCAACAACCTTGCGGTACGGGGTCTCGATGAAGCCGAAAGCATTGACGCGAGCGTAGGAGGCCAGGGAGCCAATCAGACCAATGTTCGGGCCCTCCGGAGTCTCAATCGGGCACATACGGCCGTAGTGAGAAGCGTGCACGTCTCGGACCTCAATGCCAGCGCGCTCGCGGGACAGACCGCCTGGGCCCAGCGCAGACAGACGGCGCTTGTGGGTCAGACCAGACAGGGAGTTGTTGTGGTCCATGAACTGTGATAGCTGCGAGGTACCGAAGAACTCGCGGATAGCAGCAGAAACCGGACGCACGTTGATAAGGGAGGTCGGAGTGATGGACTCCGCATCCTGAGTAGTCATGCGCTCGCGGACGACGCGCTCCATACGGGACAGGCCAACGCGGACCTGGTTCTGGATGAGCTCGCCGACGGTACGCAGACGACGGTTACCAAAGTGGTCGATGTCGTCAGTGTGGATGGCGATGGTCTCGCCGTTCGGAGCGGTCATCTCACGCTCGCCTACGTGCAGGCGTACCAGGTACTCGAGGGTGACAGCGATGTCTTCCTCGGTCAGGGTCATCAGACCGTCGTGGTCACCGCCCAGACCCAGCTTGCGGTTGACCTTGTAACGGCCCACCTTTGCGAGGTCGTAGCGCTTTGCACGGAAGAAGGAGTTATCCAGCAGGGACTGCGCGAGCTCGCGGGTTGGCTGCTCGCCCGGACGCTGCTTGCGGTAGATCTCCAACAAAGCCTCGTCAGTGTTTGCCACACCATCGGACTCGAGGGTGGACATCATCAGCTCGGAGAAGCCGAAGCGCTCGCGGATCTGCTCCTCGGACCAACCAAGGGCCTTGAGCAGCACGGTTACCGGCTGGCGGCGCTTACGGTCGATGCGGACGCCGACGGTATCGCGCTTGTCGACGTCGAATTCCAGCCATGCACCACGGGAAGGAATCACCTTCACGGAGTGCAGCGGACGCTCGGTGGACTTATCGATGGTCTGATCGAAGTAGACGCCCGGGGAGCGAACGAGCTGGGAAACGACGACACGCTCGGTACCGTTAACGATGAACGTACCCTTGTCAGTCATCATCGGGAAGTCACCGATGAAGACGGTCTGAGACTTGATCTCCTGGGTGTCGTTGTTGATGAACTCTGCGGTCACGTACAGCGGCGCGGAGTAGTTGATGTCCTTTTCCTTGCACTCGTCGACGGTGTTTTTCACCGGCTCGAAGCGAGGCTCCGACAGGGACAGGGACATGTTGCCCGAGTAGTCCTGAATCGGAGACAGTTCCTCAAGGATGTCCTCGAGGCCGCTGGTGACGCGAGCCTCGGGACCGCGCTCAGCCTGCTCGCGCTCGCGCCACTCTGGCGAGCCGATCAGCCATGCGAAGGAATCGAGTTGTAGATCGAGGAGGCCCGGGACGGCGATAGGCTCGTTGATTTTCGCGAACGAGTATCGCTTCGGGGCTCCAGGGATATTGGCCACTGACTTGGTCTGGCGGGAGACTGCCAAGATGGGTCCTTCCAGCACCTCACGCGGATTGCCTCCCCGCCCTGGCCGACGAGGTGCAAAACCGCTGGTAAATTTAGCATTCGGTCTGCTGTAGATTGTCTGGGTTCAGAAAGCACAAAATCACCTTGTCAAGTCGGTTTTGCCATCACCTACTTGAAAGGCTAAATGTGCACCGAAGATCCAGATTCCAGCGCAACGATATAGCTTATAGGAAAGTTCCCACCGTGTAAAGGCGAAATCAGCATGTTACTTGCGGCGGCGCTTCTGGAAGGCACCCAATGCCCCAGCCAAACCGATGAGAGTCAGCACCGCGCCTAGGCCCAAGACGGCCCAGCGAACCATGGTGGCAAAGGCGGGCTTTGGGAATTCCGCGGCTTGTGCGAGGAAGGCGGCACGATCCTCGTCAGAGGTCTTGCCCTCGAACATGAATTGGGTTTCGCGGCCGGCACCACTGCGGTCTCCCCAATAGTCATCGATGGCCACGTCCATTCCTACCACCATGCCGGTTACCTGATCGACGTAGAAGTCGCGTGTCGCCTTGTGGAATAGGTAACCCTGCTCGGTCGAATCATCTTCATTGTGCAAGGTGGTAGTGGTCTGCCCTGGGTACAAGGTCGCAAGATTAGTCGGCTCAACTTCTTGATGGAAGCGATAGACGGTGCGCCCCTGGATTTCCATCTCCTCCTCGAAGACGGCATCGGCAGCCTTGCGCAGATAGGGGTCAAAGACTGGGTACGTAGTCTGCTCGGTTGCTGCCGGGAACTTTAGCCACACACCATCGACGGTGACCTGCGCGGTAGGGCTGCCCAGGGTGTGGGTAAGGGAGGCGTCGCCAAGCGCGTCACCGCTCAGGCGGTCCATGGGGTAGCTCCACACGCGCGCCATGGAAAGATCCTCCACCTTGCCGCTATCGCCGCGCATGGCCGACTCACCGATGCGGAGCGTGGCCTGCTCTTCATCTGAAGGATCTTGAATGTCCATGTTGAGCTGATAAGTCATTGGCCCCTCGTAAGGACTCGTGCCCTCCCCTGTCACTACCTGAGACTTGGCGGAATCGTCGTGCAGGGTCCAGGTGGTGTGCTGCAAATCCAAAGGCATGCGCGGTTCGAAGCTCAAGAACTTCGGCGCCGCGATACCTGCAGCCATTAGCGCAACGCCGAGGCCTAGAAGCAGGACAGAAAAGATTCGGGACTTGGGCAGCATGGTGGATTATTCTACAGGTCGCGGGCGCGGAGACTGGAATCTGCACGCGGGGCGGGGAAGGACAAACACCTCCAAAACGGGAACAACCCCGTCTCCCAGCGGGAAACGGGGTTGTAAGCCAAGTAAAATTACTTGAGCTCGACAGAAGCGCCAGCCTCTTCCAGCTTAGCCTTAGCAGCCTCAGCATCGTCCTTGGAAGCACCCTCGAGGATAGCCTTCGGTGCGCCCTCAACGAGCTCCTTAGCTTCCTTCAGGCCCAGGCCGGAGACGATCTCGCGGACAGCCTTGATGACGCCGATCTTCTTTGCGCCAGCGTCGGTCAGAACGACGTCGAACTCGTCCTTCTCTTCCTCAGCAGCGCCACCAGCAGCCGGTGCGCCTGCAGCTGCAACTGCAACCGGAGCAGCAGCCTCAACGTCGAAGACCTCTTCGAATTCCTTAACGAACTCGGAGAGCTCGATGAGGGTCATTTCCTTGAAAGCTTCAATGAGCTCGTCCTTGGTGAGCTTAGCCATGATGGCCATCCTTTCTTTTGGGCTGGCATGCAACCCAGATTGTGTTTGTGTTGATTTTTATGCGCCTTGATTGGCGACTTTAAGCCTCGGCAGACTTCTTGTCCTGCAGGGCCGCAGCGGTGCGGACCATCTTGGTAGCAGGAGCGTTGAATGCAGCCGCAGCCTTTGCCATAGAACCCTTCATAGCGCCGGCAAGCTTTGCGAGAGTGGTCTCGCGGTTGTCCAGCTCGGCGATGGCAGCAACCTGCTCTGCGGACAGAGCGTTGCCATCCATGTAGCCGCCCTTGACGACGAATGCCTTGTTGTCATCAGCGAACTTCTTGATGACCTTAGCGGCATCCACTGCCTCGCCCTTGATGAACGCAATTGCGGTCGGGCCAGTCAGCTTATCGTCAAGACCTTCGATGCCAGCCTCGTTAGCGGCGATCTTGAAGAGGGTGTTCTTGGCGACGGAGTACTCAACGTCAAAGCCCAGGTTGTTACGCAGCTCCTGGAGCTGTGCAACGGTCAGACCACGGTACTCGGTCAGCACGATGGACTCAGAGCCAGCGAGCTTCTCCTTGAGCTCCGCGAGATCTGCGGTGTTCTTTGGGTTTGCCATGTTCTACTTCGCCTCCTTTCAAAACATCTCTGTGATTTTCCGTCGAGACATCTTCAATAAAAAATGCCCCGTGCAAGAGCACAGGGCGCGCAGCATAAGAGAATGCCGCGATTAATCGCAAAGTGTCTCCTGCGTGGGCCGTCCCCTAGGATGAGGAACCTTCGATCCGGACTCCCGGATGACCGACGGTCTTCGGTGAACTTTGACTCGACCTTTCAGGCCGTTCAAACTTCGCTAGGAACTATACAAGCCACGCTAGCCAACTCCAAATCGCGGCTCTCGGGGCTTCCTTCTCCCTGTTTCACCCAACGAGAATTCTTAGTCCCTGAGCACCCCGCGCGGAACGATGACGGGGGCGTCGCTTCGCGGGTCATCCCAGATCTCGACGTCGATGCCATAGGCGGCTGCCAGCACTTCTTTCGTCAACGCCTGCTGGGGAGTTCCCTGCGCGATGACCTCGCCGTTGTTCATGACCACCATGGTGTCGGAGTACTGGCCGGCCAGCATGAGATCGTGCAGCACAACGACCACCGTTTTCCCGGCGTCGGCCTGTTTGCGCACGAGCTCCAAAACGCTCATGGCGTGGGCTGGGTCGAGGAAGGTTGTGGGTTCGTCGAGAAGCAGCACTGGCGTGTCCTGCGCCAGAGCAAGCGCCAGCCACACCCGTTGGCGTTGGCCACCCGAGAGCGCCGCGATATCACGGTCGATGAAGTCCGTAATGCCCGTCTCCACGCAGGCCTGCGCGATGATGTCGCGGTCCTTCGCAGACAGTCCCCGACCGCGGCCCAGGTGCGGGTAGCGCCCGCGCGCTACAAGCTCGCCCACCCGCAGCCCGTCCGGCGCCGTCGGCTGCTGTGGAAGAAGCGCCACGTGGGTAGCTGCTTCTTTCGGGCTCATGCCATGTACGTCTAGCTCGCCGATATGCACGCTCCCCTGCCGCGGGCGAAGAATTTTAGACAAGGTCTTCAGCAACGTGGACTTGCCGCAGCCATTAGGCCCAATGAGCGTGGTGATTTCACCCGGGTGGGCCACCAAGTCAACGCCGGACAGGATGTCGTCCCCGTCCTTATAGCCGGCATGGATACCGGTGGCCGTAATTTCTCTGTCTTTCACTAGCTTTTATCCTCTCCGCCGTGCGACATTCCACACCAAGATGACCAGGGCACATCCTCCGATGATGGAGGAGACTGCACCCACTGGAGCGTCCATTGGCAACGCTCCAGCAATCACAGCGCACGCACTCAACAAGGCGGCGCCAGCAGCGCAAGAAACCAACGGCACAGGCGTGGGCGTCCGGGCAACAATGCGCCCCACATGCGGGGCGAGAAGCGCGATGAAACCAATGGGGCCGGCCACGGATACAGTCACCGCGCAGATTCCCGTAGCAGCGACCAGCAGGAACGCGCGTGTTCGCGTGATGTTAACTCCGAGGGAAAGGGCCGAGAGATCATCATGCGCAAGAAGTGGCAACTCCCTGGCACACCACAGACCAAGCACCACGAAAGGAGTCAACCCCACGAGAAGAGGAGCAATGACCTCCATCCGCACGAAGCCCGTGGTTCCCGCCAGCCACAGCTGCGATTGCGCCGCGCGAAGGAGCTCGGCGGCGCGCAAGAGATACGCCACCAGCGCTTGAAACAGCAGCGAGAGCGCGATTCCGACGATAACGATGCGGTTGCTCGTGCCGATTCCCCCAAGCGCTACCAGCAGGATGGCTGCTAGCACGGCACCCAGCAACGCGAGCCCGACCCGCCACCAGAACATGGAGAGCCCTTCGGCAAGCACAGGCCGGGAGAGCACCGTTCCGAGAACCACCATGACGGACGCACCACCAGTCACGCCAAGGATATCGGGAGAGGCCAGCGGATTGCGCGACATCGACTGCGTCCACGACCCCGCCAGTCCGAGCGCGGCACCCACGATGAGCGTCGCTAGCGCTACCGGTATGCGCAGGTCCCACACAACGCGAATTTCGCTGCGGCTTCCCCCGCCGTTGAGAATCTCCAGGACCTGCCCCGGGCTCAAGGCCACAGGGCCCTGCCCTAGCATGAGGACATAGGAGCTTGCGGCGACCACAACAAAGAAGCAGGTCGCTGCCCATATCCATGTCCGGCGCTGCCGCTCTTGGGAACGCAGATGCTTGACGACGTCCCCCTTCTGCAACCCCCTCATAGCTCGTGCTCCCCACGGTGTACGGCCCAGATGAGAAATGGTGCGCCCACAAAGGCCAAGACGATGGACATCTCCAGCTCGGAGGGACCCACGATGAGGCGGCCCAGAATATCCGCAACGAGTACGGAGCAGCCACCGAGTAAGGCGGCTGGCGCAACCATCGCGGTAACTTCTGGCCCCGTGAACCGGCGCAGCAGATGGGGGATGGCAAAACCAACGAAGGCAATGGGCCCCGTCGCCGCGGTAGCGCATCCTGCTAGCACAACGATACTCAAGGCAGCACCGCGCCGCGTCAGCGTGGGCGAGCCGCCTAGTGCCACCGAGGATTCCTCACCCATGGCTAAAAGGTCGAGCGGGCGCGCCACTCGTGCGGCGATGATAAGCCCGATTAGCAACCCAACACCTGCAATGGCGACATCCTCTGGGCCGCGCCCAAACGTGGAGCCGATGGTCCACCGGCGCATGCTGTCGAGAACATCCGTGGAGTACAGGCCGATCAACATGGCGCTAGAGCTCAAGGCAGCAGCAACGCCTGCGCCGACCAAGACCAGCGTCAAAGGATCCTGAAACCTGCGGGACACACCCAGCACTAATGCCGTGGCCAAGCCGGCGCCGAGGAGGGCGAGCGCTGTCCGCATCCCGGTTGAGGTGGCGATCCCTAGTGTTGTCCCGAGGGCAACAAGGAACGAGGCTCCCGCAGTAATACCAATGAAGCCCGGATCGGCCAAGGGGTTTCTAGTCCAGGACTGAGCGATAACACCCGATACCGCGATGGCAGCTCCCGCGAAGTAGGCCACGAACGTGCGGGGGATGCGTAAATCCCACACGATATTCTCGATATCTGCCTCGCCCCCGTGGAGGAGGGCAGCGAACAGATCCGGAAACGGGATAGTCCTTGACCCCACTACCGGCGAGCACAGCAAAAGGAGGAGGGTCGACACAACTAGGGCCGTGGTGAGCAGTGCGCGGCTTCTTCCCCGCGAATCCAATGCGGCTGCTTCACCGCCGTGGCGCGCACCCGCAGCACCGTGGATAGCATCAGCCTTCCTCGGTAGTGCGAGCATTTAGAGCTTCTCTTCGAACTTGTCGACGGCCCACGGGATCGTCAGCGGGTTCGGAATGCTCATCGCATTGCCGGTGTCCGTGTCCAGGTAGCGAACGCGGCCATCCTTGACCACGTCGAGGCCTTGGAACGTGGAATCCTTCTTGAGTTCATCGACCGCGCCGTTGTAGTCCAAGACGAACAGGTAGTCCACGTTGTTGAGCTGGGAGTAGTTTTCCGGGGCATAGTCCACGAAGAAGCTGGAACCATCACCCTGCAATTCCTGCGGAATCTCAAAGCCGAGGTTCTCAATGAACTGGCCGCGGCCGTCCTCTGCTGTGTAGAGGCCCAGCTTCCCCTCATAGGGCATGACGATGGCTGCTCGCTTGCCCTGCAGCTCCGGGTGGGAGTCCTTGAACTGCTCGAAGGCGTCCTCCGCCTGGTCAATGAGCTTCTCCCCCTCCTCTTCCTTGTCCACGGCTGAGGCGATGGTCTTGACTTGTTCCTCCCAGGGAATCTGCCAGTCTTCGAAACCTTCGGGCTTCACGGTCAGCGGGGCGATATCCTCGAGGGATTTCTTCGCTTCCTGGTCCACAGCTTGGTTCACGGCGATGATCTGTGTGGGATCCGAGGCAGTGACCTGCTCAAGTACCTCTGCCGTGAAACCGGAAGCGGTGTTATAGATCACCTCGGGCTGGGCATCTCCCAGAAGCTCCTTCGCCCATGGGCCAACGCCAGAGCCATCACCGTCGCCTTGCGCACCCCATGGTGCTACGGCAACCGGAGTGATTCCGAGTGCCAGCACGGTATCGGCATCACCCAGCCCTAGGCTGGCAACGCGCACCTCCTCAGCGCTGTCCGCACCCGTACTGTCCTCGCCACTTCCGCGCGAGCACCCTGTCAGAGCAATCGCTGCCACTGAGACAATAGCGAGCACGCCTTTTGCGCGCCGGCTGATAGCAACCATGAAAACCTTTCCTTCAACGGGAACGAGCACGCAAGCATTCGCACCCCTAACCTATTTGAGGCTAGCCTACCCTTTGCTTTATGATGGATTCAAATTTCTCTTTTACCTAGGAACAATTCCCTTGACGAATCACCGCTTATTGCCCGTTACCCTCACCGGGAACACCCGCCTCAAGCCGCGGCTGCACCGTTTAACTTTTCACTCGCCGGCTTTTAGTGACTACCCCCTAGCCGGGCCTGACGAGTATTTTGGGCTCCTCATGCCCCAAGACGGGCAGAAGTTCTCCCCTCTCCCAGTCGAAGATGCCAATGTTCGTGCTGCCGTCAACGGATTGCCCGACGGCATACGCCCAGCATTGCGCTGGTACACAATTCGCAAGCTCAACCAAGAAGCGTGCACCATCGATGTCGACGTTGTGACCCATGGCGATAATGGCCCGGGCTCACGCTGGATCCTCAATGCCCACCCCGGGGATACCGCCGGAATATATACCGGGCAAGTGCGGTGGCAAGCGCCTAAGAAGTCACAACTATTGCTCGCAGATGCCTCTGCCCTTCCGGCGCTGTGGCACATCCTCGAGCACTACGAAGCCTTGTCACCGGAAACCTTGGGTGCAGTCGACGTCGTTGCCATGATCGCAGACGACGCTGAAGTTGAAGACGGCTTTGAGGAAACGTGGCGCGACAAGGTTCGCTCACTCGCCATGATCACCGCCCCGCACGAGGAACACAGCACGCGCGCTAGCCAGCTTCTTGGATCCCGATTCTCCGCGGATACAGCGCCGGATTCGGTGTGGGTGTCAGGCGAAGGAGACCTGGCCAAAGCAGTGCGCTCGATAGCCGTGCATGACTGGGGTGTACCGCGCGAAGACGTTATCTGGTCCGTGTACTGGATGAAAGGCAAGCCGCGGCCTTAATTCCTTCGCACGCATCTACGCTACATGGCAATCTCTCTGCCCGCTCACCGTGCATCCGTATGCTGGGATACCATGACCACCCTTGTTTGGTTTCGCGATGACCTGCGCCTTTGCGATAACCCCGCACTCACCTGGGCTGCTTCCCGGGGCGAGGTTGTTGCCTGCGTCCTCGACGAGCCTGCCTATCCAGGCTCGCGCCCGCTCGGAAGTGCGGCGGCGTGGTGGCGCGAGCGCTCCCTGGCACAATTGCGCACCCGTCTCGCCGAGCATGACATTCCACTGTTGCGCCTAGACGCTGATGCCCGCACGGCCATTCCCCGCCTTGCCCACCAGATTGGCCCAGATGCGGTGCTCTGGAACCGCCGCTATCACGTGCGGGATGTCGACGCAGCAGTAAAAGAGTCCCTCACCTCGTCCGGCATCGCTACTCACTCCTTTGCCGGCCACCTCCTCGTTGAGCCCACCGCCATCAGGCCTTATAAAGGCTACACTCCCTTCGCCCGCGCAGCACGCCAGCACCTTGATGACCATCCTCTCGGCGATCCCGTGCCCACCCCTGCGCTTAGTGGCCCAGGCGCGCAGGCCTTTGCCGAGCTTTCCGAGCCCTTCCCCGATGAAGCCCCGCTCCCTTGGCAACAGCGTCTCGCGGACTACTGGGACCCCGGCGAACTCGCCGCCCGGGAAACGGTGGCCGGCCTCGAGCTTGACCACTATGACCGCGACCGTGACTTCTTCGCCCGGCCGGCTACCTCCCGGCTCTCACCGCACCTGCGCTTCGGCGAAATCTCGGTCCGCGAAGTCTGGCAGGCCGCCAGCGAGCTGCCCTGTGATGCCTCCAGCTTCGGCTCCGAGCTGCTCTGGCGCGACTTCGCCTGGCATCGCCTGTACCACGTGCCAGACCTCGCAACAGAGCCTGTGCGAGACAAGTTCCGCGACTTCGATTGGTATTGGGACGGCGGCGGAATCGACACCTCCGGAAAGGACCCGCGCCCGCATCCCCTGCCGGAACTAGAAGCCTGGCGCACGGGCGAGACCGGCATTCCGCTTGTCGACGCCGGAATGCGCGAGCTCTGGCACACCGGCTACATGCATAACCGCGTGCGCATGGTGGTGGGCTCCTTTTTGACGAAGAACCTCGGCATCCACTGGCGCCACGGCGAAGAGTGGTTCTGGGACACGCTTGTCGACGCCGATCCTGCTTCCAATCCCTTCAATTGGCAATGGGTCGCTGGCTGCGGCGATGACGCCTCGCCGTTCTTCCGCATCTTCAACCCGCAGCTGCAAGCCAGCAAGTTCGATCCCGACGGCACCTACGTGCGCCAGTGGGCACCACCGCTTAGCCCACCGCCCATCGTGGACCTTAAGCAGTCGCGGCAAGCCGCCTTGGACGCATACCAGGAAATCTGCTAGGCCCGCCGCGTGTTCTAACACGGTCATGCAAGACGGCCGGCGAGGCAACAGGAAAACATCGAGGGCCCCAGCCTTACGGCCGGGGCCCTCGATGTCTCTCTATGCGCTTTGGATATCGCTGCGGGGTCTCAAGCCGCTGCGCCCTGCAAAGCTCAGGGTGTTCTCTCTATCTCTCATGCGCCTCTCTCAAACGCACAACATAAGTATGGGGCATGGAACTTGCGAGACAATGAATTCAACCTGCAAGTCCCCTGTGCGTTCCTGCCAATTTCCTGAAATTTAGAAAACGGCAAGAAGGCAAAAGAATGCCCCAACCGCGACGCGGTCGGGGCGAACCATCAGCGGCGCTTAAAGCGAACCACTAACAGAAGCAGAAATTACTCTGCGTAGTTCTTCTGAACAGAAGCGTCAACCGGGATGCCAGGACCGGAGGTCGTGGAGATGGTTACCTTCTTGACGTACTGGCCCTTAGCGGAGGATGGCTTCAGACGCAGGATCTCGTCGTAGAGAGCGCCGTAGTTCTCAGCCAGCTTCTCAGCCTCGAAGGAAGCCTTGCCCAGGATTGCGTGCAGGTTGGAAGCCTTGTCAACACGGAAGGAGATCTTGCCGCCCTTGACGTCGGAGATAGCCTTCGCAACGTCAGCGGTGACGGTGCCGGTCTTCGGGTTCGGCATCAGACCACGTGGGCCGAGGACACGTGCAACGCGGCCGACCTTAGCCATCTGGTCCGGGGTAGCGATTGCAACGTCGAAGTCGATGTTGCCCTCGTTGATAGCGGAGATCAGCTCGTCGGTGCCGACGATGTCAGCGCCTGCAGCCTTAGCTGCCTCAGCCTTCTCGCCCTCTGCGAAGACGGCTACGCGAACGTCCTTACCGGTGCCGTTAGGCAGGGAAACGGTGCCGCGAACCAGCTGGTCAGCCTTGCGTGGGTCAACGCCCAGGCGGAAAACGACGTCGACAGTAGCGTCGAAGTTCTTGGAGGAGGTCTCCTTGGCGAGCTTTGCAGCCTCCAGCGGAGAGTACTGACGGGACTTGTCGACGAGCTCAGCAGCCGCCTTGTAAGCCTTAGAGTTGGTGCTCATTTAAGCAATTCCTTTTCTTGGATTGGTGTGGTCTTGGCGGGCCGTAGCTGGCCCTACCACGAGCGCCCACACGAGATGGCCGCTCATTTTTTGATGAAGTTGTTTACTTGGCTGGGATGCCGTCGACGGTGATGCCCATGGAACGAGCAGTGCCGGCGATGATGCGAGCACCGTTCTCGATGTCGCGAGCGTTCAGATCCTCGAACTTGGTCTGTGCAATCTCCTTGCACTGATCCCAGGTCACGGAACCGACCTTGTCGGTGTGAGGAACGCCGGAGCCCTTCTTGATGCCAGCGGCCTTCAACAGCAGCTTCGCTGCCGGCGGGGTCTTCAGCTTGAAATCGAAGGAGCGATCCTCGTAAACGGTGATCTCAACAGGCACAACGTTGCCGCGCTGGGACTCAGTCGCAGCGTTGTAAGCCTTGCAGAACTCCATGATGTTGACGCCGTGGGCACCCAGTGCCGGACCAACCGGCGGAGCCGGGTTAGCAGCGCCAGCCTCGATCTGCAGCTTGATGAAGCCAGAAACCTTCTTCTTCGGAGCCATCGAATTACCTCTTTCCTGTGTTACCGGTGCGCTGCCACGATGAATAACAGCGCCCCGTCCGGATGCTCACCTCAAGTGGGCCACCGGGGGAGAAACGTTTAGTTGTCTGTGCACGCAAAAAGGCGCACGGCGTTTTATCTTAGAACACCGTGCGCCCTGCTACCAAATCGCATAGCCTGCCATTTTCCCAGGCTACGCGCCAAGTGGGTTTAGGAGACGCGCTCGATTTCGGTCGGGGAAAGCTCGACTGGAGTCTCGCGGCCGAAGATGGAAACCAGGCCCTGCATCTTACCGGTCTCTGGGTCGATCTCGGAGATCGTTGCAGAAACGGATGCCAGCGGGCCGGAGAGGATGGTAACTGCCTCGCCGACCTCGAAGTCGTGCGCGTAAGCCTTCGCAGCAGCCTTCTCCGGCATTGCGACGACCTGCTCGCCGTCTTGGTCGCCAGCGTTTTGCTTGGACTCCGGTGCAGCCTCGTTCGGCATGAGGAACTTGGCGACGTCGCGGATCTTGACCGGGGTCGCATTGCCCTCATTACCCACGAAGGAGGTCACACCAGGGGTTTCGCGAACGACGGACCAGGCGGCGTCGTTAAGCTCCATGCGGACCAAGACGTAGCCCGGCAGCAGCTTGCGCTTGACGATCTTCTTCTTGCCGTCCTTGTTTTCCAGAATCTGCTCGACCGGAACGACAACCTCGAAGATGGAATCCTCGACCTCAAGGGTCTGGGCGCGCATGTCGAGGTTGGTCTTCACCTTGTTCTCGTAGCCGGAGTAGCACTGGATGATGTACCACTGGCCCGGCTGCTTCTTCAGCTCGCGGGTGAACTGGCGCAAGCGACGGCGGTAGTCATCGTCCTCGGATCCCTCAGCTTCAGCGGCGCTTGCAGCCTCTGCGTCTGCAGCGTTAGATGCGCCTTCAGCGGCTTCTGCACCTTCCGCGGCAGGTGCGTCCGCGGACTCGGCCTCGCTGAACTGTGGCGCCTCCATGCCGGCTTCGGTGTAAGCCTCTTCGGTGGCGGACTCGGAATCAGCCACAGCTTCGGCTGCCTGGTCCTGTACGTTGCCGATGAGGGCCGCTTCGAGGGAGGTTTCTGGCGTTTCGACGTTGTTCTCGTCGCTCATGGTCTTTTACTCCATCCGTTCGCGCGCGAGCTTTAAAGAAGCAGGCGCTTCAAGAATTTTCTGCGCCCTAGCCTACCTGCGTTGCGGCCCCTAAACGAACGCCGCCCCGCCAAGCCACTAGGGCAAAAAGTATCCCGCCGTTTCCCTCGCCTCGCGAGTGAAATCAGCGGGATAAAAGCTTGTATTAAAAGACTACTAAGGAGTCAGAATCTTCTCAACTCCCAGACCGGACAGGGTGTCAACTCCCCAGACAAGGGCAGTCAGGACGATGAGGAAGGCGAAGGTAATAACGGTGTACTGAACCATTTCCTTTGCGGTTGGCCAGACGACCTTCTTCATTTCGGAAGCAACCTCGCTTGGGAAAGCGGCTACACCGCCGCCGACGGTTGCATCATCTTTTTTGTCCTCTACGCGTACAACTCGCTTGTCGGTGTACGCCTGCGATGAGGTGGTAGCTGCACCGGAGAGCTGGCGCTTACCGGTGGGGCGTGAAGCGCCTGACTTAATCGGCTGCTGTTCATCGCTCACAGCTGGTTCCTCCTTGGAAAAGTTTTGGCAGGGGCGACAGGACTCGAACCTGCAACCTACGGTTTTGGAGACCGTTGCGCTACCAATTGCGCCACGCCCCTATGCATGTAACTGTCAAAGACAGCATGCACAACCCTACCAGAACTGCGATTTACTTCTAAACCGCCAGCCCTTGGGCCGGAGTCGGTAGTAAAAAAGCGCCCGCGTTGTGGGGCACTTTCCTTTCCCGGTAGCGATGGCGAGAATTGAACTCGCGACACAGCGATTATGAGTCGCTTGCTCTACCACTGAGCTACACCGCCATAATCATGTGCACTAGATGCAGACATGATTGGAGCCCCCTGACAGAATCGAACTGTCGACCTTTTCCTTACCATGGAAACGCTCTGCCGACTGAGCTAAGGGGGCACAGCCTCGTTGAGTAACGAACTTTTTGTTCGCTGTGCTCTCGTTGAAGCCTTGAAAAGGTTAACCCGATTTAGTCTAATTACACAAATCGCCAGTTCACTCTGCGTTTTTGAGCTCTTTCAAACGCACGTTTTCGCACACCTTTAGCCCAAGGGGCAGAGTGAGGCGAGCTTGAAGAACACGACCGCTAGATTTCACCCACGACGCGAAAACGAAGAAACCCCGTGGTCGAAACCACGGGGTTTAGATTGTGCCAGGTAGAAGATTCGAACTTCTGAAGGCAATGCCGGCGGATTTACAGTCCGCTCCCTTTGGCCGCTCGGGCAACCTGGCTTGCACTCGAGGTGCGATTAGGTACTTTACTACGAAGTGCCCACCGGCATGCAAATCGGCAGGACACAAGTCCTTTTAGTGCCTGCTTAGCCAACCCGGCGAACCGTGTAATCCGCCAACTGGCGCAGCGCCTCGCTAGCTGCACACTCCGGCAGCACCGAAAGCTGCTCCTCCACAACACGCAGGTAGCCATGCACATCGTTCATAGCCTTCTCGCGGCCGCCCGAGCGACGCAGAAGGTCGATGGCGTGATCAACAGACGCGTCGTCGGCAAGCGGGCCTGTCAAAAGCGCACGCAGTTCGTCGCCCACTGGGCCTTCCTCCTCCAGGGCGTAGAGGACCGGCAGGGTAAATACACCCTCGCGGAGATCGGTGCCCGGGGTCTTACCGGATTCGTTCGGGTCGGAGAAAATGTCAATGATGTCGTCGACGATTTGGAATATCATGCCGATTGCACCGCCAATCTGACGCAGCGCGGCGGCCTGTTCAGAGGTAGCACCGGAATGATAAGCGCCCAGGTAGCCAGCAGACGCAATGAGCACGGCCGTCTTCTCACGGATAACCGCCATGTAGTGATCCACCGCATTAGCCTCGCCCGCGCCGATGGTCTCACGCATCTGGCCGGTGACCAGCTCCTCGAAAGTCTCCGCGAAGTGTCCAACCGTGTGGGTATCAAGCTGGGACATCAGGCGGGAAGCATGCGCCAAGAGGGCGTCGCCAGCCAAAATTGCCACGGAGTTGGTCCAGCGGAAATTGGCGGACTCGACGCCGCGGCGACGCTCAGCCTCATCCATCACGTCATCGTGATAAAGCGTTGCGACGTGCACCATTTCAACCACCGTGGCGGCTTTAATGACCTCAGCAGAAGCTGGGCGCTGGCCAAACTCGGAGGCGAGCAAAGCCATCATTGGGCGAAAGCGCTTTCCGCCTGCACTCGAAAGGTGGCTGACCTTCTCTTTTACGAAGTCCTGCCCACGATCAATTTCATGGTGCAGCAATTCCTCAACGGCAGCCATTCCAGCGCCAATGCGCTCGCTTAGCTGCGGGTCACCCAAGTCCACATGAGTGGCATGAGTCTGGCCGTGAGACATTAACAGCGTTCCTTTAACTCAAAAATGGCAGTGATAATCAGCTACTTACCGTAGTCCATACCACGGCCCTAAACACACTCAAGGTGGCCAACGCGTGCAATGATAGTGCCCATGTCGCAGCAGATCGATAACCCAGAACTTGTAGACGTAGCCATCATCGGCGCAGGGCCGGCAGGTTCCGCCGCCGCTATTCACGCAGTTAAGGCGGGCTACGAAACGCTGCTTATCGACGCCGCGTCTTTCCCCCGTGACAAAACCTGCGGCGACGGGCTCACCCCGCGCGCGATGCATCAGCTGAATCTATTGGGGCTGGACATTAATGCGCAATATCGCAATAAGGGCTTGAAGCTACACGGTTATGGCGGCTCAGTAACCGCGCCGTGGCCCTCCAGCTACCCGACTTCGGTGGGTACGGCTTTGCCGCGCCACGAGTTCGACAATCTCGTCTTTGCGGCCGCACAGGCTGCAGGTGCAAAGACGTGGACCGGTACGCCTGCGACCGCCCCAGTGGTGGAAAACGGGTCTCTCACCAGTTTCCGCGTTGGTGAGCGCGAAGTGCGTTCCAAGTGGGTGATCGTGGCCGACGGCGTGCGCTCGACCTTTGGCAAGCAGCTAGGACGCGCTTGGCACCAAGACGAGGTCTATGGCATCGCTGCGCGCAGTTATGCGACTTCCACGCACGCAGCGGAGCCGTGGATGCACTCGCATGTGGAGCTGAAGTCGGAGACCGGCGAGGTGCAACCGGGCTATGGCTGGATTTTTCCGCTGGGTGCGGAAATCGGTGAGGTCAACATCGGACTTGGCGCGCTTTCAACGGCGCAGCGTCCGGCCCGTATCAACACCAAGAAGCTGCTTTCTCACTACGCGCAGCAGCAGCGCGCGGACTGGGGCTTAGGCGAAATCACCCGCGTAGCCTCAGCTCTGCTGCCTATGGGCGGTGCGGTCTCAAACGTGGCCGGTGCCAACTGGATGCTCATTGGTGACGCCGCGGCTTGCGTGAACCCGCTCAATGGCGAGGGCATCGACTATGGTTTGGAGACCGCAAAGCTTGCAGTCGAGTTGTTGGGCACCAAGGACTTCACACTGGCCTGGCCAGATCTGTTGCAGACGCAGTACGGCGAGGCTTTCGTCTTGGCGCGCACGGCCGCGCGCTTACTGACTTACCCACAGTTCCTGCCTTTCGCGGGCCCAGTTGCGCTGCGCGGGCCGGTCGGCCGGATGCTGATGCCGGCGGCAGCCCGGCTCATGGGCAACTTGGTCACAGAAGAAGACCGCGACCTCATCGCTCGCGCGTGGCGCCTGGCTGGCCGCGGCGTAGCGGCGGCGCGGCGCAATACGCCGCTGTGGAACTCGCTCTAAGCCCGCGTGCCTTTCCAGATGGTCCCTTTTGCGGGGAGCCTGGCCAAAGCTCGGCAGAGGGCTCGGTGAGTGCTCAGCAGGGCCGGAGCCAGCGTTGCTGGGCCTAGCGCAACGGCTTCGTCGCCGAGTGCAGCGCCACGATGCCGAGCGTCATGTTCTTCCAGCCCGCGCCTTCCCACCCATTGCGGTTGATGGCTGCGGCAAGTTCCTCTTGGTCGGGCCAGGCGCGAATCGAGTCAGCGAGATAGACATAAGCCTCCGGGTTCGACGAAACTAGCTTCGCAATCGGCGGCAGCAGGCGGGTTAAGTATTCCTTGTAGACCGTGCCGAAGACCGGGATGATGGGCTTGGAAAACTCCGCCACTGCAATACGGCCGCCCGGCTTAGTTACGCGAGCCATCTCACGCAGCCCCAGCTCGAAATCGTGGATATTGCGCAGGCCATAAGAGATTGTTACGGCGTCGAAGGTCTCGTCTGCGAAGGGCAACTGCATGCCGTCGCCGGCAACCTTCGGCACATCGCGCTGTGCACCGGCGGCCAGCATGCCGCGGGAGAAGTCGCAGGCCACGCACCACGCGCCGGACTTGGCGAGCTCCTCAGTCGACACAGCCGTGCCCGCCGCCAAGTCGAGGACTTTCTCCCCCGGCCGCAAGTCCAAGCGTTCACGGGTGCGCTTACGCCAGGTCTTATCCTGGCCAAAGGACAGCACCGTGTTAGTGATGTCATACTTGGCACCGACGGCGTCGAACATGCGCGCAACGTCGAAGGGCTTCTTATCGAGATCTGCCTTTGACATAAGTAGCTAGTTTAGGCCACGCGTGCACCGAGGGCACGCGCCGCCCACCGCGGCAGCTCAGGGCGCTGACCCAGGATGGTCAGCGGCACGCGGCGAGTATCTTCCAAGACCTCCTCGTAGTAGCCCAGAAGCTGCTCACACAGCGCCTTCCACGTCTTGGAAGAAATCGACTCACGGGCATTCGCACGCAACTCCTCGTGGATTTCTGGGTTCAGCAGCGCATCGACGGCGTTGGGGAGATCCTCGACGAAGGTCGCGACTTCGAGAAGCAGCCCGTTGTAGCCCTCCTGAATGAGATCCACTGGGCCTCCGGCGCGCGGCCCAATCGTGGGGACGCCGGAAGCCTGCGCCTCCTGAATGGCCTGGCAGAAGGTTTCGAATTCGCCCGCGTGAACGAAGACGTCGAGAGAGGCATAAGCTTGGGCCAATTCGTCGCCGCCGAGCGCGCCCGTGAAGTAAGCGTTGGGCAGCTGTGCCTCCAGCAGTGGACGCTCTGGGCCATCGCCAACGATGACCAGCTGAATATCGGAGCGATCATTCAGCGCAGCCAGACGGTGCACGCCCTTTTCTGCAGCAAGACGGCCAACGAAACCCACGACCTTCTTGCCGTCTGCGCCCCACTGCTTGCGCAACTGCGCGGAGCGCTTAGACGGGTGGAAACGCTCCGCATCCACACCGCGGCCCCAGTGGCGCACATTTTTGATGTTGTGATCTTCCAAATCGCGGATGGTCAACGAGGAAGGCGCGAGCGTCATCTGGCAGGCGTTGTGGATGGTGCGCAGCCACTCCCAGGTGGCATAAGCCAGCGCGGAAGCGTGGTACTTGGTAGCGAAACCGGCGACGTCAGTTTGGTAGAGCGCCACCGACGGAATGCGTTGCTGACGGGCGGAGAAGGCCCCGGCAGCACCCAGAACAAAGGGGCTGGCCAGGTGGATGATGTCGGGCTTGAACTGCCGCAGTGCCTCGTCCACGGCAGTGGTTGGTACGCCGACAGGCAGCGAATCAATCAACGGGATGCGCACGGTGGGAACCCGCACGATGGGAAAGCCTAAGTAATCCGCGATTTCCTCCTGGCCCTCGCGCGCACCGGGGGCAATGACCAGGGCCTCGTGCCCGGTTTCTGCCAGGTGCTCAAGCACACGCAGCACGGAGTTGGTCACTCCATTGACGTTGGGAAGGAAGGACTCTGCCACAATCGCAACACGCATGGGTTCAATAATCCCCTATTTGCCTAGGATTCCGGTGAAGCCTGCGGAAAATTTTGGTTAACACTTTCATTTGCTTGGCGACGCCGCTCCGCCGCCCGCGTGCTCAATCCCACCGTCCACCATGCTGCCGCGGCAATCAGGCTGGCCACGACCATCGAGGAAAGCGCCGGGAGGATAGACAGCGTCCATTCGCGGCCCTCGACCTTTACTAGGTCAGGGTCACTTTGCGAGTAGAGCACCCAAACCTGTTGGCCCTCCCCCAGCCCGGTGGGATAAAGCAGGCCGGATTGCGGGGATTGGTAGATGCCTTCGGAGTCCTGGAAATCGACGTAGGTTCTTGTGATTCCTACGTCCGTGACCGTCGCCAGCGCGCGGCCCGGATTGGACTCGATGGAGCGATCGTTTAGGAAAGCCCCCACCATCATCCCCAGCATCGCGACAATCGACGCCGCGTACAACGCAATGATGAGCTGATGCAGGCGCCGGCGATACACGACAGGCGTGTAGCGCGGGGCCACTGCCGTCTTCGGCGCCTTGGGCGGCCGCACCGGAAATGCGCCCACCTACTGGCCGACCTTTGCAGTCAGCTCCGCCTGCAGCTGGCGGCGGGTCTCACGGGTGGTGTGTGCTTCGACGATGGTAACTCCGGTGGAGTATTCCTTCAGCTCGGCGAGCGTATCGAGAAGCTCCTGTGGTGTATTCGCCGCGCGGTACTCGGCACCGAAGGCTTCCGCCACCTGTTCCAGTTTCATTCCGTGCGGGGTGCCGAAGGCCTTTTCGAAGGAGGGGCGGAACGGCTCTGCGCCCTGTTCCAGGAGCTCGAAGATGCCGCAGCCGTCATCATTGGCCACCACGATAGTGAGATTTTCCGGGCGGGCCTCGCCTTCTGGAACAAGAAGTGAGGTGGCGTCGTGGAGGAAGGTGACATCGCCAAGCAATGCGATAACGCGCGGGGCGCGCCATGCATCAGCTTCGCGGGATTGGGTGGCCAGCGCGATGCCCATGGCCTGTGCGATGGTGCCGTCGATGCCGGCGGCGCCGCGGGGTGAGAAGGTATCCACGCCGTCGAAAGGCAGGCCTACCAGCGAGGCATCGCGGACCGGGTTCGAGGCGCCTAGGACCAAGGTGTCTTCGACGGAGAGGGTATCCCCCACCGCGGCGGCGACGTGCAGGCCGGTGAAACCAAGCTCCTCGTCCTCAAGGACCTCGCGCACCCCGGAGGAAGCCATCTCAGCGGCGCCCTCGCAGATCTTCAGCCACTCGCGGCTCGGCTCGCCGGTGGTCTTGACCGTGGTACCCAAGGTGGCTTGCTCGCCACGCGGATTGGTGAAATCGGCGCTGCGGGAAAGAACGAAGAGCTCGATATCTGGGTCGTTGATGAGCGCCATGACGCCGCGGTGCAGCGTAGGATGGCCCACCACGATGACCTGCTCGACCTTGGTGTTAACCACGTAATCGTTAGCCGAGACCTGCGCGCGGCGGAAGATATGAGCCGCCGCTGGGTGCACCGGGTGGAATGGTGCCGGCGCAGTGGGCTCGGCGATGGTCGGAACGTCCTCGAGGCCTTGGACCTCCCAAGCTTCGTCGCCGGCGATAACGAGCGTGTTCTTGCTCAAGTCAACCTCGACCTCGCCGTGGTTGACAGGCCGCGGCGTAGGCGCCTTGCGGGAGGTGTGATCAGACGGCTTTTCCGGCAGTGACTCGTGGAGAAGTGGAACGTCAAAGGCAACGTTGATGTGCACCTGCAGGTCACGAGTAAAACGCTGCGCAACCTGCGGAATGTCTGCTTCCTCAGCCACCTGGGTGGTCGCAGCGTAGACGCCGAAAATGCCCTGCTGCTGAATGGTCTGAGAAGCGCCCGTGCCCACCAAGCGTGCGGGACGATCGGCGCTGATGACAGCCAGCGGGGTATGCGAGTGGGCTGCCTCCACCATCGCTGGCAATGCGTTAGCCACGGCAGTGCCAGACGTCATCACAACGCCAACGTGGCGGCGCTGCACGCGCGCCATGCCCAGGGCAGTAAAGGCCGCGGAGCGCTCATCCAAACGAGTGTGAACGCGGATATCCTCGCGAGCCAACAGCGCCAAAGAAAGCGGCGCGTTGCGGGAGCCTGGGCAGATAATGACGTCAGACAGGTGGCGCGCCAATTGCGCAGCCACCGCCTCCGCCAGCTTCATGGAGTCAGTCATGGTGCTCCATAGTACTAGCTGGCGTTTAGGGGCTTAAGCTCCCTGGGAGTTGCCGTTACCGTTGCCATTCCCATTGCCGTTTCCGCCGCCCAGTAGGTCGTTCAGTAGACTCTCTAGGTCCTCGCCACCCTGATCCAGTTGATCCTGTACGTCTGGCGGAAGATCGGTTGGCAGCTGGTCGATCGGGTTTTCACTCTGTGGTGCTTCCTCGGTGACCGTTTCAGTAACGGTGGTGGGCTTTTCCTCAGTAACCGTTGCGGTGGAAGTTACCGTCTCCGGCTGGGAATCCGCCTCGGAGCTGGCGTTGCGCCACATGAAAAACAGTGCGCCGGCCGCGATAACTGCCAGGGCCGCAATAGCAGCGAAGACGCTGGTCAACCCAGAACCGCCGCTCTTACGCTTGCGTTCCGGCTCCACCTCATAGCTGGAGGGCACCGGCTCGTAGCCGGATTCATAGCCAGAGCCATAGCCGCTAGGCTGACCATATCCGCCGGGGCTTGCTTGAGGCGCCGGAGACTGTTGCGCGCCCTGGCCAGGAAATACCTGACGCGGCCGCTCCTCTGACGCGCCGAATTGACGGGTAGCGTCGTTGCTACCGAAGCCCGAGTTGGAGCCCGGCCCATACCCAGTCACGCGACCAATCTGCCGGGTTTCATCGTCAGAGTAGCCGCCGGAATTATTTCCAAAGTTATTAGCCATGCTCCTAGAAATACCCTATTTTCCTGTAGAAACACAGGCAGAAACCCGCAAGCCGCCTTATTAACTTGCAGCTGCAGCCAGCGCGCTGCCAGTTGGACTGTCCTGCTTGGCAACCTCGCCTGGCGTGCCGGTAGCCACAATCTTTCCTCCTGCCGCACCGGCACCAGGGCCCAGCTCGATGACCGTATCTGCCTCCGCGATAACCGAGAGATTGTGCTCGACCACGACGACGGTCTGCCCGGCGTCGACAAGCTTGTGCAGCTCCGCATTCAGCAAGGCGATGTCCGCTGGGTGCAGACCAGTGGTTGGCTCATCGAGGAGGTAAACCGTGTGCCCGCGGTGGGAATTGCGCGAGCGCTGCAGCTCGGTGGCCAACTTGATGCGCTGAGCCTCACCGCCGGAAAGCTCGGGCGCGCCCTGGCCTAAGCGCAGGTAGCCCAGCCCCACGGCCTGGAGGGTCTCCAGCGCGCGCATGATTGCGGTGACCTGCGCGGAGCCTTCAGCGGCGGCGAATACCTCGTGGGCGTCGTCAACGCTTAACTCTAGGATCTGCGCAATCGTGCGCCCGTCCCACGTCACCTCGAGTGTTTCAGGGTTATAGCGTTTGCCCTGGCAATCCGGGCATAGCGTGTAAGAACCGGGAAGGAAGACCAACTCAACCTCGATCTGCCCCGCACCGCCGCAGGTAGGGCACTGCCCTTGCTTGACGTTGTAGGAAAAGCGCGAGACCGTCCACTTGCGCTGCTTGGCTTCTTGCGTGTTGGCAAAAAGCTTGCGGACGTGGTCAAAGAGGCCGGTATAGGTCGCGAGTGTCGAGCGCGGCGTGCGGCCAATGGGCTTCTGAGTGATTTGCACCAGGCGGGTGACTTCACCGAGATTTTCTGTGTTTTCGACGCTCCACTGCCGGGCCGCGCCGTCGGGTTGTTCCTCGGCGTCGGTCACGGCAGTAGCCTGCTCGCGCAACAGACCTGCAAGAACCGTCGAGACCAACGTGGACTTTCCCGAACCGGAGACACCCGTGACTGCAGTGAAGGCGCCTAGCGCAAAGTCCACGTCGAGCCCGCGCAGATTGCGCGCCTTAATGCCGCGTAAGTGCAGTTGTTTCTCGCTCTTTCGTGGGGTCTCATTCAATGCCAAACGACGCCGCGCCAGCGCCTTACTGGTCGGGGTATCGGCAACATAGTCGGCGACTGGGCCGGAGTACAGTACCTGGCCGCCGCCTTCGCCGGCGTGAGGGCCGACGTCGACAAGCCAGTCAGCTTGTGCGACCAAATCCATGTCGTGCTCAACCAGCAGGACGGTGTTGCCGGCGGCGACGAAGCGGCGGCAGATGTCCATGACGGCTGTGCGCTCCTCTGGGTGCAGGCCAGCGGAGGGCTCGTCCAGCACGTAGGTGACGCCGAAGAGCCCCGAGCGCAGCTGCGCGGCGAGGCGGATTCTTTGTAATTCGCCGGCCGAAAGCGTCTCCGTGGGGCGGCCTAGGCTCAGGTGCGCCAGGCCGAGTTCCAGGGCGGAGGTCAAGGCAGGAATAACCTGTTTGAGTAAGAGATCCTCGGCGCTGTTTTCTTCCGGTTTCTGCTTGGCAAGCAACTCGTGGAGCGCATCCAAGGGCAGGTCGTTGAGGGTGTCGATTGGCAGGCCCGCGTAAGTGACCTGCAGCGCGCGCGGATTCAGCCGGCGGCCCTGGCAGGTGGGGCAGGTGTGTGACTCCATGTACTGGAGCGTGCGCTTGCGCACGCTCTCGGACTGCGTTTCCGCGAGAGTCTTGTTGAGGTAGCTGGCCACCGAGCGCCACGTGCCTTCGTAGTTGCGCTGAATCTGGTCAGCGCCGCGCAGTGGCTTGACGGTGACCACGGGGCGTTCCTCGGTGAAGAGGATCCAGTCTCGGTCTGCGCGCGGGAGCTCGCGCCACGGGGAATCCATGTCATAGCCCAAAGTCATGAGGATGTCATGGAAGTTCTTGCCTGCCCATGCACCGGGCCAAGCGGCGATGGCGCCCTCCTCGATGCTCAAGGACTGGTCGGGAACCATCGACTCCTCGGTCGCCACATGCACCACGCCCGTGCCCTGACACTCCGGACACATCCCCTCGGGCGTATTCGGCGAAAAGGAATCGGAATACAGGCCTTCCGGGTTATCCCCGGCGCGCGAATAGAGCAGACGCACGGAATTGGAGATGGCGGAAATCGTGCCGACGGTCGAGCGTGCGCCGCCCGCTGAAGTGGACTGCTCGAGGGCCACTGTGGGTGGAAGGCCTTCAATCTGGCTGACCTGCGGATCCACGGCGGAGCCGATGAGGCGGCGTGCAAAAGGTGCGACGGATTCGAGGTAGCGGCGCTGGCCTTCTCCGTGGATGGTGCCGAAAGCAAGGGAAGACTTACCGGAGCCTGAAACGCCAGTCACGGCGACGACCTTGCCGCGCGGAATATCGACGTCGACGTTGCGCAGGTTATGAAGGTGGGCGTCGCGGACGCTAATCATGCCAGTCATGGCCGCCAGCCTACCGCGCACAAACTCAGGCCAACAGTGCACATTTTGCCAATTAGTGGCGGGGATCCTGGCGTTTTCCAGGCGCTAATTGGCAAATTGTGCGGTTTTCCACGCCGCACAAACGCCGTTGCAGATAGAAATAAAAACCCTAAAGGAACTGCCAACACTCACGCACGCGCGCAAACCACCAATCCCGGCGCTCGGGCGCGGCCGCCAGGTCGGACAAGCGCGCCGGATCCGGTAGGAGCGGGGTGGCGGCAAGGTGCCCGTCAATCAGTTGGCGCGGCTCCGTGACGTCTTCGAGGAACAAAGAGCCCGTGGCCAGCCCAGCGGCGGCAGGAGTGACGTCGACGTCTTCGTCATCAAGAATCTTCGGCAGCGCCGCGACAGTGGCCAGCCCCATGCCGATTCCCACCGAGGTATCCAAGGCCGAAGCCACCGTAATATCCATGTGGCGAGAACGTAGATGCTTGGCGACGTCGAGCACCCTGCGCACTCCGCCCAAAGGCGCCGGCTTTACCACCGCGACGTCGGCTGCCTGCAGATCAGCCACGCGGTACGGGTCCTCGACCTTGCGGATAGACTCATCGGCCGCAACGCGTACGAAAAGCCCGTTGCGCATCAGCTGGCGACGCACCTCCGCGAGTTCTTCTGCGCTCGCGCAAGGCTGTTCCATATAGTCCAACGGCATCAAAGCCTTGGCTGCCTCGACTGCCTGCTCAACGCTCCAGCCGCCGTTGGCGTCGACGCGAAGGACGGGGACGCGTCCGCGCTCGGTGATGTAGTTGCGCACGGCGGTGACGCGCGCGATGTCGTCGGCAAGCGTCTGGCCCTTCTCTGCAACCTTGATCTTGAAGGTGCGGCAGCCTGGGTAGCACTCCATCACGGCAGGAACCTCGCTGGCAGGCACGGCGGGGATGGTGCCGTTGACCTCGATGAGATCGCGGACTGGTTCCGGGAAGCCTTCATAAGCCGCCTCCAAGCCGGCTGCCAACCAATGTGCCGACTCGGCTGGGCCGTATTCCAGGAAAGGTGAGAACTCGCCCCAGCCTGCAGGACCCTCGATAAGCAATGCTTCGCGGGTTGTTATCCCACGAAACTTCACGGCAAGCGGCAATGAGACAACATGGGCGCGGGATAGGACGTCATCGATATGCATGGCTTTCATGGTAGCGCCCTCAGACCATTGACCCCCTCCCCGCTCTGCGCTATTTTTGGGAACCTATACCAATAAAGGAGGAATTATGCTGCTAGCTGAGGCATTGGCGGAGCGCGCCCAGGCGCAAGAGCGTCTCAATAGCCTGCACGAGCGGCTGCTCGCCGTGGTTCGCGTGCAGGAGGGCGATACCCCGGAGGAGGATCCGCAGGAGCTGCTGCGCGAGCTCGACGGCGTGACCGAGCGCATCGATGAGCTGGTGCAGGCCATTAATGCGACAAATATCGCCACCGCCTTCGATGAGAAGATGAACTTAATGGAGGCCCTCGCTCTGCGGGACGGCCTTGTGCGCAAGCGCCGCATCTACCACGACTTGGCGCAGCGGGCGGGCACACGCTCGGATCGTTATTCCCGCAACGAGATTAAGTTTGTCTCCACTATCTCGGTGGCGGATATGCGCAAGCGTGTCGACGATCTGTCTAAGCAGTACCGCGAGCTGGATACCCGCATCCAGCAACTGAACTGGAATACCGAACTGAAGAACGGATAGTCATATCGCGCGCTGCTTAAAGCGCGCGATGGTAGCCCACACGCCTGCAGCGAGCAGGCCCCCACCCTGGAGGGGAAAGTTCAGGGAATGCAGGCCCCCTTTAGCGCTTTAAGGGGCGGGGAGTTCGAGTCTCCCCACAGCATGGAGTACCGCGCTGGTATGGCGTACACGGGTATTGTGCGGGGCAACAACCTCGCAGTATCACGTATTGATTATTACCAGCCTGCTGGGCAGCGCGTGTGGGTGAGGGTTGGGAATGGGGACTATTCTTCTTTTGCCACTAAGCTGGCCGTTATGAGCGAGCAGAAAAAATACAGCACCGATAATCCCTTTCGGCCGGAATTGTGGCATTCCGTAGAGGGGTTTGAAGACCTCACGGATATCACCTACCACCGGCTCATCGGAGACAAGCGCGAGGACGGCATCGTCCGCATCGCGTTTGACCGCCCGGAGGTGCGCAACGCGTTCCGCCCGCACACGGTGGATGAGCTCTACCGCGCCCTTGACCACGCCCGCCGCACGCCGGATGTGGGCACGATTTTGCTCACCGGCAATGGTCCGTCCGAAAAGGATGGCGGCTGGGCTTTTTGTTCGGGCGGCGACCAGCGCATTCGCGGCCGCTCCGGGTACCGCTACGCCACCGAGCACGCCCACGATGATGCCACCGCTGATGAATCCACCGTGGACACCGCCCGCGAGAAGGTCGAAGGCGGCCGCCTACATATCCTCGAGGTCCAGCGCCTTATCCGCACCATGCCCAAGGTGGTCATCGCCGTGGTCAATGGGTGGGCGGCCGGCGGCGGGCATTCCCTGCACGTAGTCTGCGACATGACCATCGCTTCCCGCCAAGAGGCGCGTTTCAAGCAGACCGACGCCGACGTCGGATCCTTCGACGCCGGTTATGGCTCGGCCTACTTGGCCAAGATGGTGGGCCAAAAGTATGCCCGCGAAATCTTCTTCCTGGGTCGCACTTACGACGCCCAGCGCATGTACGAGATGGGCGCCGTCAACGAGGTCGTCGATCACGCCGACTTGGAAGATGCCGCCATCCAGATGGGCCGCGAAATCAACGGCAAGTCCCCGACGGCCCAGCGCATGCTGAAGTTCGCCTTCAACCTGACCGATGACGGCCTCATGGGCCAGCAGGTCTTCGCCGGCGAGGCGACCCGCCTGGCATACATGACTGACGAGGCCGTCGAGGGCAAGGAGGCATTCCTCGAAAAGCGTGATCCACAGTGGGAGCAGTTCCCGTACTACTACTAGTCAGGAGTTGGCACGATGTGGATTTTCGCCATCGGCTTGGCCACACTTGCGCTGGCGGGCGTCATCGGCTCGCGCGTATGGATGCTTCGCCACATCAAAGACGCCGAAAGGCGTGGGGAGCGTCCCTTCGATCAGGAGGACACCCCGCGCAATCCGTACATGTAGGAAGGCATAGACGCTGCGGGGAATGTCGTGAGGCATCTCTGGGACCAAGGTGAGACATCATAAACTTTTGTGGACATGTCCATAGTTCATACGTAAAGTGTTGAGCATGAAACTCAGCAACTCATTCGTCATGCTCGTCGCCGCCGGCCCCGGCATGCACTCCCTGGACCAGCTTCTCTTCAGCAAGAAGACAAAAGTAGCCAACTAAGGCCACCGCTTCCCAACCTCTCACCTCATCTATTGAAGTGAGAGGATTTTTAAGTTTTAGCAGCTAAAAGAGGAGATAGGACTGCCTAAGTTCATAATATTGAACAATCTAGTTCAAGGGTGCTAGTGTTTGTTGAGTTCACTTCTCCCAATGCAAAGGAAGTTCATGATGAGCTCAAATCACAGCACCCCACGCCGGCCCCTACAGCGCATTCTCGCAGGCACCTGCGCCCTAGCACTCGGCGCCAGCCTCGCCGCTTGCAGCGCCTCGAAAGAATCCACCGACGCCGCAAAACCGAAGGACGGCGACACCGTCAAGGCCGTGGCCACGACTACCCAGATCTGCGACTACCTCACCCAGATAGCCGCCGGCGGCGTCAAGCTCCACAAGGTCGACTCCCAAGGTGCAGAGACCACCTCCGGCGAGGGCCCAGTGACCCTCGACCTCACCTGTTTGCTCGCCCCCAACGCCAGCGCCCACGAGCACGAGATGACCCCACAGCAGATGCAGGCGCTCTCCCAGGCCGACTACATGTTCGTCAACGGAGTCGACCTCGAGCACTTCCTCGACCAAGCCGTGGACTCCTCCGGCTTCCACGGCGTCATGGCCGTGACCTCGGGCGTCAAGAGCGAAGGCATGAGCGATGGCAACGGCAAGTACACCATCGACGAGGGCATCGAACACGTGAGCCCGCGCCCGTGGCCTTTCCCGGGGGAGGACGGCGAGGCCCCAGAATTCAAGTACGACCCGCACGTGTGGACCTCCCCGAAGCAGGCCAAGATTCAGGTCGACAACATCGTCAACACGTTGTCCCAGGCCTCCCCGCAGGCCAAGGACGCCTTCACCGCCGCCGGCAAGAAGTACACCGACCAGCTGGAGGACCTCGACAAGTGGGCCAGCGATTCCATGTCCGCAGTTCCTGAGCAAGACCGCGTGCTCTTCTCTTCCCACGACGCCTTCGGCTACTTCTCTAACGAGTATGGCGTGAAATTCATCGGCTCCGCACTGTCTGACTTCAACCACCAGCAGGACGCCACCTCGAGCCACATCGATGAGCAGGTAAAGAAGGTCCGCGAGTCCGGCGCCAAGGCCATCTTTGCGGAGAATTCCAACAACTCGAAGTCCATCGAGGCCATCGCCCGCGCCGCAGGCGTCAAGGCGGTTACATCCGACGACGCTTTGTACGGCGACTCGCTAGGTGTGCCAGGCAGTGAGGGCGAGACCTACATCGGATCCATCGTCCACAACATCAACACCCTGGTCAGCGCCTGGGACTCCAAGCAGCAACCGTTGCCAGAATCGCTGCAGGAATTCGACTTCGCCAAGCGCAAGTAGCTCTTTATGTCTTCCCCATTAGTCACTCTGCACAATGCCACCTGCGGCTATGGCGCCCGGGATATCCTCACCGACGTTGACCTTGAGATCCGCGCGGGCGAGGCCGTGGCGCTCCTAGGTTCCAACGGCGCGGGCAAATCTACCCTGCTCAAGGCAATCACTGGCCTGGCTGCCTTGCGCGGCATGGCCACCATCGACGCCTCGCTCGGATACGTCCCGCAGTACCAAGACTCCGACCTGAGCTTTCCCGTCACGGCTTACAAGGTCGTGGAAATGGGCCTTTTGCCCTCAGTGAGCTGGTGGCACAGGTGCACGAGCATGCGTAGCTACCGCGACTGCGTACTCAATGCCCTGCGACAAGTGGGGATGGAGCACCTCGCCGAGACGCGGTTTGGCCAGCTCTCGGGTGGGCAACGCCAGCGCGTGCTCATCGCGCGCGCGTTGGTTTCGGCCCCGGAGCTGGTGCTTCTCGACGAACCCTTCAACGGGCTTGATCAAGAAAGTCGCCGAATCCTGATTCAGATCATTGCGGATCTCAAGGAAGCAGGAATCGCCCTGCTCGTCTCCACTCACGACCCCATCTTGGCGCAGCACACCTGCGACTGGGCGGCGTTTGTGATCGACGGCAAGGTCCGCACCATGGGAACCGAGGAAGCAGTGGAAACCTATATGGAGCAAGGCGCGCGACTGTGATAGAGCAGATTCTCTTCGCCCCGTACCTGCGCAATGCTTTCCTCTTCCTGCTGTGCCTATCGATTGCGGGAGCTGCCATTAGCGTCCTCGTTAATCTCCGCCGCATGGAATTTACGGTGGAAGCCCTCGTGCACTCGGTTTTTCCGGGCATCGTGGTAGGGCTCATCGTGGGCGGCATCCCGGGCATCGTGCCGGGTGCGGCCGCGGTGGCCACGGTGACGGTGCTGGTGCTGGCTTCTCTGGGTTCTGGGCAGGGCCAGTCAGCGCAGAAGCTGGATATGGAAGCCGGAACGGCCGTGGTGCTGACCTTTATGTACGGCATCGGCGTGGTCATCAGTTTGGCCTATGGCGACAAGTCCGGGCAGCTGGAGGCCCTCATGTTTGGCCGGCTTCTCGACGTCACGCAGTCCAGGCTGGCAACCTCCGTCACGCTCTGCGTGATTGCGGCACTACTCATCCTGACAACCTGGCGCATGCAGATTCTCGTCGCTTTCGATACCACAGCGGCCCGCGCCATGGGCATCAACGTGGCGGCTTATGAGCTCATTGCGAATATCGCGGTTGGCCTAATCGTGGTGGCGGCTAGCTCGGCAGTGGGTGTGTTGCTGGTTATCGGTTTTATTGTCATTCCAGGCCTCTCGGCGCGCTTGATCGCAGGATCCCCGCGCAGCATGTGCTTCTGGGCTGCGGGTTTGTCCACGCTGGCAGTGGTGGTTGGATTTGCCATCATGCTGTCCCAAACCACGCACCAGATTTCGCCGCAGGCAATCGTCAGCTTGATGCTGGTTGCCACCGTGCCGCTAGCGGGCTTGAAGGGGGTATTTAGCTAATGGGACTGTCTCATCTTGATCCAGAGATCCTGCGGATGCCCCTCCTTGAGGCCATCGCTGTGGGATGTTTATCTGGCTTGGTTGGAACCTTGATGGTCATGGGCAAGCGCGTCTTTTTCGCTGAGAGCCTGTCGCACGGAATCTTCCCCGGCGCGGTGCTCGGTGTAGTGGTGGCCAACCTTCTGAGCTTGGATCTCTCCACGGGTTTGATGGTAGGCGCGGCACTGTTCTGCCTGCCTTTGGCCTGGCTTATGCGGTGGTTGAGTACCGTCGAGGGCATTTCTTCGACCGCTGCCGCCGGCGTGACGCTCACCCTAGGATTTTCCCTGGGCATCTTGTTGCTGCGCTGGTTCCAACCGCTACCTATCCACGTGGATAGCTTTCTCGTGGGCTCGCTGACCACTGTCAATGCGCAGGATGTCTGGTTTGTCGGCGCGCTGGTGGTGGTCAGCCTTGGCGTGCTGGTGGCATTTCGCCGGACGTTAGTCTCCTTCTACTTCGACCAGACGTCCTTCCGCGCACAAGGCGGAAAGCCCGGCCGCTATGACTTGCTTACCCTCACGCTTATCAGCGTGACCATGGTGGTGGTGATTCCCGCAGTGGGCACTATCTTGTCCCTGGCGCTGCTGGTAGCCCCGGCGGCGGCGTTGCAGCCGTGGATCAAGCGCCCGACCCAGCTCATGCTCGGTGCCGGTATCGCGGGCATTGCGCTGGCATGCGGCGGGCTCTGGCTGGCGGCCGCACTCAGTTTGTCGGCGGGCGGCTGCATCGCGGTGCTGGCGGGTGTGTTCTATTTGCTCAGCATGGGGCTGCGCGCCTTGCTCTAAACGCCCGGCGCGCCGCCTCCCGGGACGAGCGATATGCCCGGGTAACCTGATTATTCGTGACTCATATCCTCGCCCCACTCCCAGTCGATCCCCACAATCCCGCAGGTATTTTGGATGAGCTCGAGAGAGCCATCGCTGGGCAGACCACGCTCTTACCCCTTCCCGCAGCGGACCGCACGCGGGCGGAATTGCTGCGCAACCACATGCGCGCGGGCGAATCGATTGCTGAGGACATTGCTTTGGTGGTGGCTACCTCGGGTTCCACGGGCACACCGAAGGGTGCGCAGCTAAGCCCGCTTAACCTGGTGGCGAGTGCGGATGCCACCCATTCTTTCCTGGGTGGACCCGGCCAATGGCTACTGGCCATGCCCGCCCATCACATCGCGGGCATCCAGGTGCTCGTGCGTTCGTTGGTGGCGGGTGTGGAGCCACTGTGCCTCGACCTGTCTCAAGGCTTTAACATCGCCGAGTTCGCCCGCGCAGCAGAAGAACTCGCTCACACCGAAGACCGCATGTACACCGCGCTCACGCCGATGCAGCTGCACAAGGCACTCGATTCACTGGACGGCATCCAAGCACTGCGCCGCTTCAACTCCATCCTGGTGGGTGGAGCAGCGCCGCATCCCCAGCTATTAGAATCTGCGCGCAAGCTCGACATCACCGTGGTAACCACCTATGGCTCCTCGGAGACTGCGGGCGGTTGCGTCTACAACGGCACTCCCCTGCCCGGCACCGAGGTGCGCATCGGGGACGATAACCGCATTTTCCTGGGCGGGCCGACCATTGCGCAGGGCTACCGCAATGTGGAATCGCGCGACTTCGTCGATGGCTGGTTCGCCACTTCCGACGCCGGAGAGCTCGACGCCCACGGTCAGCTCACCGTCACTGGACGTCTGGACAACATCATCAATTCGGGCGGCCTGAAGTTGCACCCAGAACAGCTGGAACAGCTCTTGTTGCAGGTTCCGGGCGTCGACAGTGCATGCGTGGTGGGCATCCCTGATCCGCGTCTTGGTCAGATGATCGCCGCAGCTTACACCGGCTGGGCTTCGCGCACCGACATCCTCGAAGCGCTCGATGACCTGCCTCGGTGGCAGATTCCGCGCGAGATTATCCGCATTGCTGAGATGCCGCTGACCGGCCCCGGCAAGGTGGACCGTCGTGGTGTCGCAGGGCTCTTTAAGAACTGATTAGGTTTCGTTAGCGCGCACTGTCACGTCGGCGGCCGCGACTTCCGCAAGGGAGAACTCCTTGTCCCCTGCGTGCAGGTTGAGCAGGCCCGCAACGCGGGAATCAACTACGACCTCGACGCCCAAGCCGACGCCGTGGCTGTCGAGGTAGCGCAACAGCTCGGTGTCCCCGTCGCATACCCGCTCGATGGTGACAGGGGTGTGAAGGGGGACGTCGTCAAGCGTGAGCGTGCCAAGGTCCTCGATGCTGCCCTGCGCATCGGGGATGGGATCGCCGTGGGGATCGCGCTGAGGATGGCCCAGGTGCTGATCGAGGCGATCGATGAAGCGATCGGAGCATGCATGCTCGAGGAGATCGGCGTCCTCGTGAACCTCGTCCCAGGTGTACCCCAGTTCTTTAACCAGGAAGGTCTCGAGGAGACGATGGCGGCGGACCATGCCCATGGACAGTGCCTGCCCCTCTGGGGTCAGCGAAACGCCAGCGTAGCGCTCGTGTTCCACCAGCCCTTGGGCAACGAGACGCTTTACGGCTTCGGACGCCGTGGGCACCTTTTGGTTCAATCGCCCCGCCAGTTCTTTGAGCGCGATGGGCGCGCCGCCAGAGTGCTCGGAGAGGTCCCACAGGGCTTTGAGGTAGTCCTGGGTACGTTCAGGGAGATCGCTTAAGTGCATGACATTCATCGTAGTAAAGGCCTTGCCCCGCGAGCGATTCACATGATAACTTTTAGGAAAGTTCAACGCGTTGAACTTTTGTCACGGGTGTGGCCCACAGCCGTCCTTTCTTGGGTATGTACGACGCGCTTTTGCCATACCCGTGGCTTTTATATGTCCGCCGTGTGCGTCCCTTGTGCACAGCATGTCCGCGGTGGCGTGGCACAATAACTGACATGTCACTTTCTGCCTATCCCGCAACTGCCAAAGACTGGTTCCAAGGCGCTCGCCCGCATACATGGGCAAATGCTTTCGCCCCAGTCATCGCTGGTACTGGCGCCGCCGCGGCTGCCGACGGCGCGCACTGGGGCCGCGCCTTTCTCGCACTCATTGTGGCGTGGGCGCTCATCATCGGCGTCAATTACGCCAATGACTACTCCGACGGCATCCGCGGCACCGACGACGACCGCACCGGCCCGCAGCGTCTAACCGGCGGTGGGCTGGCGAAGCCGCAGCACGTGAAGTACGCGGCCTTTGCTTCGTTCGCAGTTGCTGCCATGGCTGGCATTGCGTTGTCTTTGGTAGCGAACGCCGCGTGGTTCATCTTGGTAGGCGCGCTTTGTATTGCTGGCGCATGGTTTTATACCGGTGGCAAGAATCCGTACGGTTACCGTGGCCTCGGTGAGGTCGCTATCTTCATCTTCTTCGGATTGGTGGCGGTACTGGGTACCCAATTCACACAGGCAGGCCACATCACGCTGACGGGTCTTGCGCTCGCAGTGGGTATTGGTGGAATGAGCTCTGCGGTCAACTTAGCCAACAACATTCGCGACATCCCCTCCGACACTGAGGCCGGCAAGATTACCTTGGCCGTGCGCTTGGGCGATAAAAAGTCACGCAACCTGTTCATGTGGCTGCTGCTCATCCCGGTCCTGCTGACCATTGTCATCGCATTCGATTCCTGGCTAGCGCTCGCGGCGTTGGTTTACTTCCCGTTCGCACTACAGGCGGTGCGCACCGTCAACCGCGGCGCCCGCGGCCCCCAGCTCATCCCGGTGCTCGGCATCACTGGCCGCGCAATGCTGGTATGGGCGCTGGTCAGCGCGATTGCTCTTTTTCTCGTCTAAAAATTCTTACTGTCAGCCTTCCCCGTAGGGAAAACGTACGCCGAAGGGCAAGACCTCCAAGCGAAGTTAAAAGTTGCCGATTTAAAATTTTCTGAAATTTAAATCACAAACATTACTCAGAGTGATACACTTCACTCACTTCGTTTTATCTGTCCGCACAGAAAGGTCGAAAGTTGTTTATTTTCGATGAGATTCCAAAAATCGAATCTGTTGGGGGTCTACCCCATCACGGGTAAGAGGGCGAGAGGCTGTGGCCGAGAGTAAGGTCACAATCCAACTGCCCAATGCCGTAAGTCTGGAAAAGTGTCTCCGACAGCTTGAAATTTCTGACCAAAGACTTGCAAAAATGGGCCCGAATAGACCAGGCGGCCCCTACGATTGGCAATTCGTTTTAAGCGAGTCATTCGACGACGGTAGCGCATGTGTTCACTTTGGCGTTTCTTGGTATGACTTGGAATTTTTCTTAGAAAAGAAAGACAGTTTCCGCGACAACCTGCTGAGAGCGGCTTGTTGGTAGGGGTGTTGC
>NZ_KV789230.1:43957-103989 GCF_001807495.1 Corynebacterium sp. HMSC08C04 | reverse complement strand
CGGATTGCCCCTACCAACTACGCCGAAACGGCAGACAACCGGCATAACTCAATACTGCAAAATATAGGAATCGATCCTTCGAGAATGTCCGTAGACCACTGGGTGAGGACCAAATAGAGTGTTGAAAACTCCACTAGGTAATGATGGGTCGAAAGGCAAAGTCTTTAGTCTCGTCATTGCCTACTTTTTTATGTCTCTGTGCGGAGCGATGACTTCGATCGCAATCTCACTCAACTTCGCCACTCGGCCAAACGGTGAAGCACTTGTGGCCACTGTTCTAGTAACAGGGGCCTGCGCTCAGGTATTTGTGTCCCCTCTTTTGACACCATTCTTTGATCGAGCAAATCCTTTTACGGTGGCAAAGCTTGGAACAATATTTGAGTGCCTTACTCTCATTTTCTTGTGCGGCTTTCCATCAACGCTCACTCTCATCGCAGGAAATATCGTAATAGCTACGTTGAGTGGGATTACCATTCCAGCCTATTACGCAATTGCAGATTCAAGCCTAGATGCCTCGGACCAAGCCCGGGCTTTTTCCTACTTGGACACGGCTCGGCTATGTGGCAGCTTCGTAGGCCCTGTACTCGGCGGCGGATTCCTAGACATCGCCTCACTACGCACAGTATTTGCATTGGAGGCCCTAGCCGTCGGGAGCTCAATTATTGTGGTGCAGCGTTTGCAAAGACAAGATTGGCCCCTAGTTCCATCAACTTCCCCCCACACTCTCAAGGCCGAGGCCCCAAGTCCTCTGCACAGCATTGTTGAAGCTCCAAAAATACTTCTTAACAATCCACGTTCGCGTCAGGCGCTGACAAGCATCTGGGCCGCGATTATCTTCACATCGATTTTTAACGTGGCTCTCGTGTTCTTCGCCACTCAGTCC
Source organism: Corynebacterium sp. HMSC08C04 (assembly GCF_001807495.1). Classification (NCBI taxonomy): domain Bacteria; kingdom Bacillati; phylum Actinomycetota; class Actinomycetes; order Mycobacteriales; family Corynebacteriaceae; genus Corynebacterium; species Corynebacterium sp. HMSC08C04. Next base: position 103,106 of record NZ_KV789230.1, on the reverse strand, counting down.
CTGAATACCAGCGGGTTTTTATATGCAATAGTCGCCCAGTGTTTTGTCGTGGGACGGATTTTAGGCGCAAGATTTTCAGCAAGACTTACGAAGGCAAACGCCCTAGCGACCTTGATCAAAAGTGGAATAGGAATGGGGATCTGCATCTCGATCCCAGGCTTTGTGCCCGCGTTATTTCTCTGTATTCCGCTTTTCGCATTGGCTGGAATGTTTAATGGACTCCAAGTGTCTGCTCTAAGAATAGTGGTCGTCAGCGCCGTCGATCCAAAGATTAAGCCCAAAGCGTTAGTAACGATGGGGACGATTAACAATTCGGCAATGCTGGTTGGATACATTGTGGGTGCACCGACGGTATCTGCCGCTGGACCGAACGCTGCATTAATCATCGCCGGCCTCGGCACAGCACTGTTTACTGCGCTTCCTTCGTTATGGAACAAGCTCACAAAGCCGTTCCTCCGAAGTAATTGAATGCCACGATGTGAAAGCTAGCGGCCTGCCAACTCCGCTTGGACCCAGGCCTTATGAGCCTTGCGCTGAGCGGAGTACTCAGCCAAGGTCTCGGTGGCTTCTACGCGCCACTTCTTAAACACGAGCATCGACAACGGCAACGCCACGAATAGGGCAAGCAGCGCTGCGAGCAGTACTGGAATGGGGAAACCTGCCAGGATGGCGATGAGCTCGATGACCACCGTGAGCAGGATGAAAAGCACCAGGCGGGCCAAGCCGTACTTCCAAAGCGCGGCGCGGGAGCGGCGGCGCAGCTCGGGATCGGGTGCCGGCGGCTCCGGATTATGTGCAGAAGAAGTATCAGTCATGGGGCTAAAGTCTACGCTTTCGATTCCGTAGGATATAACGCATGGGTCGTTTGATTTTGCTTGTCTTAGTTGTTCTTGCCGCCGTACTGGTCTGGAAGGCTTTTGGCCCTTCCAGCTGGAAGAAGCCGCAAACAACGCAGCAGCGCCCAGCCATCAAGGGCCCAGACGACGATGAAGAGTTCCTGTGGAACCTCGAGAAGGAGCGCTTCAAGGAGCGCCGCGCCCGCGAAATGCAGGCCGAGCGGGAAGCCGAGGAGCGCCGCCGTCAACAGCGCCGCGAGAGCCACCGCGACGAGCCTTCGCGCGACGAAACGGACGAGAAGTAGGGTGCATTCTCCGCCGGCACGGAATGGTTTCCCTCTAAAGGTCCCTCTCTACGGGTAGCTTTACGAGTAACGGCACCCCTGAAACGCGCTTCATGGTCCCATTGCCCCACAAAGGGACCCAAGCAATGGGACCATGAAGAAAGTGATGGAAAGCTACGCCGCTAAGCGCGCGGCTGGAAGCTCATCTCAAGGCCGAGGGCCTCCGCGACCGCGGTGACCTTCTCCCAGCGCACACCACTACCGCCATGCTCGATGGTGTGCAAAGTGGAGCGAGATACGCCTGCGGCATCGGCCAGTTGCTGCTGCAGGATACCGAGCTCGCGACGGCGAGCAGCGAACTCCGCGCCGATGGCGAGCAGCTGCGGGTTATCGCCTGCTGGCTTTCCTTGCTTATTTCTTGGCTTATGCGTATCAGGCACTAGTTCAACCCCGCGTAAGAGTGCAGACCGGAAACAACCATGTTGATGAAGAACAGGTTGAAGACCATCAAGGAGGTCGCGGCAATGTTGATCCACGGCGAGAACTTACGCCAGGACGGCGTCGCACGCGCGTGGAGGTAAGCCGCATAAAGAATCCAGGTAGCGAAGGAGACGGTTTCCTTCGGGTCCCAGCCCCAGAAGCGGCCCCATGCGGATTCCGCCCAGATGGCGCCGAGGACGATACCCAGGCCCAAGGTCGGCAGTGCGATGATGCCGAGGCGGTAAGCAAGCTGATCCAGCTTCTTCGCCGAAGGCAGCGGTTTTGCCACAACTCCAGCGAAACTACGCTCAGCGCCCTTCGGCTGCCAGACACGCAACATAGTCAGCAAAGACGCGATACCGGAAACCACGCTGATGGAAGCACCGAGGGAAACCACAGTGACGTGGATTGGCAGCCAGTGCGACTGCAGCGCCGGGACAACCGGAGCGGATTCCGCATACAGCTTGGTGGAACCGTAGAACATCAGCGCCAAAATCGGAGTGAGGATCCACGGCCACATCGTGCGCCATTCCTTGCGCTGCATCGCGATGTTGGACACGATGAGCACGCCAGCGGTCACCATCAGCACGTACTCATACAGGTTGCCAAACGGGAAGCGGTGTGTGGCTAGGCCACGCAGCACGATTGCCACGACGTGGAGCACAATGCCCAGCCACAGCAGCATCTGCGTCATGCCGCCGAGCTTGTCAGCCTTTTCCTCGAGGACGCTGGGGTCTTTGACTGGGGTGGTGTCGGCGACGGCGGCGTCGGCAAGCGCAGCGTCATCCTCGCCTGGTGCGTAGGGGCTGCCGCCTGCCGCTACCTTCTGCTTGGACTGCGCGCGATCTGCTGCAGCTGCGCGGCGGGCATCGATGACCGACTGCATGCGGCCGTAGTACGCGAGCGAGAGAAACAGCGCGATGGCGTAGATAACGAAGGCCGTTTGGACGGCGATGTCGGAAAAATTCGACAGATTCTGATCGATCAGCATTGAAAACCTTGCGCTTTGCTCCAAATAGTACCTGCATACGATACTCCCGCATGCAGGCGACATCAAACTTTAGTCGGATGAATTAATCATCCACCCATATCTCGTCCTCTTCTACTTCGTCCGGGTCAGGCAGTTCCAAAAGCTCGCGATAGAGCGCGTAGAACTCCTCGGACCAACCGGCGCGGTCGGTGCGGGCAAGACCCGCCATCTGGATGTCGGTTCCTCCATCCGCGGCCGGGCTAATGCGCACCCACACGCGGCGGCGCTTGATAACTAGCGAACCGACCAAGGAGACGAGCATCAAAAGGGCCGAGACCAAGACCCACTTTTGGAATGGGTCATAAGAAATCTGGTAATTCGCGTACTGGGAGGCACCGTTGAAGGTGACCTTCGTGCCATCGTCCAGCGTCACGGATTCGTTCTGCGAGAGATTCACGCGGTCAATCTTCTGCAGCTGGCCCGAGTGCACCAAGGAGGAATCCAGATCGAAGATGGACTGGGCGGTACCGGTATCGAGGCCGGCATCGCCGCGATAGATGTCAATGGCCAGCGCCGGATCGGTAAGCCCTGGGTACGCGGAGGTCAGCAGCTGACCGTTCTCCCCGGACCACTGTGCGGTCGGCGCGAAAAGGCCCTGGATGGCGAGCTGATTCTGGCGACGCTCAAAGAGATCCGGGTACATGCCAGCCGGCGGGTCGAAACGCATGACGCCAGAAGAAAGGAAGCGAACCATGTCATCGGGGCGGAACTGGATGGTCTGGGTACGCTTCTCGCCGTTTGGCCACTCCACCGTCACGGTCGGCGCGTAGCCGTGGCCCTGCAGGTAGACGCGGTTATGGGAAAGGCGCAGCGGGTGGTTGACGCTGAGCTCATAATCCTTCCAGCTAGAAGGATCGGAGTAGATGTCATCGCCTTCCGCATAAGAAACGTTCGAAGTGAACATCTCCGCCTGGCCGTTATCCAGGTAATCCGCAGTGAAGTCGTGGGCTACGAAGCAGAACGGGTGCAGGCCCGTGCCGTCGAAAAGCGAGCCAGCGCGGAAGGAATCATAGTTCGAGGTCGAGGTATTGCAGAACTCGGTGGACTGATCCAGTTTGGTCTCCCCATCCTGGGAACCGGACTCGGTGACCACGATGACTTGGCCCTCGTAATTAGACAGGCGGCCGGCGGCAACGGTGACCAAGATGGCCACCAAGGCAATATGGAAAATCAGGTTGCACAGCTCGCGGGCATAGCCGCGCTCAGCGGAGAAAGACTGCTGCCCCTGGCGGTCTTCTTCCGGGCCTGATTCAGCAACGCGCCACTTCTTCAGCAGCTTGGTTACTCGAGCTTTGATTTCCTCCGGCGAATGCTCCGAATGACCTTCGGCGTGAAGCGGCATCTTTTCCAGGTACTTCGGAGCACGGGTAGGCGGGGTCTTCCAGGCTTTGTAGTGCTCCCAAGAACGCGGGATGATGCAGCCCACGAGGGAGACCATCAGCAGCATGAAGATGGCCTGGAACCAGATGGAAGAAAAGACGTCGAAAAGCTGCAGTTTGTCGTAGATTTCTGCGACCTTGCCGTGCGAGCTGATGAAGTCCTTGACGTTAGCCTCGTTGAGATCGCGCTGCGGCAGCAGCGAGCCCGGGATGGCCGCCAGGGCGAGCAAGAACAGCAACGCCAGTGCGGTGCGCATGCTGGTCAGCCAATGCCATGCCTTGCGCAGATAGCGAACGATAAGTTTCATATGCCTTCTTATCCTCTTAAATTAGGGTCGCGCCGTATTCAAACGTCCACTGGCGGATGAAGCTGATGAAGTTGCCCCACAAGCCGGTAGCCAGTGCGAGGCCCACCAGAATCATGGCGATACCACCGATGATCTGGATGGTGCGAGAGTGTTGCCGCATCCAAGAGATAGTGCGCATGGCACGGGCTGAGCCCAGCGCAACGAGCAGGAAAGGCAGCCCCAGACCCAAGCAATAGCCGATGATAAGGAAGGTTCCGCGCACTGCGGTCATGCCTTCAGTGCCAACGGAGACAGAGATAATCGCCCCGAGCGTAGGCCCCAGACACGGCGTCCAACCAAGAGCAAAGACGCCACCAAGCAGCGGCGCACCCAACCACGTGGTCCAGCGCCGCGGCGCCATGCGGGTGTCCTTTTGCAGCACCGGCACCACGCCCATGAACACAACGCCCATGAGGATGGTGATGATGCCGCCTATCCGCATGAGCACATCAGCGTTGAGCGTCAGCGCGGAAATCGCACCGAAAACAGAGACCGTCGCCAGTACGAATACCACGGTAAAGCCCAGCACAAACAGCGCCGCGGCAAGTACTACGGCCCATTGCTTGCGCTTGCCGACGCCGATGCCATACTCCGCGTCATAACTAACCTCACCGCCAACCACACTGGCCAGGTAGGAGATATAGCCGGGAACGAGCGGGACCACGCACGGACTGGCAAAGCTGACCAAACCAGCGGCCATGGCGAGGAGAAAACCTAGGGCGAAAGGACCACTAGTGATGACCGATTCGACGTTGAGCGCCGCATCCGTAAAGTCCATGAAACCTCGCGCAATTCTAAATAAGTTGTCTAGCAGTGGAAACTACTCTTTTTCCAGCGAATCTACGACTTCGAGAACATCCTTGTCGGTGATCTCGCGCAGAAATACGGCGGCTGGTCGATGCTGCTTATCGAGCACGATGGTGGTTGGCACGACAGAGGTCGGTACGCCGCCAAGAGCCGCAGCCGTCTTGAAAGGCGGATCGTAGATGGACGGATACTCCAGCCCGTTATCTCCCAAAAAATCACGGGAAATTTCCGGGTTGAAGTCGCGGACATTAATTCCCAGAACTGTACCCGTACCGCGTTTGGTCAGCTCGGCATGGATGTTTTGTAAGTCATCCGATTCGGAGCGACAAGGAGCACACCATTGTCCCCAAGAGTTCAGTACGACGATCTGGTCAGAGAAATCATCCAGAGAAATGGTCTGGCCGTCGTGGCGCAGATTCTCTCCTGTGAAGGACTTCAACGGTTTGCGCTCTTCGGGCGCATATTTGATTACTTTTTCTCCGCCTGGAGCAAAGAATTCAAAGGTGCCGCCACTCGCCACTGCATTTTGTGCTTTATCTGCGTCTTGACTGCACGCAGTGGTAGCCGAAGCGACAACCATCAACGAGGCGACTACAGGCAAAAGTTTGTGTTTCACGGGCTCTGCCTTAAATATCCTGCGCCGGGGAGGAGTAGAAGATGTCGATGAGCTGGTCATCTTGGAAGACGAGCGAGGTCACCGAGGCAAGGTCGCACTCGCGGTCCCATGGTGCGTGGGCAAGGCGCTTGCCTAGTGCGGTGCGCTGGACCATGACGATGGGCAGCTGGTGGGAGACGATGATGGCCTCGTGGCCTTCTGCCTTATCGCGTGCGCGCTCGACTGCATTGACCATGCGGGCAGCGATCTCCTCAAAAGGCTCGCCCCAGGAAGGCTGCATCGGGTTGCGCAGCAGCGGCCAACGCTGTGGGTTCCATAGCTGGGAATTCCAGCCCTTGGTGCGCAGGCCCTCAAAACGGTTACCGGATTCGATGACGGACTTGTCGATCTCAACGTCAAGGCCGGTGACCTTGGAGATAGGCTGCGCAGTTTCCTGTGTGCGCTGCAGCGGCGAAGCCACCAGGTAGGTCACGTCGTGGCCGCGGAAGGACTCCGCAGTGCGCGCCGCCATGGAGTGGCCGCGGGAGGAAAGGTGGTAGCCCGGGATGCGTCCGTAGAGGATCTTTTCCGGGTTGTACACCTCACCGTGGCGGACCAGGTGGACGATAGTCGTCGACATAGAAGTTCCTTTCGCTCTTCTTTAAATGAGCTTTAAGCGCGCTGGGTTGCTGCGGCAGCCTTTGCTGCGGGCGCGAGCGCCTTTTCGATTACCTCAAAATCATTGTCGGTCAGCGCATCGGAGACAAACCAGGTCTCAAAAGCTGATGGCGGAACGTAGACGCCGCCTTCCAGAAGAGCGTGGAAGAACGGAGCAAAGCGCCAGGTATCAGCAGCCTTCATGTCGTCGAAGTTGCGGCCGCGTCCCTCAGCGAAGCGGATGGAGAACATCGAGGAAGCGCGCTGAATGTTGTGCGCCACGCCTTCCTTATCCAATGCTGCAGAGATAAGACCGGTTAGGCGGTCAGCGTTTGCGCCAAGGCGCGGGTACAGCTCTTCGTCGGCAAGCTCCAGGGACTTCAGACCAGAAGCCATCGCAACTGGGTTACCGGACAAAGTACCTGCCTGGTAGACCGGACCAGCCGGTGCCAGGTAAGCCATAACATCCGCGCGGCCACCGAAAGCAGCAGCTGGCAGACCACCGGAGACAACCTTGCCGAAGGTGACCAAGTCACCAGCGACGCCGTCGACGCCGAACCAGCCCTTGTGGGAGGTACGAAAACCAGTCATGACCTCATCCAAGATGAGCAGCGCGCCGTCGGCATGCGCGATTTCCTTCAACGCCGCATTGAAGCCCTCATCGGGAGCCACGGTGCCCATGTTGCCCGCGGCTGCCTCAGCAATGATGCAGGCGATCTCACCTGGGTGTGCGGCAAAAGCCTCACGGACAGCATCCAGATCGTTATAAGGCACAACGATGGTATCGGCAGCGGTTGCGCCGGTAACGCCCGGGGAATCCGGAAGGGCGAAGGTAGCAACGCCGGAGCCTGCCGACGCCAACAGCGCGTCGACGTGGCCGTGGTAGCAGCCATCAAACTTCAACACCTTTGCGCGACCGGTGAAGCCACGGGCCAAGCGTACGGCGGACATGGTTGCCTCAGTGCCGGAGTTGACCAGACGCACCTGCTCTACTGCGGTGCGCTCCACAATTCGCTCTGCCAGCAGGGTTTCCGCCTCGGTCGGCGCGCCAAAGGAAAGGCCATCGACCGCTGCCTTCTGCACAGCCTCCACGATTGCCGGGTGGGCGTTGCCGTGGATCATCGGACCATAGGAGCTAACAAGGTCAACGTACTCGTTGCCGTCGACGTCCCACAGGCGGGAAGCTTCGCCGCGCGCGATAACGCGGGCTTGACCGCCGACCGAACCGAAGGCACGGACCGGAGAGTTCACGCCACCTGGGGTGACCTTGGAGGCGCGCTCGAACCACTGGGTGGACTGGGAAACTGGCTGCTGACTCGTATTAGGCATAGCCAACATTGTAACTGCTTTGTCCCTATACAAAAGTTGGAGTGTCCGAAACGCGCCACCGCACCCAGAGCACTTCGCCGAATTGCATCCGCTCCATCTACTCCACGCGCTACTTACCCTGCACAGGTTTCTAATTGCCGTTAAGCTACTGTCATCGCCACGATCGCAGCGCCGGGGGAACAACAAAGCGCGCTGCACACCGACTGCTCATGCAGCTTGCAACCAACACTCGTGGCGGTGGTTTTAAAAGGGGGAAATTTTCATCATGCGCTCACGCATTTTCTTCTGCGCTATCGGCCTTAGCGCTGTATTTTGTGCATCCTGTGCAAGCAAAGAAGTCACCATGGTTCCAGCTCAAGATATGAAACCGCTGGAAACACAAACATCAGAAAGCACCACGCCTTGGGCCCAGGGCTCCGCGCCACAACCGGCCACACGCTTAGCGCTAGATTCCGCGCAAGCGTCATCCAGCAAACACGAACCAAAGCCGAAAGAAACACCGAAGGCGCCCGCACCTGAGCAAGCTCCGCAAGAAAGCCAACTGGCCCCGCCACCAGAAGCACCGCCGCATTCACCCGATACGGTAACTATCCACGCACCTGCGCCGGCTCCGCCACCACGGCGTCCAGCACCCGCACCAGTTCCAGGCCTGCCAAAGCTGCCGGAATTTCATATGCCACCGCCACCGCCGCCACCAGCGCCGCCGCGGATTCCCACAAAGGTTCCGATTCCGCCGGAGGTACAACAGGGAATCGATCAAATCCCGAAGCCGCCACCACTTCCACGCCCGGAGGAAATCTACATCCCGCTGCCCTAGGCCACCGTTTTCAGGCCTACGATGCCGCCGATGATCATCGCCAGCCCACACGGTGTGGGCGGTACCGACGGGATACGAACCACGGCGCTCTTCCGGTGGCACACCGAAGTTGACTGCGCGCCCGCAAACAAAAATGGCACACTGGTTTCCATGAAAATCGCATTCCTTGGAACCGGCCGAATGGGCAGCGAGCTTGCCCGCCACCTGCTCAAATCTCACGAGGTTACGGTGTGGAACCGCACCGCTGAGCGCGCGCAGCCTCTCGTCGAAGAAGGCGCCAGCTTGGCAGATACCCCTGAAGAGGCGGTGAAAAACGCCGAGGTCATCATCACTTCCTTGTTTGGTCCTGATGACATTCGCGAGCGCATCATCGAGCCCGCGCTGATCCCCGCCGGCGTTACCTGGATTGACACCACCACCGTTTCCCCGGAGGCCGCACGCGAATTTGCCGCCGCGGTGGATTCCTATGTCCACGCACCAGTCGTGGGTTCCCTGGGCCCAGCCCGAAACGGCGAGTTGGGCGTCTATGTGGGCACGCCTGACGACGACCGTCGCGAGCTCGCCATGGACATCGTCGAGCCATGGGCCGGTGAGAACAAGCTGATCGGCGTCGAGTCCGCAGCTACCGCCGCCCTGGGCAAGCTGCTAGCCAACCTCGCATTGGCAGTAACCGCCGAGGGACTGCTGGAGGCACTGCAGCTCGGCGAATCCGAGGGCCTTGATTCCGAGGTCATCCTCGAGATGCTCGATATCACCGGCCTCGCGTTCATGAAGAACATGAAGGGCCCGTTCGTCACCGGCGAGCGCAATACCACTCCGGGCGACTTCACTGTCGATGCCCTCTGCAAAGACGCCAAGCTCATAGAGGCTACTTCTTCTAAGCCGCTGCCAGCAGTGCACGCCGCCATCGAACGCTTTGAGGAACAGCAGTCCATGGGCCACGGCGACCAGGACTTCTCTTCTATCTTTGTATTCCGCAACAAGGGCTAGCACGAGCTAGCGGTTGCCGACGATTTCGCGCAGCACCCGCGCCAGCTGCGCGTTATCGCCTGTGTCCTGGCTATGAAAACGTGCAGCGATGAACCGCTCACGCAGTTCACTATCAACGGCTAGGCGCTCCACGTCCAAGGCAAACCCAGCATTATCCACAAGGAACGCGAAAAAGACGGTCTGCGTGCGGGTGTTTCCCTCGCGGAAGCTGTGCACAACGTTGAGTTCACCCCACACTTCCGCCAGCTTCGGGACGAACTCCTCAAGAGTCATATCGCACAACAGGTTATCGCGGGCAAGACCAGCAAAAATCTTGTTCGCGGCCTTGGTCAGCTCTGGACCCGCTGGGTAATAAGCATGACCGGCCTTCACCATGAACTGGTCAGTAGGAGCCGTACGCTCCTGCCCCGCCCATTCATAAACATCCTGGAAAAGGTGGCGATGGATGGCTTTGAAATGCTGATAATCAAAATTCCCCTCTAGGGGCTCATGCTGTAATTCCGAGATTCGCAGGAATACCAGTTTTTCCTCGAGTAATCGGAGCTCCTCAGCATCAGTTGCCCCCAATAGATTCTTCAGAACCGTTGTTCCTGGAATGAAGTAATCTTTCCAACCCCCGCTCATTTTCCCCTGCTTACTTAAATGCCGTCCGGCGAACTTGGGCTATTGCGTCCTCAGCAGACACCGTGCCAGCGGCTACGCGGCGGGCCAAGTCACGAACTTTCGGGTCACTAACGTCATGGCCGGCCAAACGCATTGCTGCGTCTCCCAAGGCCAACTTGTTATCCCTCGGTTTATCAATTTCGGTGTCTATGAACTCATTAGCGGGCTGTGGAGTAACCATTCTTTTTCTCCCCCAAAATAGCTGTTTGACGCTAAATTTTAGCAGCTCAAGGTACCAAAACCAAGGTCTTGAAAGCCTGCAAGCAGCAGAATTGATAGCCTTGCCGCATGCTGAACATCGATGCCACTTACGGACATACCACAGCCCTCGGCCATCTTGCCCGCGAGTTTGCCCCGGGCCGCATGTACGGCCTCAAGGGAGCTAACGGCTCAGGCAAGTCGACGCTGCTCGCCACTCTCGGTGGCGAGCTCGCGGCTCTCGAGGGCACCGTCCGTGTTGATGGGAAGGAGGTGGGAACGAGGGCGTCGGCAAGCGCGGTGCTCACCGTGGCCGACCCAATCTTCCTACCGGACCTCACCGTGGGCGAGCACATCGATCTCATCGCCCGGACCACTGGCGTTGACTTCGCTGAAATCATCGAATTGTGGGCGCTTGAGGAGCTCCTACCTCACCCCGCCACGCGTTTGTCCGCGGGCCAGCGCCAGCGCGTTTTCCTGGCCATCCAGCTCTACCAGCCCGCGCAAGTGCTGCTTATCGACGAACCCGAGCGCCACCTCGACGCCGAGTGGACGCAATTCCTCAGCAGCGAACTGCGCCACCTGGCGAAAGAAGGTCGCTGCATCATCGTGGCGTCCCACTCGCCTACCGTCACCGATGCGTGCGATGAGTTGGTGGAGCTATGATGCCTGACACCAACTCTCGTACTGGCATGACACGGGCCCTGTCGAAGTTCGGTGACGTCGTTGGAGCGATCACCATGTTTGGATGTCTCCTAGGCGTACTTTTTGGCGTATGGCAATACGCCGCCGACTATTTGCCTTTCGTCGTAATTCGCACCGACGTTGCTCCTCTACAGACAACGGGCGGCATCCTGGGATTGCTGGCGCTGATTGCGCTTCTGGAGGCGCTGTTCCCGCTGCGTGGGATGTCAGGCCCTCGGTGGGTTTACCACCTCCGCCCACAAGGACGCCTGCGGGGCATGGATTCAATTTCAGTTCTGCAGCTGCTCGGGGCCACTGCACTCGCGTTGCTGCTTTGCGTGTCCCTCGGCGCATCTCCTCTATTCGCACTGGCAGCGCCAGCATTACGCATGGCCGTGGGCTGGCGTTCCTTCACCGTTGCGTCACTGCTCGCTGCTGGCCGTTCCCGCCAGGTGAGCAGTTCAGGTGTGAACCTGCTCGACTCTGAGGTCAGCTCCGACGCCCTAGCCAGCCAAAGCATGTGGTTGAAACCGCAGATCGGTTCGTCCGCTTCTTTAGCTGGTCTTTTCGCGCGCCGTCTAGGCAGGCGTTGGTACATCGGCGTCGGCGCACTGGCAGTTGCTGGTTTGAGCCTCGGGTTCGCACCGCACCTGGGTTCGCTGGGCATTCTTGCATTTGCCACCGCTTGGTCCATGGTGGGTGCGGCCGTAAGCCGCGCAGGTTCCTTTGGGCGAATCGTGGAAGGGCCTTGGGCAGAGTGGGGTCTTCCTATGAGCGCTGCGATAGGCACAGCGATTATAGGAACGGTCTTTGTTGCCATCGTGTGGCAGCTTTCACTTGCTGCACTTGCAGTCATCGCGGTAGGCCTGGCGTGGGCCGGCTACACCAGGTCCCGCCCTGCCCGCGTGACGCAAATGAGCATGGTCGATACGGGCGGTTTCGGTGCTTCCTTTTCCCCTGAAGTGGTGGGCTACTTAAGCCGCGGTTGGAAAGGCCTCGCAGTAGTGGCAGTGGCACTTTTCTTGTAATTCCATTTCCTCACAAACTATGGACACCACGCACGCACGCTGCTAACCTTCCTTGCCATGAAGATCCGCTCTTAATTCGAAGCTCACATCAACACCTCTGACTCGAAGGCGGATCGATCCATGCCTATTTCTTTCGCTGACCTCACCATGGTGTGGCCTGACGGCAAACCCTGTTTCGCGAATCTCAATGGGACTTTTAGCGCTCAGTTCACCGGACTCGTTGGCACCAACGGCTCGGGCAAATCAACGCTGGCCAAGGTGCTGGCCGGGATACTCGAACCAACCTCAGGTACCGTCAGTGCCCCTAGCGTCGGGTACCTCGACCAAGACTTAGGCCTGAAAGTCTCCGATACTGTTGCCGACGTATTCCACGCCCGTGAAGTATTGGAGGCCATCGAGCAAATCGAAGCGGGACACTACACCGACGAGCTCGTCGAGGTCGTGGGCGAGCGTTGGGACCTCAAGGAAAAAATCAGTGCTGCGCTCGCGGCGTCGGAATTGCCCATTTCCTTGGATCGCACAATCGGTAGCCTATCGGGCGGCGAGGCCGTTACTGTCGCGCTTACTGCGCTCTTTTTCTCCGAACCTGACGTGATCATTTTGGATGAGCCTACAAACAACCTTGATGCGCAGTCCAAGGAACTTCTCCTTAGTTTGATCGCTGACTCGCCGGCCCAGGTTTTGGTCATTTCACACGACCGCGATCTACTTAATCACGCAGATTGCATCGCCGAGCTCTACCACGGCTCATTACGCATGTTTACTGGGAACTACGCCTCCTATGAGGAGGCTATTGACCACGAACAGGACACCGCGCTTGCCGACGTCCACCAGGCCAAGGCCGCCTTACGCAAAGAAGTCCGCCAGCGGTCAGCAATGCAAACGCGGCTAGCCCGGGATGAGCGTCGCGGAAAGAAGTACGCGGCTTCCAAACGCAAGCCTCCTATCGCATTGGGCCTGGACAAGAATCGCTCTCAAAACACAGCTGCCAAGCGCTCGCACGAAGCAGCCCAATCAGTGGCAAGCGCACAGCAGGAGTACAACAAAGCTCAGCTGCGGCTACGCGACGATTCTGCCGTCCATATCGAGCTTCCGAACACTCAACTGCCTAACGCAACCCAAGTTCTCCGCAGTGAGCTACTCAGCATCGTAGGCCCTGAGCGCGTCCGACTCGCAGGTCCCAACGGTTCCGGAAAGACAACGTTCCTCAACCGCGTGGCAAACGGCGACGTCGACTACGCACTAGCCTGTGGCTACTTGCGTCAGCGCATCACGCTTCCAGAACACTTGAGTATGTGGGAATTGGTAACCGCAGCCAATCCAAACGAAGATCCGCAGTTCCTCCGCAATCAGCTAGCTAAGTTGTTGTTCCAAAACGATAGCGTTCATGCCCCGCTCGGGCAGCTTTCAGGAGGCGAGCGCTTTCGTGCCGAATGTGCGAGAGTCTTGCTTTCTTCTCCAGCACCTAAATTCCTCCTTCTAGACGAACCTACGAATAACCTCGACATCCCCACTGTTGACTGGCTGGTAGATGTGCTCTCTGCCTATCGAGGTGCATTCATCTTAGTGAGCCACGACGAAGATTTTTGTTCGCGTCTTTCGATTAACCGCACTGTAGAACTCTAATCGCTTTGTATCGCTACAAGTAACACAATCTGTGCTATAGTCACTAATACAACGTTGTATTAGTTGAACCAACACAGAAAGGGGGTCGGCATGTTCCTCACCCTCAATCCAGAATCAGGTGTCCCGCTTTTTACGCAGCTTCACGACGCCATCGTTTCTGCCATCGCACATGGCGAACTACGAGACGGCGACAAGCTCGATCCAGTACGACGCGTCGCCGCAGACTTCGGCATTAATCCCGCCACCGTCAAGAAGGCTTATGACAAGCTCGTCGCCGAAGGCCTAGCCGAAACCGCTGGGCGCTCCGGCACGGTGGTTCGCCCTGGAGCCCGCACCGACGCACAAAACCAACAACTCGTTGAGGGCCTTCAGCGCGCAGCCTTGCTAGCCCGCGCACAGGGCTTCAACGATTCCGAAATCCGTTCCCACCTCGACGCAATTTTGAAGGATTTGCCATGATTTTCGCCCTCCTCATGGCGGCCATGACCCTCGCCGTCACTTGGACCATCGCCACCATCCCCGCCATCGCTTCCCTGCCGCTTGGTGTGAGCGTGCCGCAGGACAAGCGCCAAGACCCACAAGTTCAAGCCGCACTGCGTTCCTACCGCACCAAGGTCTGGATCTGCGGCATCCTCACTACTCTGCTCACCCTTGCCGCATGGAAGTGGCCTATCGTCGCCGCTTTCTCCTCGCTCATCGTGGTAGTCGGCGCCATGTTTAGCTACGTCACGGCACGTCGCCGCATCATCGATGCAAAGGCCGCTGGCAAGTGGTACGACGAGGTAGAAACAGCGATTTCCGCACGCATCACTCGCACCAGCTTTACGGAATCGCAACTCGCAGGTCTCAAGACCACTGTGCGCTTTCCATGGATTAGCGTGCTCGGCTCCTTACTCGTCACCGCTGTCGGCGCAATCGTTGTTGCGATGCGCTGGGACAACATCCCAGAAACCATCCCAACGCACTGGGGTGCCGGCTTGCAGCCCGACGCCTGGAGCGACAAGTCCGTCCCGAGCGTCTTTATAGGAACTTTTGTATCCCTCGGATTAATCGCACTCTTTGCCGTAATTTTCTGGGCAATGGCCGCCTTCCCGTCGCACTCCCGCAACGACCGCTCCATCAAAGGTCAGCTGCGCAACGATGCAATCCTGGCAGCTTCTAACGAAGGCATCGGCCTGCTGTTGCTGGCTATGTGCGTCCCCCTCACTATTGACCAAATCGCCGGTCCGCTCCCCGAATTCAGTGACTGGCTGCCCGTAGGATTCTACGGCCTGCTCCTCTGCAGCATCCTCGGAGTCATCGCGCTCTTGGTCCTCATCGCTCTCCGGGCGAGCCAGCTTGACGACGCCCTGCGTGGTGTCAGCTTCCCTGACGAGGGCAAGGAATCGCCAGATAACGACGAGCACTACAAGTGGGGAATGTTCTACTACAACCCCGACGACCCAGCAGTCCTCGTGGACAAGCGCTTCGGCGTGGGCGTTACCTTCAACTTCGCCACTTGGCAGGCGAAGGCATTCATGGCCTTCATCCTGCTAGTGACAGTTGTCCTCTGCGCCCTACCGGCACTGGCCTAATTCGCGGGAACGATGGCCTAATCCGCGAGCGCGTCGACCAAGGTCTTCGCAAGCTTCTTGGAAGATTGCGGGTTCTGACCGGTGTAGAGATTGCCATCTACCACGACGTGCGAGGGAAATGGCAGCAGGCCCTTGTCGTAGTCCAAGCCTCGCGCCACCAGCTCATCCTCCATCGGGCCATGGCCGCCGGGATAGAACACGAGGTCATAATCTTCCTCGTTCTGGTCATGGAGGTCAGCCGGGTTCTCCAGGACATCGGAGAGCTCCGCAAGGCGAGACTTCAGCTTCTTGGCCGAAAGCGGATCGGTTCCGCCGGAGATGCTCAAAGAGATTTCATCAACTACTGGCTTGACCCCGCGCGGGGTCGCCACGGTGATGTCATATCCGGCCTCAGTAAAGATGTCATAAGGAGCGATGAACTCCTCTGCCCAGAAGCCGGTGGGGGTGCTCCGTGCCGTCTTTAAGAGTCCAGACACGGGCACCACTTAGAACCATAAGTACGTGAGTCATGCCGCCGCATCGTACCGATTGTGTGCGTGTGAGAGCTTGGCTGCTCTACTACGCGAGCAGCCGCTCAACGGCACCGCGTGCATCTGCCACAACGGCTGGCACGCCCACACCGCCGGACCACGCGCCGGTGGCCTCGATGCCGGGGACGTCGGCAAGCGCAGCGTGCGCTGCAGCGACGGTGTCCAGGTGGGTCTCGTCGTAGCGCGGGATGCCGCCGAACCAGCGTTGGGTGAAGATCTCGGATACACCTGCAGCGCGGCCATCGAAGCCGGTGATGTGCTGAAGATCGTCCAAAGCGTAATCAACCAGATCATCTTCCTCCGCGCGGACGAGGGCGTCGTCGCCGAAACGGCCGAAGGAAGCACGCACCAGCGCACCACCGCGTTCTGCCAGGTGCGGCCACTTACGCGAAGACAGCGTAAACGCTTTAGCGTGTACGTCCTTTTGATCCGTGCCCACCAAAATGCCGGTGTTATCCGGCAGGCGGTTGCCGTTCGGATCCGTGTCGGACTCAAACTTAAAGCCAACAACCACGGAACCGGCCAGTTTGACCTTCTTCAGCACGGCAGAAGCCGCAGGAGAAAGAGCCGGCAGAAGACGCGCGGTAGTGGGCGCCGGGGTAGCAAAAAGCACGCGGTCATAAAGGCCGGCCTCGTTCGGTGCGCCCTTGACGCGGAAGCCCTCGGACTCACGGGTCACGCCGGAGATAAAGGAATCGAGGTGAATATCGGCGCCGGACTTTTCCGCGAGCGCCTCGTAAACCTCAGCGTAGCCGCCGCGGAAAGTCTGGAAAGGCGCCCCCTTGCCCGGGGTGCGTGGGCGTGCCTGCTCCATTGCGCGGACGGCGTCGGAAAGCTTGACCGGGCCATCAGCTGCGAGCTTATCCAAGCTAGCGGCCAGCGCCGGGATCGTGGCGCGCAGGCCCAAGTCATCCGCAGTGCAGGAATAGACGCCACCCAGAAGGGCGGAGACCACGTGGTCCACCACGTCGTCACCAAACTGCTGACGGACCAGCTTGCCCACCGAAACATCGCCGCCGATTTTCCACTCGAAAGGCTCTTCATTGTCGATACGGCGCGCGGTCTCCGCAGAGACCAGCGGAGCGATGGACTCAGACGAGGACGGGATGCCCATCATGCCGCCGGAAGGCAGGGACTGCAGCTTGGAATCGACGTAGACCAGCGGGGATAGACCCGAAGGAGAAACAAAGGAATCCGCCAAGCCCAGCTTGGTGAAAAATTCCACTACTTCTTCGTTGCGGGCTAAGAAAGCCTCGGCTCCCATGTCTGTTGGGCCGTCGTTAAACGGAACCGTGTAAAGCTTGCCGCCGATGCGGCCCTCAGCCTCATACACGTCCACCTTGTGCCCAGAGTCACGGGAGGCAATCTCCCACGCTGCCGTAAGGCCTGCCAGGCCAGCACCAATAATCGCGATCTTCATTAGCCCTCCTCGTGGATGATAGAGACGGCGCGGGTAACAGCCTCCGCCTCTGTGGTTGGCAAAACTCCGTGGCCAAGATTCCAGATATGCGTATCGATGTCGCCGGCTGCTTGGGCTGCCGCGACCTCGCCCTTGATGGTGCGCACCGCGCTGCGAATGGCGTCGTCGCCAGCAAAAAGCAGCGCAGGATCCAGGTTGCCCTGCAAAGTGCGCGCGCTCACGCGCTTGGCTGCGGCATCCATGGAGACGCGGTAGTCCACACCCATGACTTCAGAGCCGGCCTCGGACATCGCGCCGAGCAGCTCGCCCGTTCCCACGCCGAAGTGGATGCGCGGGATGCGGCCTTCCGCGGCCTTCAAAATCTCCGTGGAATAAGGAAGCACGAACTCGCGGTAGTCGCGCTCATTGAGGTAGCCCGCCCAGGAATCAAAAAGCTGCATCGCATCGATGCCCGCTTCCATCTGCAGTTGCAGGAAGTTGATGATGGTCGGCGTCAGGCGCTCCATCAGTGCGTGCCAGGTCTGCGGCTCCGCATGCATAAGGGCCTTTGTCTTCTCGTGGTTCTTGGAAGGACCACCCTCCACCAGGTAGCTGGCCAAGGTAAATGGGGCGCCGACGAAACCGATAAGCGCCTGGGTCTCGGTCAGCTCATCCAAGATGATGGCGATGCCATCGCGAACCTGCGGAACATCAGTGTCCAGGATGGGCAGCTTGGCGACGTCCTCTTTGGTGCGCACTGGCTGTTCCATCACTGGCCCGCGGCCAGGCACGATGTCCACGCCGACGCCAGCGGCCTTGAGCGGCACGACGATATCGCTGAACAAAATCGCGGCATCAACGTCGTGGCGGCGCACCGGCTGCAGGGTGATCTCAGCGAGCAGCTCCGGCATGAAGCACGAGTCGAGCATGTCGATGCCCTCCCGAACCTTGCGGTATTCCGGCAGGGAACGCCCTGCTTGACGCATGAACCACACGGGCGGACGGGACGGCGTGCGGCCAGCGGCGGCATCGATGAGAGGGGCGTTTTTAGTTCGTGACATGGTCTTCATTATGAATCAAAAGTTGGATTTAAATCTAGTTAGCTCTGCCTTGGACAGGCCCGCGAGCTAGAAGCGCGGATTACGCTCGCGCATAAACTGGTTCGAATCCGGGCGATAGAGCAACAACAACGCCACGGCCAGCACAACCGGGATGGCCACTAGGCCGAGCCCGCCCACGCCCAAGGCCATGGCGGCAATGTTGACAAACAAGCTAAAGGCAATCGCGATGGTGATGATCCGACGCGACCACTTGGAGCCATGCGGCAGTTGCGGCGCGCACAGCGCCATCACGAGCGCACACACGATGTTAGAAATAGCCACGAAGTTGCGGTTGCGGGACAAATAATCAGCAACCTGCTTTGAGGCAGCGACTTCTTCCGCGCCAGAGTCACCGAACATGCCAATCATGCCGGAAACCAGCATGATGATCGCCGCAATCACGAGCACCCAGTAGGCAAAGCGCAGCGACTTCGGCGCGCCGCCGGCACCCGCGGTGTCTACTTCGGACTGCTTGTTTCCAGCCTGCTTGCGGCCAGCGCGGTTGTAGTCCACCGGACCTGGGCGCGATGGGTCGCCCTTAGGCTGGCCACTTCCCTGGCCAGGGAACATGCTTGTCATCGGCGCGGCTCCTGCTCATCCTTGCCAGCCTTCGCATCCTGCTTTTGCTGTTGCTGCTTTTCCATCAGCTCTTTGCGCTCCTGTTCGCGGCGCTCGCGTTCCTTCTCGCGGCGCTCCTGCGCCAGCTCTTGCTCCAGCTTGCGCATCTGCTCCAGCTCGCCGGTGTAATCCAGCGTCTCTTCCTTAAGCGAGAAGATAAGGCCCATTACTGCTCCGACACCAACCAGGATTTGGATGATGCCATCGCCGGCAATCAGCCAGTCCGGCGCCTCATTGCCCGCGGGCGTGGCGAGGAAGACTAGGAGCGTGCGGAAGGCAAAGAAGAGGGAGAACGCGAACCACAGGCGGCGTCCGGTTGCCGCGGCTTTGCCGCCCTTGTTGAGTAAGTGCAGCATCACTGCGAGAACGACGATGATAACCAGCGAGAGCACGGAGGAAAATGCCACCGAGCCATAGCCGATTACCTCAATCAAGGAATCAGAGACCTTCTGACCAGAGTCCTGCGCGGCTTCCTCCGCCGTCTGGCGTGCCTGGGCAAAAAGCACCGAGCGATTCAGCAACGTCATCACCAGGTTCAAAATCTGGTGAATGACCTCCAAAGCCAGCGTGCCCGCCCACAGCTTCAGCATGAGGTTTACGGCCTCCGTGCGCTCCTTCGGAGCCTGCGGCGGCTTGGCATTACCTGCCTGCGGCGCCCCACGGTGCTGCGGCGCATGCTGCGGGTTTTGAGTCTCCGTTCGCTCCTTCGGAGCCTGCTGCGGCTGTGGAGGTTGCTGATTCTGAGGGGGCTGAGGGGAAGCCGGAAGTGTCACAAAATTCCTTATGTACTGTATATTCGCGAAAAATTGGCCAGTGGCCGCGGAAAGAAAGAAGCGGCTACTTCAGCAAACGAGCGGCGTCGGTGGCGAAGTAAGTAAGGATCTGATCCGCACCGGCGCGCTTGAATGCGGTCAAGGACTCCAGCATAACGGCCTCTCCATCAATCCAGCCATTTTGCGCAGCGGCCTTAATCATCGCGTACTCACCAGAAACCTGGTAAACCGCAACCGGCACGCTAGAGCGCTCAGCCGCAGCGGCCAGCACATCGAGGTATGGCAGGCCCGGCTTGACCATGACGAAGTCAGCGCCTTCCTCAATGTCCAAGTCGATCTCCAAAAGGGACTCGCGGAAGTTGCGCGGATCCTGCTGGTAGGTGCGGCGATCTCCTTCTAGGGAGGAGCCCACGGCATCGCGGAACGGGCCAAAGAAGGCAGACGCGTATTTTGCGGAATAAGCCATGATGGCGACGTCTTCATGGCCGGCTTCGTCAAGCGCCTCACGGATGGCGGCAATCTGGCCGTCCATCATGCCGGAAGGGCTAACCATGTGAACACCCGCGCGAGCCTGCGAGCGAGCCATGTCTTGGTACAGGCTGACGGTCTCATCGTTGAGTACGCGTCCGGATTCATCGAGCATGCCGCAGTGGCCGTGCGAGGTGAACTCATCCAGGCAAGTATCTGCCATAACGATGAGGTCATCGCCAAACTCCTGGCGCAGCTCCGCAATGCCGCGGTTCAAGATACCCTCCGGATCCCAGGCAACGGAGCCGGTGGCATCCTTGTCTTCCTCCCGCGGAACGCCAAAGAGGTCAACACACTTAACGCCCGCATCGAGCGCTTCATGGGCAGCGCGCTTGAGGGAATCGAGCGTGTGCTGATAGACGCCCGGCATGGAAGTAATTTCCTGCGGCTTATCGATGCCGTCCATGATGAACATCGGCAGGATCAGATCCGCAGGTTGCACGGAAGTCTCCGCGACCAATTCGCGGAAAGCAGCAGACTGGCGCAGGCGGCGGGGACGGCGAACAAGGCTCATGAGTATTTCTCCCTAGAGGTCTTTTTCTTTGCCTCGCCAGTCTACTCATACTTTAGTTGCAGACTAACCTTGCCCCGCTGCCAGACGGATGCGGCAGACTTAAGCAGACTTGGTCGCCTTCTTACGCGAGCGGCGCTTCTTCCGCGGTGCCGGCAGGTTGCCCGCAGCGCGCAGGGCGGCAACGTGTTCAGCCAGGGCGTCGATAAGCGCTGGCACCTCAGCAACCTCCGGGACCACGTCGACGCGCAGGCCCAGCTCTTCGGCGGCGGCCTTCGTGGAAGGGCCGATGCAGGCGATGATGGTGCGCGCGTGCGGCTTGCCGGCGATGCCGACTAGGTTGCGCACGGTAGAGCCCGAGGTAAAGGCCACGGCGTCGAAGCCGCCGGACTTGATCATGTCGCGGATCTCCGCCGAAGGAGGGGCGGCGCGCACGGTGCGATAAGCCACGACGTCATCAACGTCCCAGCCCAGCTCCTCCAGGCCGGTAACCAGGGCATCGCCCGCAATGTCCGCCCGCGGCAAAAGCACACGGCCCACAGCGTCGATGTCTTCGACATAGTTCGGGAAGACCTCGACCAAGCCCTCAGCGTTTTGCTTGCGCTTATTCGGCAGCAGCTCCGGGACCATGCCCTTGGCGCGGATGGCATCGGCGGTCTTGGTGCCAACGGCGGCCAAGTGAACGCCGGCGAAGTCGCGGGCATCCAGGCCCAGCTCCGCAATCTTGTTCCACACTGCAGAAACCGCATTCACGGAGGTAAACACGATCCATTTGTAGCGGCCTTCCACGATGCCCTTGATAGCGCGATCCATCTGCGCCGGGTTGCGAGGCGGCTCCACCGAGATAGTCGGCACAGACTGCGGGATGGCGCCATAGCCGGCCAAGCGCGCGGACATGGCAGCTGCCTGCTCCTTGGTGCGTGGCACCAGCACGCGCCAGCCATAGAGCGGACGATTCTCCCACCAGGAGTACTTGGAACGATCGTCAAAGCTGCGCCCCAAGGTCACCACGAGGTCGCCGGGCAACTCGGCGTCGAGCTTGCCCAAAGTTCCCAAGGTGGTCTCATGCGTGCGCTGCAGACGGGTGGTGCCGTGAACAGTCACGTAAGCCTCAATGTCCGCAGACATGCCGCGCTCGATGAGCTCCCGGGAAATCACCGAAAGGTCGGCGGCGGTTGCCTGCAGTACCAGCGGCTGGGTAGCGCTTGCCAGCGCATCCCAATCAGCGCCTTCAGTAATATCCGCCTCGGTATAAGTAGCGCCCAAAGCCAGACCAGCGAAGGAAGGAACGGTAGAAGGCAGGGACATGCCGGGTACTACCTGGAACTCCAGGCCTTCGGCGGCCACGGCCGAGATTTCTTCCTTGATGGACTCGCGATTGAGCGGATTACCGCTGACTAGGCGGATGACGTCAAGTCCATCGGCTTCTACCAAGCCTTCGCGCAGTTGCGCCACGATGTCTTCAGATTGCGGCGCATAAAATACCGCTGCCGTTGGCGGAGCAGGACGCGGCGGCTTGCGGCGCGCGCCAGCCTCCTTGGCCTCCGCACAGATGCGCGCGTACTCTTCTTCCGCGGCGTCGAGAAGCTCCTGCGGTACGGGAACTGCGCGCGCGACGACGTCGCGGATTCCGGAGGAAACCTCTTCATCGACGATTGCGATTGCGTTCGCCTCGAGAACCTCGCGGGCGCGGACGGTCAACAGGTCAGGATTGCCTGGGCCGGCGCCTACAAAAACGACTTTTCCCAGTTCAGACTGAGTGTCCGGCACAGCGTTGCTCATAAGGTTCTTTTCTACGTTTGGGCCTCAGGCACCACGCACGGACATGATCGTGCGCGGCGAAAACCCTGCGACCAGCGGGCGGTGTTCTTCACAGCGTATTAACGGCCAAAATCCCAGGCCAGAAGTCCTGGGATCAAATTAAGGGGGGCCGAATCATTGGAGGCCAATGATTGTGTGCTAGATACACCTTAAATTATCAAGGCCTAAACAAAAAAATTAGTTACCCAGCAGCTCGGCTGCGCCACGGGAGAAAAGCTCCTCAGATACAGCGCTGCCCAGTGCCGCAGCATCGTTCAGGGAACCGGAAGCGGTGGCCAGAAGTTGGCGAGAGCCGTCAAGCGCGAATACGCCGCCACGAACGGTGAGCTTATCGCCGTCCACCTCGGAGGTAGCTGCTACCGGAGCGGTGCAGCCGGCCTCTAAGCGGGAGAGCACGGTGCGCTCGCCCAGTGCGGCCGCAGTTGCTTCCTCATCAATGAGGGTTTCGATGGCACAGGCAGCCGCAGAATCCTTGACAGCCTCGATGGCCAGCGCGCCCTGCGCCGGGGCCGGCATGAAGTCTGCAGGCGAGAAAACCTCGGTGGCACGGTCCTGATAATCGGCGCGCACCAACCCGGCATAGGCCAGCACCACGGCATCAAGCTCGCCGGAGGTTACCTTGCCCATGCGGGTATCGATGTTGCCGCGCAACGGCTGGATGTCCAGGTCCGGGCGCACCGCCTTAAGCTGGCTGATGCGCCGCGGCGCCGAGGTACCCACGCGCGCGCCCTCCGGCAGCTGCGCCAAGGTAAGTCCATCGCGCGCCACGAGCGCCTCGCGCACGTCTTGCCGTTCCGGGACGACGAGGAGGAAGCGTTCGTCCGCTGCCGTGGGCAGATCCTTGAAGGAGTGCACCGCGATATCGCATTCGCCGGCATACAGCGCCTCGCGCAGCGCCTGGGTAAATACGCCCACACCGATGCGCTCGACCGGCGCCATGTTGACGTCACCGTGAGTGGTGACGATGTGGAGCTCAGACGCAAAGCCCTTGGCCGCCAGCCAATCGCGCACGTGGCCGGACTGCGTCGTAGCGAGCTTGGAACCGCGGGTACCGATCTTGAACATATTTTTAAAAGTTTCCTCTAATTAGTGCTTTGTTCTTGGCTCTTTTTGACTTCGCTCAAGGCTGGCAGATCCTCGACGTCTACGGAGACGCCGCTGCCTTCTAACTGCAGACCGAACAGCTCCTGCAGCGCCCTTTCATGGCTGACCGATCCGGAGTTAGCAGCCAACTGCTTAGCTCGCACCGTCGGCTCGTGCAGTAGCTTGTCCACCACGCGTTTGAGGGCACGGGAGACATCATCCATCTGCTTTTCATCCAGTTCCGGGTGCTTTTGGTTCAGGCGGGCGACTTCGCATTCGACGAGGTCGGCAGCGCGGCGTCGCAAAGCGGATACTGCGGGAACGACGTCGCGCACGCGCTGTGCGGAAGCATAGGATTCAAGCTCCTCGTTGACGATGCGGCGAGCCTGCGCGTGCGGGCTCGTTCCTGCAGCGATGTCGGTGTCAGCGGCGTTGAGCGAGCGGCTCAGGCGCTCGATGTTAACCAGATCAACGTTATCGATGTCCGCCGCGGCATCATCGATGTCACGCGGCAGGGAAAGGTCGACGAGCATCAGGGCCTTGCCTTGTGCGCCGTGCTTGGCGACGTCGCTTTCAGTAATGGTGAAGTTCTGCGCGCCGGTGGCAGAAATCGCCATGTCTACCTGTCCTAAAGCCTGGGCACGCTCGCCAAAGTCAATGACCTCAGCGCGCACGCCCGCCTCATGCGCATGGGAGGCAAGGCGCTCGGCGCGCTCGCGGGTGCGGTTAGCGATGACCAGCTGGGCGCCTAATCGTCCCGCGTGGGTGGCGGCCAAAGAAGCCATGGCGCCCGCGCCCAGGATAAGCACGCGCTGGCCCTGCAGGTTCTCCTGCCCCATGCGCTGTAGCGCCTGGTCAAAGGCAAAGGAAACCATCGAGGAACCGGCCTCGTCGATGTTGGTCTCAGTGTGCACGCGCTTACCGGTGTGCAGTGCGGACTGCGCCAAAGCGTGCAGTCGTGCGCCGACCGTGCCCTGGTCCGAGGCCGATTGATAAGCCGCACGCACCTGGCCGATGATTTGTTGCTCGCCCATGACCATGGAATCAAGACCGGAGGTCACCGTCATCAGGTGCTCGGCCGCGGCATCGGCGTAGCGCACGTACAGGTAGCGGCGCAGGTCCTCCTCCGGAACCCCGGAAACCTCAGCCAGCACGTGCACCACGTCCTGGACACCGGTGTGGAAGGAATTGGTGACCGTGTAGACCTCCATTCGGTTACACGTGGAGATGATCATGGCCTCGGAAAGAGATTGTGCAGAAACCAGCTCCCCGCAAGCGGTGTTTTGCACCGCGTCATCCATGCTTAGTTTCTCCAGCAGCGCTACTGGTGCCGACTGGTGGGACATGCCCACGACGAGCACACTCATGCACAATCCTCCACTTTCAGATCAACCCTTTGATTGACATAAATCAACCAAAAGCCTAATAGTTTATCCGGCTTTTGCCGAACTAAGGCTGTGCTAATTAGGGGCTAATTAGGACTAATTAGGGCTAGCCGCAAGCTCGGCTGCGAGCTCTTCGTTGTCTACTTCCCAGCAGGAGAACTCTTCTCCGTCAATGACTACAACGGGCACACGGTCGCCGTATTCCATTGCCAATTCTTGGTCTTCATCAACGTTGCGGATATAAAAATCCGCTCCGGCGGCTTCTACTACTGGGGCAATTTGCTCCCGTACCCTAGCGCAAGAACCGCAGGTAGTACGAACCATCAACTCTACGACACGGCGCGACATATCCCTATTTGCTCCTGACTTTGGCGCTTTATAAAAAGACGCCATTGGTCGAAAGGTTTACTATGGACACGATAGTCCGCCTCCCCGTCGAAAGCTGCATGCGTACCCGTGTCCTCTGCGTCCCCCACCCCACCCGGAATGCCCGATTCTCCCCGCGACTTCCTCGCGAATTGGACCGCCAGCCGGGGAAATCTACGCAATTTTCTTGAGAACCAAGCATTAGCGCCGCTTGACGACGACGCACAAAAGACCGCTGGTGAGGCTGCTGCACGCGCTGCGGTGGATAGCATTTTCGGCCTCGACCTAGAGTCCTATCACTCGGGCGTGGATTCCGTGCAGGGTTCTTTTGAGTCCGCCGGCGCGAAGAAGATCACCCAGCCGGATCCGGATGTCCCACAAGACGCCGGGGCCGCGGCCTTCTTCGACGTGGACAACACGCTGATTCAGGGCTCTTCCCTGGTTGCTTTCGCCTTTGGGCTCTACCGCAAGCGCTACTTCAAGCTCCGGGAAATCCTGCCCATTGCGTGGAAGCAGTTGAAGTACCGCGTCTCGGGCAGTGAAAATGCCGACGATGTCGCCGCTGGCCGCGTGCAGGCCTTGGACTTTGTCAAAGGCCGCTCGGTAGAAGACATGGTGGCACTGTGCGAGGAAATCGTCGATGCTTCCCTGGCCCGCCGTGCATATCCGGGAACCAATCAGCTGGCGCAGCTGCACGTGGCCGCGGGCCAGCAGGTCTGGCTAGTAACCGCGACCCCGGTACAGCTGGCCCAGGTGCTGGCAAAGCGTTTTGGCTTCACTGGTGCGCTCGGCACCGTGCCTGAGGTAAAAGACGGCAAGTTCACCGGCCGCCTGCTGGGTGATATCCTGCACGGCCCTGGCAAGACCCATGCCGTCGCGGCACTGGCCACCATTGAAGGCCTCGACCTAGAGCGCTGCACCGCCTACTCGGACTCCGTCAACGACGTACCAATGTTGTCGATGGTTGGCACCGCCGTAGCGATTAACCCCGACTCCAAGCTACGCGACGTCGCCGAAGACAACGGCTGGCTCATCCGCGACTACCGGTCTGTGCGCAAAGCCGTGCGCGCCTACGGCCTTCCTGCCCTGGCCACCGCAGCCTTCTCTTATGGCGGCTGGCGCTGGATAAGAAAGTAGCGCCTTTGCGACAAAAAGGCCCCGGCTCCCTTTCGGGAAACCGAGGCCTAAATGTTTACTTGCCAAGCTTACGACGCTGAACGCGGGTGCGGCGCAGCATCTTGCGGTGCTTCTTCTTGGACATGCGCTTACGGCGCTTCTTGATGACAGAACCCATAGTAGGTTTCCTCACTTTCGAGATCAGTACGTACTAAACCTGCCAGCCACAGCCTGGAAATGGCCGCTAAGGTGCACTTCTCAGCAACCCCACGCTTTGCGAACAAGGCGTGGAAGACGCAGGACCGCTGGCACGAATGGTGACTATCTTACCCAGTCGGGGCCTACGTACCAAAAAAGACAGTGCCCACCACCGCAGACCAAGCTGGTCAGCAGAGGTGGACACTGTCGAAGGCGCGAGTATTTTAAGCTCCGTAAACGGAAGCCTCGAGGTACTCGTTAACCGCAGACTCGTGAACGCGGAAAGAGCGTCCAACGCGAACTGCCGGCATTTCGCCTGCGTGAACCAAACGGTAGACAGTCATCTTGGAGACTCGCATGATTTCTGCGACCTCGGCGATGGTCAAAAAGGTTCCCTTATCTTCATTAGCCATAGTTTATCTAACCCTTCAGCCCGTGACGCGCTGTAGGCTTCCCCTCCCACAGGACATTCACGCACGTGCTCGTACCAGCCTATCGTGAAACCTGTGACTAATGCGACCCAAGAGCCAAATTTTTTCCCAGGTGTCCCCCAGCTCTCGCCAAACTCCCCGCGCAACTGGTGTCACACGAGGATCGGCCGCTCTGATTTTTGGTCCACATTGGGGACACCCGTGCTGCTAGGAAGCCTTTAGCCAAGCTCCTTGGCACGCTGTGCGCATGCTTCTGCCGCGCGGTAGAACGCGCCACGCAAGCCGGACTCCTCCAACTCGCGCACTGCTGCCGCAGTCGTGCCGCCTGGGGAGGTAACGCCAGCACGCAACGCGAGCGGCTCACGGCCGGACTCGACGAGCATGGCACCGGCACCAGAAGCCGTCTGGGTGGCCAGCTTCGTCGCAACGTCACGGGTAAGACCCAGCTGCACGCCGGCGTCGACAAGCGCCTCAACAACAAGGAAGAAATAAGCCGGCGCGGAACCCGCCAACGCTGCGGCTGCATCGATGTCCTTTTCAGCAACGACTGCTACTTCACCGACGGCACCCAGAAGCTCCACAACGCCGTCGAATTGCTCCTCACTGACGTGGGTGCCCGCGGTAGCCGTGCTCATGCCCTTGCCCACCAACATCGGCGTATTCGGCATAACGCGCACAACCGGCACTCCGTCACCGGCAGCGGCCTCCAGCTTTTCTAACTGGATGCCAGCAGCCAGGGACACTGCGACAGCGCTTGTAGGAATCTCTGCTTCTGCGAAGACCTCTTCAATGGCATAAGGCTTCACGCAGCCAAAGACGAAGTCTGCATCCTTCACAGCCGCCCTGTTATCGCTCAAGGTCTTAACGCCGTAGGTCTTTTCCATATGCGCGCGACGATCCTCGCTGCGGTTAGTCACGACGATGTCCGCACCGTCATAGCCAGCGTTCACGAGGCCCGAAACGAGGGCCTCACCGATTTGTCCTCCACCAAGTACTGCAATTTTTGCCATGCCAACCACAGTGCCAGAAAGCCTGCGGCCAGGCCACCTTGTTACCCGCTCCTTTACACCTTGGGCTTAGTCTCCTCGCTGTCGATATACAAAAGCGCACCGCCTGCTTTAAGAGCTAAGCGGTGCGCTTTATAAGGTGCGATGAATTTTCGCCTACATAACGATGAGCAGCGGGCCGAAGGTCAGTACGAGACCAACGAAGGCAGCCAGCGCCATCGAGGCGCCATCACGATTGGTACGCAGCACGTGCACCAGAGCAACCATGAGAGCGGTTACAGCAACGGCCAAGATGGCAACGATGGAGCGGGAGAAGCTATCCCAGAGAATCTCGAAGCCCTTGAAGACGATTGCGCCGAGCACGATTCCTACGAGAGCAAGCAGCAAAACAGAGAACGGATTGAGCTTCTCATCATCTTCCTCGTAATCCGCATCAGACTCAGTCTCAAGCAAGTCCTTCTCCTGCGCCTTTACCGGAACGCTGTTGCCCATTTCCGCGCCAGCGCCCGCCGCAGTGGTACCAGCAGCCGCAGTGGTTGCCGCAGCAGCCTTAGGAGCCTTGCTGTCGTCCTTGGAATCAGCCTGCGCAGGCTTAGCATCTTCAGCGTCCTGCTTTGCCTCAGGCTTGTCCGTTACGCGCTTGATAACGCGGGTGTCATCGGTAGAAGGCTGGGAAGCCTTGTCCGCGGCCTGCTTTTCATCCTGCTCCTGCTTTGGGGCAGGGATGACTGGAGCGGTTTCGTCGATGGAGACATTCGAGTGCTTCGACTCGGCCGGAGTTGCCTTTACTTTTTCCAGGTTGCCGGTGAGCTCGGCAACCGAGACGCCACCGTCTTCCAAACTACGGCGGCGGCGACGGCGTGAACCGCCCTCAGAATCAGCACCAGCGCGCTCCTTCGAGTTACGGGCGAGGAGCTCCGCTACTGTCAACTGTTTTTCGTCAGCCACGTTTATTTCCTATTCCAGTCCCTTATCGGTTCGTCGCAGAATTACGCCTTCGCGGAGTGCCCAAGGGCAGATCTCCAGCTTCTCAATACCCAAGGCACGCATGCTTGCCTCAGCCACCAATGCGCCAGCGACGATTTGATGCGATCGGTTAGAACTTACCCCTTCGAGGTCTGCTCTGTCTGCTGCGGTCATGCGGGAGA
Source organism: Corynebacterium sp. HMSC08C04 (assembly GCF_001807495.1). Classification (NCBI taxonomy): domain Bacteria; kingdom Bacillati; phylum Actinomycetota; class Actinomycetes; order Mycobacteriales; family Corynebacteriaceae; genus Corynebacterium; species Corynebacterium sp. HMSC08C04. The sequence goes on along the minus strand of NZ_KV789230.1, from coordinate 73,768 downwards.
TGAATGAGATGAGCTGACGAAGGCCCGGTGCGGTCAGCGTACGCTTTACATAAGGGCCCGCAGAAGACGGTGCGGCACCGGTAAGTCGCGCCAGCGTACGGAAGGTTTTTGAGGTACCCACAGCAAGCCCCGCGGTACCCATTGCACGCATCTGATCGGTCACTGGTACCAATTCCGCATCAATGTAGTCGCGGAGCATATTGACCTTGGCCTTCTCAGGCGGATCGGTGTCGAACCAATTGTGGGTCAAGCGGCCCGCGCCCAGGTCCAGAGAAAATGCCAAGTCGGGATGCTCATCAGTACCGGTGGAAAGCTCCAACGAGCCACCGCCGATGTCCAAGTTGGTGATGCGACCTGCAGACCAGCCGTACCAGCGGCGCACGGCCAGGAACGTCAGACGTGCTTCTTCCTCGCCAGAGAGGATCTCCAGACGTACACCCGTCTGCTTTTCCACCTGATCAAGCACGTACTCAGAGTTCGGGGCAGAACGCACTGCCGAGGTAGCAAAAGCAATGAAGTCATGACAGCCCAACTTTTGCCCCAGCTCGTTTGCTTCAGCAACCGCCGAAATCAGCTTCTTCAAGCCTTTTTCGTGGATGTTGCCGTCCTTATCCAACTGCTCCACAAGACGCAGCGGAGTCTTCCAATCGCTCATCGGAGTCGGGCGTCCACCCGTAGCGGCGTCAACCGCAACGAGGTGAACAGTGTTGCTTCCGACGTCTAATACACCTAATCGCACACTCCTAGAGTAGTAGGTCTACCGTGGTTAGGTGTGAATCGCCCGAAATCTAGCTCAAAAAATAACCCAGATTCTCACACGGTTTATCTCGGTTTTCCCAGCTCTTCCCCCGCTGCCTCCTCGATCCTTGCAGGCCGCGAGGAGGCACCCGATTTCCCACGGGAATGGTTCGAATTCACCAATCCGGCGGACCCCCACCATGTCTTTTCAATCGATCTCACGTGGGTCGAATCGCACTACACGTGTCAGTTCGGCACCGCGGCTTGCCACGGCATCGATGCCAGCCAACCCGACGTCGGATGTTGCGTCCATGGCGCGTACATGGCTGATGAAACGGATCGGGAGCAGCTTTACGACGCCGTCGAGCGCATGCCAGACAAGTACTGGCAGCTACGCCCAGCTGGGGTAGATAAATACCTTTCCGCCGAAGACCCCACCGAGCTAGAACCCTGGCTCGTATGGGACGAGCTCGACGGGGACGACGGGGAACCAGAGCCAGCACTTAAAACGCCTATCGTCGATGGCGCCTGCATCTTTGCCAACCGCGCGGGTTGGGCCACCGGCGCGGGCTGCGCACTGCATCAGTGGGCAATGGCAGAAGGCGAAGAGCTGACCGTGGTCAAGCCGGAAGTGTGCTGGCAGCTGCCGCTGCGCCGCCATGAGGAATATGAAGAGCGCCCAGACGGCCAGGAAATTCTGCGCACCACCATCGGCGAATACGATCGCCGCGGTTGGGGCGACGGCGGAGAAGACTTCGATTGGTATTGCTCCGCTGATGCGTCCTGCCATACCTCGCCGGACCCCATGTGGCTCTCTCAGAAAACCGAGCTCATTGCCCTTATGGGCGAGGAATGCTACGAAATCCTGGCTGCTCACTGCTCCGCCCGAGCCGAAGCAGCCAAGGCTGGCGTTAACCTCACGCGGCACCCGGCCAGCGTGAAGGCCAACGCTTACTAAGGCGCCTATTAAAGATCGAACTTGTAGCCCAGACCGCGCACCGTCACCAGGTGCTGCGGGCGGGAAGGCTCCGCCTCGATCTTCGAGCGCAGGCGCTTGACGTGCACGTCTAGTGTCTTGGTATCGCCCACATAGTCAGCGCCCCAAATACGATCAATCAGCTGGCCGCGGGTAAGAACGCGTCCTGCATTACGCAGCAGGTACTCCAGCAGGTCGAATTCCTTCAGCGGCATCGAGACTGCCTCGCCGTCGACAGTGACGGTGTGACGCTCAACGTCCATGCGTACGCGACCGCCCTCAAGAATCTGCTCGTCGAACTCCTCCTGCGGAGCCTCAGAAGCAGAGTCTTGGCCGCGGCGCAGAACCGCGCGAATACGCGCAATCAGCTCACGGGAAGAATAAGGCTTGGTCACATAATCGTCCGCACCCAGCTCGAGGCCGACGACCTTATCAATCTCCGAGTCACGCGCCGTGACCATGATGACTGGAACCGAGGACGTCGAACGCAGCTGCTTGCACACATCGGTGCCGGACATTCCCGGCAGCATGAGATCCAGAAGAACGATGTCGACGGAGTTCTTCGCAAACTCCTCGAGGGCGGTCGGACCATCCGGTGCGAGGATGACGTCAAAGCCCTCCTTGCGCAGAAGGAACGCTAGTGGATCGGCCAGCGACTCTTCATCTTCAACGATGAGGATGTTGGTCATTGTGCTTTGTCCTTTCGACGTGCGGCTACGCGAGCGACGGCACGAGGAAGCCCAGGCGCAGCTGAGCTGACGGCACCATCTACTTCATTATCCTGATTCTCTACGTTATCCGCTGCAGTTTCGTCTTTGTAAATAGGTAGCTCGATCGTGAAGGTCGAGCCCGTGCCCGGCCGCGACCACAGCTTGATGTTGCCACCGTGGTTGGCCACAACGTGCTTAACGATAGCCAGTCCCAGACCCGTGCCACCGGTCTGGCGCGAGCGAGCTTTATCCACGCGGAAGAAGCGCTCGAAGACTCGCTTTTGGTCCTCCGGGGCGATACCGATTCCGCGGTCAGTCACGCGCACGAGCACGATATCGGTACCGACGATCTTGAGGGTCACCGACACCGGCATCTCATCCGGCGAGTAATGGATTGCATTGGAGATGAGGTTGGAAATAGCGGTGATAAGCAGCGCCTTATCGCCCTTGACCTGCACTCCCACCGGCTTGCCGCGGGTAAGTTCATTCTGATGTGAATCGGCTGCCAGCTGATTGCGGGAGATTGCTTCATCCACCAATTCATCAAGATTTAGCGGCTCCATCTCCGGCAGCGCCTCCGCACCTTGAAGCTTGGAAAGCGCGATCAGCTCGTTGACCATATCCGCCATGCGGTTGGCTTCTTTTTGTAGTTTGCCACCGAAGTATTCCACGGTTTCAACGTCAGCCGGGTCATTGAGCAGAGCCTCCGCCAGCAATGCGATGCCGCCGACAGGGGTCTTAAGCTCGTGGGAGACATTCGCCACAAAGTCGCGGCGAGCGGCTTCCATGCGCACAGACTCCGATTCGTCGGTGCCGTAGACGATGACGAAGCGGTCGTCGTTAAGCGTCAGCGGCTTAACCACCGCCAGCACCTGAGTCACTCGGTTACCGGTACGGCGCTTCGGAATGGAAAGGTCAAGCGAGCGCGTTTCCTTGTCCGCGAAGACCTCCTCCGCGACCTTCCAGATATCCGGATTAACAGTGCGATCATGGACCAAAGACATCTCATGGGCTGAAGGATTAGAAAGGATGACCTCCTTCGAGCGCGAGAGAACCGTGATGCCTGTCGGCGCGCCTTGGATAGCCAAGTGCAAAACCTGGCTCACGGTAGTGACTCTGTTGGAATCAGCATCATTAGATTTGCGGAAACGCTCGATGCGCCCGCGCACCCAAGAGATCACCGGTAGAGCGAAGGCGCAAACCACCACGCCGGCTAGAAAAGCTAAAAGTAATTCCACGTATCTATTACCAGTTAAAACAAAACAATCCCCAGGGAGTATAGACCCCCGGGGAATTGTACGCAGTACTTCAAAAGCTCTTACTTGCCGCCCTGCGCCGCAACCGCTGCGGCGCCGGCAGCAGCAGCTTCCGGATCCAGGTAGGTGCCGCCTGGGTTCTGGACGCTGCCGTCTTCCGCAATCTCGTAGACCAGCGGAATGCCCGTAGGAATATTCAGGCCAGCGATGTCTTCGCCAGAGATGTTGTCCAGGTGCTTGACCAGCGCACGCAGGGAGTTGCCGTGTGCGGCGATGAGAACGACCTCGCCCTTCTTGGCGCGTGGGAGGATCTCCTCCTCGAAGTACGGAACGAGGCGCTCGACGACGTCCTTCAGGCATTCGGTGCGCGGGACCTGCTCCAGGTCCCCGTAGCGCGGGTCGGCGCTCTGGGAGTACTCGGAGGAATCTTCCAGCTCTGGCGGCGGGGTGCCGTAGGAACGGCGCCATGCCATGAACTGCTCTTCGCCGTACTTGTCCTTAGTCTCTGCCTTGTTCAGGCCCTGCAGAGCGCCGTAGTGGCGCTCGTTGAGGCGCCAATCGCGCACGACCGGGATCCAGTGACGGTCTGCCGCGTTAAGCGCAATGTTTGCGGTGCGGATAGCACGGCGCAGCAGTGAGGTGTAGAGAACCTCCGGCAGCAGGCCCTTTTCCTTCAGCAGCTCGCCGCCGCGCTTTGCTTCTGCCTCGCCCTTTGCGGTGAGGTCCACGTCGACCCAACCGGTGAACTGGTTGGATTCGTTCCACTGGGATTGTCCGTGTCGAAGAAGAATAAGCTTTCCTTGAGTCATGCCTTCAAGCATGCCAGTTTTTAATAGTCCGCGCTGCAACTTTTAGCCCTCAGAGGTAACCGAAAATTTCCTACAATGGGCTTTTACTGCTCAAGAAATCTAAATCACAATTAAATGGAAAACACTCGCCGAAAGCAGAAGCTGCCATGCACGTCATTCAGATAGCCCCACCCCACTTGGAAACCAACGATTCCCCTTCCCTAGCGCTGCGCGTATGCCACGAGGCGGACAGCGCATTGCTTAAATACCTCGCAGGCAACGATGATTTCTGCGAGTCCATGGACAGCTTGCTCAATAGTTTGCGTCCAAGTTCCCAGCGCCTTTCCTTCCTGCTCGCCGCCTGCGAGCAGGAAGGCCAGCTGCGCGCCCAGGAGGATGAGACCGACCTCGGTGCGCGCGGGTTCCTGCGAGTAAACATGCCGCTGACGGGTGAGACCACGCTGGCCTATTTGGCCCCCACCTTCGTCGATGACTACAGCGAAGAAGTTCTCGATGCGCTCTTGGATGCGGCCGCGGAGCTCATGGCACAGCACGGCCGCACCACCATTACATTGGATGTTGACTTTGCTATAGGCGGGCTTGACGACGACCCCCGCGCCGCCGCTTTCACAGGCCACGGCTTTGTACTCGGCATCGTGGAGCAGGCTTGCCAGCTTGAACTCGCCAAAGCCGAGCCAGCGCAGCTGCCTGCAGGCCTGCGCGCCGAGTACTTCGAGGGCCACCTCCTGCCCGAGCACCTCTCGGACCACACCGACTCTTTCCTTGAGATCCTCTCAATTGCTGACCTCGACGTCCCCACCGCCGAAGGCCCCATCGAGCGCGAGTGGACCGAAGAAATGCTGCAGGAAGCCGCAAAGCACCATGCTCGCTCCAAGACGGTCACGGCCAATGCGGTTCTCATCGATGAAGAAGGCATCGCCGCCCTCTCCGTGCTGCTCCTCGATCCCTCACACCCCGAAGTAGCCAAGCAAGAGCTGACCATCACCCACCGCCGCGCCCGTGGCCGTGGCTGGGGCATGCTGGTCAAGCAGGCGCTCTGGGGCGAAGCCGCTGCCCGCTACCCACGCTTAAAGCGTGTCACCACCTACAACGCGCTGAGCAACGAGCGCATGCTCGCCATCAACGCGAAGCTGGGCATTGAGCCGAAGTTCTGGTGGACTTCCTGGACGAAGTCACTCGCGAGTTAAGAATCCGAGCTCCCGACCATGGGAGCCTTCTTCTGCCAGCAGAAACAAAGGGATGCGAGCGCTACCACAATCACGGGTATCGCTACTGTCATTCGGCCGATATTCGTGACCGTCTCCGGCCAAGCGCTAAAGGCTACAGTCCACAATGGAGTATTCGCTAGGACATCTCCGCCCAACGTAAGCGAAATGATCGCAAACACGATGCTCAGAGCAAGCGTGAACGTGCTCCCGAATCGGGCATTTAATAGCAAGCTTGCCAAAGCGATAATGGTGCCCACTGCGATGCTGAGCACGAGGCGGCGAAGCTCATCGCCAAGCGCACCGCCAGCAATGAGCCCAGCAAGCAAGCTGCATGCTGACATTACAGCGACCACGCTGATTAACCAGTAGATCAAGGTGCTTCGGCACCCTCGATATTCGAGCAACATCAACGGCCAACTATCGCGCAGTGCAGCCCATCCCAGCACGGGTGCAAGCCCCGATCCGATGGGCAAAATGCCGAACACGAACAGGCCATGGACATAAGAGGCCGGGTACAGCAAAGCGGTAAATACCAGCAGCGTTGCACTAAGGACCATGCAGGCCACTAGCGCTGGTGCCGTAGCCGCAAAGCAAAGCGCTAAAAATGGCCGTGGCCGTTGTGCACAATCCCTTGTAACCACAGCGGGCTTCCACCCCACCCCAGGTTCGTTTGCTGTCGCTTTCGAGCGTCGGACTAGCCGTGGGTGCCAGCTATCTGGTGCCCAGAGCGCTGCTGCAATTCCCACCAGAGCAAGAAGAACGCACAAAGCTAATGCGTTCCATGGTTTCTCAGCTGCCAAAGACGCACCCGGCTCAAGTGGAACGGAGTTTCGGTGAATGCCCATAATCGGCAATACAGCTCGCACCGGCCATGCTGGCGGGCACATCCACCAATTGTCGGCTTCCACGACGGGATTTAGAGCAAAGAATAGTTGCCAGATAACAAACACTACGAGTGTCACTACCAAGTTGGTCAGGCGTGCTACTGCTGCTGCCAATCCAGCAATACCAATCGAGCCGACAAAGCACAGCACACCGACAGCGAGAATGCGTGAGCTATTCTCGCGCGAATAGACGGCCAACCAACTTCCGCCGAAATTAGTTACATGAAATACAGCGATGCTGAGGAGGACAACGAGGAGGCGGGCCAACCTTTCGGCATTCAAGAATCGCGTCCTTTGCACCTTCGGAAGCCCCGCCAAACGCATATGCGTCCCGCCAAACCGAGCACGCTTCTCCCGTGCCTCCGCAGCTGCAGCAAACATTGCAACAAGTGGAGCCGCCATCCCGGTGACATACATTGATTGCCACATGAGTACGCCCGTCGCATCGGTGGCAGGAGATGCAAGGCGAGAAAGGTTATATGTCAGAAGGACCAAAGGCACGGCTATCAAAGGCAACCACACCAACGAAGTACCGCGAGCGCGCAACAGCTCGGTATGAAGCTGACGCCTAAACATTGCGTCCCCCTGCGGTGAGGCGGAAGAACTCTTCTTCCAAGTTTCCTTCCGGAGCCAAATCACGCAGAGGCCCCGAATAAACGATTTCACCTTGTGCAAGCACAGAAATGTCATCTGCGAGATGAAGTACTTCCCCAAGTTGGTGAGAACTAACTAGAACCGTGCCGCCTCGCGCAGCCCAGTCACGCAGCAGCTCACGCAGCTCACTAATTCCTTGCGGGTCAAGGCCATTTTGCGGCTCATCAAGTACGAGCACTTCGGGGTCGCCGAGAATCGCTTGTCCTAGGGCCAACCTAGCTTTCATTCCGGTGGAAAAACTCTTGGCTTTCTTGCCACCGACGTCCACCAGCCCAACCACAGCAAGAGCCCGATCGGCCTCCTCCGCGGGCAGACCAAGCAATCTTGTGTGCACAAGGAGGTTATTCCGTGCGCTGAGGTGGCCGTAGAAAGCTGGCCCATTCAAGGACGCACCGACCGTGGGCAGCTTACCGATTGTTCCCGAATCTGCAGATGAAAGTCCCAACAAAATCGACATCAGGGTGGACTTTCCCGCGCCGTTTCGCCCAAGCAAAGCATGTACTCGTCCAGGAGTTACTGAAAGCGAGACGTCGTTGAGGACTCGCTGGTTCCCGAACGACTTGGTGACACGTGACAAGCTAAGTGATGAGGACATGAAAGAAGTATGTCGCCGTAGCTTCTTTCCTGTATCCCCCAGCAGAACCAACCTTGGCCGGAAGTTCTCCTACTGCAGTAGGACTTTTTGGCCTAGCAACACCAAAGCCACACGGTCCCTAGCTTGCAGCTTCGACATGAGCGAGGAAACGTGCGTCTTTACGGTGGTCTCAGCGAGGACGAGTTCTTGGGCAATTTCCCGGTTAGTCGCGCCACTAGTGATCAGCCGCAGCACTTCCAACTCGCGTCGAGTCACCAATGCAAGCCCTTGCCTTTGCGCTGCTGATAGTTCGGCTCGTCCAGCAATCGCTGCGCGATAGCCCTCCAAAACCGTTCCGGTCACTCCGCTTGCTAGGACGGCTTCTCCTGCATGAACCGCACGAACAGCGCCTAAAAGCACCTCCGGGTCTGAATCTTTGAGAAGAAAACCATGGACTCCCGCGAGCAACGCAGAACGAACCAGCTCCTCTTCATTAAACGTCGTTAGCATGATCACCCTAAGTGACGGGTTCCTTGCCAAGAGGGCACTTGCAGCAGCTATTCCATCCATCCCTGGCATCCGAATATCAAGAATCGCAATATCGAGCGAATGCGCAGCTGCAGCCTCGACGGCTGCTTGCCCATCACCGACCGCGGCAACGACCTTAATGTCCCCTGCGGCATTAAGAATGGTTTCCAACGCACTGCGCAGCAGCGGCTGGTCATCAGCAAGAAGTACTCGAATCATTATGTTGTCCTCTGCGGAAATTGTGCTTCCACTAGGAAGTGCCGAGCGTCTCCGGAGGTACGCACCCAGCCACCCAATGCTGTAGCCCTTTCGGCGATTCCCACCAAACCTACACCGGCTCCTGATGTCTCTCCTTGTGGTCTACCCCATGACTCAACACTCAGCGCAGCAGAATCAGAAAGTTTCAGGCGAACTGTCGCCCCTGTCCCTTGGTGGCGAAGCACATTAGTCAGTGCCTCCGTGATAATCCGGACCAAAGCCAATTGGGTTAGCGCAGGAAGAGTCACCGGGGTATTCGGTAAATCTGCGCTGATATCAAGGCCTGCAGCGCGAAAACCTTCCACGACCTTGGGAATATCGGATAGTTGGCGAGATGGCTCGCGCGTTGTCGGCGCCCGTAGCGAGGACACAATTGAACGCACCTCCGCGAGCGCTCCGTCCGCTTCAGTTCGGATAGTTCGCAATGCTTCCTCCGATGTCCCCGAAGCAACAAGACCAGCATTTGCTTGAACTTTGATGAGGGTCAACGAATGAGCTAGTACGTCATGTAGTTCACGCGCGATAAGAAGCCGCTCTTCTTCCTGAGCTTCACGCTGTCGCGCCTGCCGTTCCACCTCCTTGTCACGCAAACGCACCGCAACTACATAAACGAGTAACAAAAGTAGCCAGTGGAAAAGGAAAGTAAATAGAAAATCCGTTCCGCTTCGGTATCGCTCGGTCAGGTCTGGTTGCAGCTTCCACATGAACGGCGAAGCGAAAGTGCCAGCGAACGTTGCGCCGAGAATAGCCTTTGGAATCCACCGTTCTTCACATAAACGCGCAGAAGAATAAACAGCTAAAGGAGCAGCAACCAACCACGGAGAGAATCCAGAATTCGTCGGGAGCGCCAGCATCCAGGTAATTGCCCATGCCCCTAGACAGAAAATCATCCCTACCGGAGCAATGACAGGCCGCGACCGCCAAATGAGAAAGAACGGGACAAAGGCCCACGAAACCACAGCTTGCACGATGTGGATCTCCATAGGCAGCGGCCCCGGTACCAGGGTGTACAAGAGCGCCAGTAACACGGCCAAGCCCGCAAGCAGCACATCGCCTAAGCGGAGAGTGCGCAGAAAAGTCATGCCTTTAGACATCAAGTCTTTTCTCCCGCTACTTAGTAACCAATTGCCCGGCGCGCATGGCAATCCGGGACCTCGATGTGCAGGGCTTCCTCGTAGATCCGGGCAAGAACGTTGGCGGATTCAGCCCAGCTGAACTTCGCGGCGTGGCTGACGGCGGCTTCGCCCATGCTGATGCGCAGCGGGTCGTCGTCAAGCAAGTGCTCCAAGGCATCCGCCCAAGCCTCGGGGAAGTGGCCGTCGACGAGCTCGCCGGTCTTTCCATCTGCCACAGCGATGGACAGGCCACCCACGCGCGCAGCGATGACGGGGGTACCGGAGGCCTGTGCCTCCAAAGCCACCAACCCGAAGGACTCGTTGTAGCTGGGCACCGCCACCAGATCGGCCGCGCGGTAAATGGAGACCAGTTCCTCCGGCGGACGCGGGCTTAGAAAGCGCACGTGCTTGGAAAGCCCCAGCTTGTGCACCAGGTTCTGGTAGTATTCCGGCGTCGAGTTCACCCCCGATGGGCCACCGCAGAACAGCACGCGGATATTGCGATAAGGATCGCGCTCAATGAGCTCAGCGGTTGCACGAATGAGAACCTCCGGGCCCTTGAACTTCTGCAGTCGGCCCACGAAGGCCACGACCTTGGTGTGAATCGGAATGCCCAGCTCGCGGCGCGAACGCTCTGTGTTGCGGTTGGTGCCCGGAGTAAACAGCTCAACGTCAGCGCCGGGCGAGACCACCTTGATGCGGGAAGGGTCGGCGTCGTAATGCTCGACCAAATCCTGCGCCTCCTGCTTCGTGTTCACAACGAGCAGGTCAGCGTTATCGACCAACTGCTGCTCGCAGATGCGGCGCGCTTCCGATTCACGCGCATCGTCCGCGGTGCGGTGAGCATTCTTTACCGCCGCCAAAGTATGCGCCGTGTGCACCAGCGGCACGCCCCACAGATCACGCAGCAGCCAGCCCACCTGGCCGGAGAGCCAGTAGTGCGTATGAATAAGGTCATATTCCAGCCCAAAGCATTTCACGAACTGCACCAGGCCACCGGCAAAGGCGATCATCTGCGTGGGAAGGTCTTCCTTATCAAGGCCCTCGTACGGGCCGGCCACGATGTTGATAACCCGGAGGCGCTCTTCAACCTCGACGACTTCCCCCTGGCTAGGCCGGGTAGCACGGGTAAAGACATCGACCTCTACTCCCTGCTTAGCCAGCTGCCGCGCGATATTAAGAACGTAGACATTCATGCCGCCGGCATCGCCGGAACCGGGCTGCTCGATAGGGGAGGTATGCAGAGAAATCATCGCGATGCGCATAGCTACACAGTCTAGCGTTCCCTATTCGTGGCTATACTGGCCCGTGCTAAAACTTACGTAACCGAAAGGTGCTGAATTCCCCATGTCGGCAATCGACAACAAGGAGTGGCTCCAGTTCTACCCAGAGTGGACACCACATCACCTTGACTACGGAGACACCACTCTCCTCGACATTTACGACAACAATCTGGCAATCAACCCGGATAAGCCCGCGACGTACTTCTTTGGCAAGACCCAGACTTTTGCTGAGCTCGACCGCCAAGTTCGCCGCGCGGCCGCCGGCCTCCGGGCATTTGGAGTGCGCCCAGGTGACAAAGTGGCCATCGTCGCCCCGAACTGCCCGCAGTACGTTGCGGCCTTCTACGCCATCCTGAAGCTCGGCGCCATCGCCGTGCTGCACAACCCGCTCTACACTGCGCACGAGCTGGAGGGGTTGTTCAAAGACCACGGCGCCCGCATCGCGATTGCCTGGGACAAGACGGCTTCGACCCTGGAGAAGCTGCGCGGCACCACGAACCTTGAGACGGTCATCTCCATCAACATGATCGATGCGATGCCAACGACTCAGAAGCTGGCGCTGAAGTACCTGCCATTTCTTAAGTCCAAGCGCGAGCAGCTTTCTACCCACGCAAAGAACACCGTGACCTGGGATAGCCTCATCGGCAACGCGATTGGCGGCGACGGCCGCGACGTCACGACGCCGGAGGACGTCACCAAGGACACCGTGGCGGTCATCATGTACACCTCCGGCACCACGGGGCAGCCAAAGGGCGCGCAGCTTTCCCACGGCAACTTCTTTGCCGTGATTCTGCAGGGCAAGCACTGGGTCCCTGGCCTGGGCGATAAGCCAGAGCGCATGCTGTGTGCGCTGCCTTTCTTCCATGCTTATGGCCTGGTCATGAACGTCATCCTGCAGCCGCTCATCGGTGGCGAGCTGGTCATCATCCCGAAGCCGGACATCTCCCTCATCATGGACTTGATGAAGAAGCACACCCCGACGTGGATTCCGGGCGTGCCGACCCTCTACGAGCGCATCGTGAAGGCAGCTGAGGAAGACAACATTGACATCAAGGGCGTGCGCGCGGCTTTCTCCGGCGCTTCCACCCTGCCTGTCGATACCGTGGAAAAGTGGGAAGAATACACCGGCGGCCTGCTGGTTGAAGGCTATGGCCTAACCGAGTGCTCCCCCATCATCGTGGGCAACCCGATGAGCACCGATCGCCGCCCAGGTTACGTGGGCATCCCGTTCCCGGATACCGAGATCCGCATCGCAAACCCGGACAACCTCGACGAAACCCAGCCCGACGGCGTCGAGGGCGAGGTCCTCGCCCGCGGCCACCAGGTATTCAAGGGCTACCTCAACAACCCTGAGGCCACCGAAGCTGCCTTCCACGACGGCTGGTTCCGCACCGGCGACATGGGCATCATGGAAGAAGACGGCTTCATCCGCCTGGTTTCGCGCATCAAGGAAATCATCATCACCGGCGGCTTCAACGTCTATCCAGGTGAGGTCGAAGAGGTACTGCGTACACACCCGGCGATTGACGACGTCGCGGTTGTCGGCCGCCCGCGCTCCGACGGCTCTGAGGACGTCGTGGCCTGCATCGACTTGGCCAACGGCGTGGCGCTCGACCCTGAAGGTTTGAAGGAATTCTGCCGCGAGCGGCTCACCCGCTACAAGGTGCCGCGTACCTTCTACCACTTCGAGGAACTGGCCAAGGACCAGATGGGCAAGATTCGCCGCCGCGAGGTCCAGGCCGATCTGCTCGAGCGCCTGGAAAAGGAAAAGGCTGGGCAGTAACCGCTGCTTCCGGCTCGACTTCCCGGTCCCTTCCAAAAGCTCCCCTTCAAAAGCTCTTTTTGCTCAGCTCCCATCGCCGGGCAAAAAGAGCTTTTGGCCGTTTTCTGACGAGCTTCTACTCGACATACAACCCTTTGAAAGGGAACTTTTGCACGGGACCAAAAAGAGCAGCAACAGCCTGAAACGACTAATCCCTCAACCGCGTCATAACGCGGATCTGCAATAGGACCGGGTAAACATGGCCAATTATCCCGATCATTAGGAGGACTACCGCTGCCAGCCAGCCGTCGGCGGTAACCGCCCAAATCGCACTGGCTACATGAAGCAGCACCGACCACGAATGCCCAACCGCAGAGGCGCGGACGTGCCGCAGGATCGGACCTTTCTCATTGCCATCCGATTCGCGCTTTCGCATTGCGACTATGTGCTTGTTCCAACCGATTCGCCAGAGAAAGGCGTTGAAGCAATCCACGCCCCAACGTCGGCTGGCAGCACGTGAAAGAGAGAATCGGCGCCACAACGAGGCCGGAAGATAGCGCTCCAGTGAGCCACCGACGAACAGCGCAAAGCCAAACCCCATGAGCGTTACCGTGACAACAAACCCCACGGAATCAGCACCAACCGCGCCCGCCACTACAACGAGGCCGTAGATTCCCGCAGCCGTGAAAAGTAAAGCAACCACGAAACACTCACCGCTTCCCCGTCTCGGTTCCTGCAAGAACTATGAGTACAAATGTGAATTCTAGCGGACCACAAACACGGCGAGCTAAGGAGAAACGGCAACTACCCCATCGCAAAAGTTTGGCAGGCAGAAGTGTTTAGTTCACAAAATGGTTATACTGTCCGAAACAAAATTGTTTGCCACCCCAAAGGAGTGACGTCATGTCGGATACCCAGCCATCTGCATACGAGTCCAAAGCCTGGCTTGCCAGCTACGCCGAGTGGACCGACCACCACCTCGACTACGGCGAACAGACCCTGCTTGATATCTACAACGAGAACCTTGCCAAGCACGGAACTTGGCCGGCTACCTGGTTCTTTGGACGCCAACAGAGCTACCACGAGCTAGATGTCCAGGTTCGCGCCGCAGCGGCCGGGCTTAAGGCCTTTGGTATCCGCCCCGGCGATCGCGTGGCCATGGCGCTTCCTAACTGCCCACAGCACATCGCGGCCTTTTATGCGGTGCTCAAGTTAGGCGCGATCGTCGTCGAGCACAATCCGCTCTACACCGCCCACGAGCTCGAGGGCCTTTTCCAGGATCACGCCGCCCGCGTGGCCATTGTCTGGGACAAGATGACCGCCACCTTCGAGCAGCTGCGCGAAACCACCCCGCTTGAGACGATCATCTCCGTCAACATGACCGAGGCCATGCCGCGCAGCAAGCAGCTGCTCCTGCGCATTCCTATCCCACCCATCACGGAGCAGCGCGAGCAGCTCACCGCCCCAGCGCCCAACACCGTGCCGTGGAGCACCCTGACCGGCACCGCAATCGGCGGCGATGGCACCAAGCTTGCCGACGCCGAAATTCACCCCGAAGACACCGCCATCATCCTGTACACCTCCGGCACCACGGGTACACCGAAGGGCGCGGAAATCACCCACGCGAATATCTGCGCCAACGTGAAACAAGGTGTGGCCTGGGTGCCCGAGTTTGGCAATAAACCCGAGCGCATGCTGGCCGCTCTGCCAATGTTCCACATCTACGGCCTCACACTCCTCGCAGCACTCGGCGTCTACGTCGGCGGCGAGCTCGTACTCACCCCGGCACCAAAGATCCCGCTCATCATGGACATCATGAAAAAGCACCGGCCTACCTGGCTGCCTGGCGTGCCCACCTTGTATTCCAAGATCATCGAAGCTGCAGAAGCCAACAACGTCGACATCACCGGCGTACACAACTCGCTATCGGGCGCCGCCGCGCTGCCGCCGGAGACCGTTGAGAAGTGGGAGTCTTTGAGCGGCGGCCTATTGGTTGAAGGCTACGGCCTCACCGAGACTTCCCCGGTCCTTACCGGCAATCCGATGAACAATTCACGACGCCCCGGCTACATCGGCATCCCCTTCCCCGATACCGAAATCCGTATCGCTAACCCGGACAACCTTGACGAGACCATGCCAGACGGCGAGCCCGGCGAGCTGCTCGCGCGCGGCCCGCAGGTGTTCAAGGGCTACTTCAAGAACCCAGAAGCCACTGAAAAGGCCTTCCACGATGGCTGGTTCTGCACCGGCGATATGGCGGTCATGGAGTCCGATGGCTTCATCAAGATCGTCTCCCGCATCAAGGAGATGATCATCACCGGCGGCTTCAACGCCTACCCTGGTGAAGTCGAAAAGGTCATCGGCATGCACCCCGACGTCGTCGATGTCGCCGTGGTGGGCCGCCCGCGAGAAGACGGCTCCGAGGACGTCGTCGCTTGCGTCATCCTGCGCGACGGCGCCGCCCTCGACCCAGAAGGCATGAAGGACTTCGCGCGCCAGAACCTTACCCGCTACAAGGTGCCGCGCACCTTCTATCACTTCGAGCACCTTGCCGCAGACCAGCTGGGCAAGGTTCGCCGCCGCGAAGTGCAGGCGGATCTGCTGCAGCGCCTAAAGTCCGGGAAACACAGCTAGCGGTTTAGGCCCGCCATAGCAGCCAGGGCTAAGCTTAAAAAGCGATGCAGTTTTCTTCTTCTCAGCCCTGGCACCGCTTCTATGGCGAATGGACACCCACCTCGTTGGACTACGGCAACGCCACGCTTCTTAGCCAACTGGCTGAGACCATCGCTGCGCACCCCGAGCGGGTGGCACTGCGTTATATGGGAGAAGAACTTTCTTATGCGCAGCTCGACGCCGAGATCAACCGGGCCGCCAGCGCACTGAGCGCCCGCGGCGTGCAGCGCGGCGACTTCGTGGCCTTGGCGCTTGCTAACCGCCCCGCCCACGTCATTGCCTTTTATGCGGCACTGCGCTTGGGCGCTGCCGTGGTGGAGCACAATCCCCAGTTCACCACGCATGAACTGACCCCGATGGTGGCCCACCATGGCGCCCGCGTAGCCATCGCACAGGGGCCCGCGGTAGGCATCTTCCGCGAGTTGCCGCAGCTTGAGCACGTCATCGACGCCGACGCAGACTGGGAAGATTTCCTCGCCGAGGGTAAGAAGCAAACGCCACGGGCCGAAGTAAACAAAGACGATCTCGCACTCATCCTCTACACCTCCGGCACCACGGGCACCCCCAAGGGCGCCATGCTCTCTCATGGCAATCTCGCCGCCAACGCACTGCAAATGGCCCACTGGCGCCTACCGGAGGAGCACCCACAAGCGATGGCGGTTTTGCCGCTGTTCCACTCCTATGGCCTGACCATGTCACTGACGGTAGGTGTGGTCACGGGGGCGTCGATTAGCCTCGTACCCGCCCCGCGCTTGGAGCTTATCCTTGCGGCAATTGCGGCAGCCCCTCCCACCTGGCTGCCCGCGGTCCCTACGGTTTATCAGCGCATTGTGGACGCCGCACCGGAGCTTCCGAAGATCACCCAAGCCATTTCCGGCGCCGCGACGCTGCCTTCTGCAACCATCGGCCAGTGGGAGACTCAAGCCCACGGCTTCCTCGTGGAAGGCTATGGGCTTACCGAGGCCGCGCCCGTGGTGACCTGCAATCCTTTGAACGAACACCGCCGCGCCGGCTGCATTGGCATCCCTATGCCGGATACGCAGGTACGCATCGACCCCGATACCGGGGAGCTGCTCGTGCGCGGGCCGCAGGTCTTTTCCGGCTACCTCCACAATCCGGAGGCCACCCGCACCGCTTTCCAGGACGGATGGCTGCGCACGGGCGACCTCGCCACTCAGGACGCCGATGGCTTTATCACCCTGCGCGCCCGCCTCAAAGAGACCATCATCACCGGCGGTTTCAACGTCTACCCCGGCGAGGTCGAAGAGGTGCTGCTTTCTCACCCTGCGCTTGCCGACGCCGCCGTGATCGGCCGCCCCCGCCCCGACGGCTCCGAGGACGTCGTCGCCTGCATCGTGCTCGCCAGCGCCCAACCCGGCGCGCCCGCGGATGCCGCGCAACCCACGCAGGAAGAATTCCGCGAGTGGTGCCGTGGCCAGCTCGCCCGCTATAAGGTCCCACGCGAGTTCATCGTGGTTCCAGACCTAGGCCGCGATGGCCTGGGCAAACTCCGACGCCGTGCTGTGGCCGAGCGTTTTCTGTAATTCTTCCAACCACCCCCAAAGTTGAGTAAAACCTCACATTTTGGGTGAATAAGGCTGCAACCTTACGCCTGCGTAAGATACCGTGTCGTCATCGCGTTTATTTTGTTATAGCTAACTATTCTTTAACGCGGTTTTACTTCCTCTCCCCCTTTTTCTTCCAACCAAGAACTTCCGAGGTAATAACCCGATGCATTTGTCATCCCTGACGCCACTTCACCGCCTAACTGGCGCCACCATCCTCTTCCCCGGCCAGGGTTCTGCCTGGCAGAAGGCACTCGCACAGGCCGCCGCGCAGCCACAGGTTCGCACCCGCCTGGTCGAGCTCCTCGAATCCACCCGCACCACCACCGCCCCAGTCGCGCGCCAAATCGCGTCAACCTGCCCCGGCGTCTTCGACCGCCTGCAGGCACTTATAGACGGCGAGGAAAGCATCCAGGACGCAGACGTCTTCCCTGCCTATTCCATCCCGGGAATCGTACTCGGGCAGATCGCCGCAGTGGAGCATCTCGCGCAGCTGGGCCTGCGCCCGGAAAAAGCACTCGGCCACTCCCAAGGCTCCCTCGGAGTGCTGGCGCTGCGCGACCCGCAGGAGGCGCTGAGCTTGGCGCTAGTGATGGGAACGGCGGCGTCGGCAAGCCACGGCAGCGTCGACGCCCGCTCGCACATGCTGGCGCTGCGCGGACTCACGCGCGAGTTCGTGGAGGAACGTCTCCAAGGCGATGCCGCCATAGCCGTGGTCAACGGCCGCCGGGCCTTCGCGTTATCCGGTTCCCCGGACTGCCTCGCAGCCACGCGCGCCGCCCTGGAAGGCGCAGTGGATGAATACAACGCCACTCTCGCAGAGCGGACCGTAGGCGGCGACGAGATCGAGCTCCACGCCACCGAGCTTCCAGTAGCCCTTCCCTTCCACCATCCCAGCCTTCACGCCGCCGCCGAGCTCACCGAAAAATGGGCAGCTGCCTGCGGAATCGCAGACCACGGCCTGGCGCGCGAAATCCTCGTCGAAGAACACGATTGGCCGAGCCTTATCCAGACAAACATCGCTGAAAAGCAAGCACAAGGCTCAGAGTTTTTGCTCAGCCTCGACGCTTCCCTAACGCGCCTGAGCGAGCCGCTGGTCACCGGCAGCGGCAGCGTCATCGTAGAGATTGCTACGCCCGAGCAACGCGACGCCCTGGCCACACCGGGCACGGAGCTGCCCGAGCCGCTTGATTACCGCGACTTCGCGCCCCGCCTGGTGGAGCTTCCCGATGGCCGTTTCTATACCCAAACCCGATTCTCCGATCTCACGGGTCTCTCGCCCATCATGCTGGGCGGCATGACACCAACGACCGCCGACGGCGAGATCGTGGCCGCCGCCGCAAACGCCGGCCACTGGACCGAGATGGCCGGCGGCGGAATGTACTCCGACGAGGTCTTCCGCGCTCACCTTAAAGTGATGGAAGAACACTTGAACCCAGGCCGCACGGCGCAGTTCAACACCATGTTCTTCGACCGCTACCTGTGGAACCTGCAATTCGGCCAAACCCGCATCGTGCCCAAGGCGCGTGCGGCCGGCGCTTCCTTCAACGGCGTGTGCATTTCTGCCGGCATCCCAGAAGTCGAGGAAGCAGGCTCGCTACTGAACCAGCTCCACAGCGATGGCTTCCCCTATATCTCCTTCAAGCCCGGCACCGCCCAGCAAATTCGCGACGTCCTCAAGATCGCTGCCGCCTACCCGGATGACCAGATCATCATGCAGGTCGAGGACGGCCACGCAGGCGGCCACCACTCCTGGGTCAACCTCGATGACATGCTGCTCGAAACGTACGCCGCAATCCGTGAGCACAACAACGTAGTGCTCGCAGTGGGCGGAGGCATCTCTACTCCACAGCGCGCCGCCGACTATCTCACCGGCAAGTGGGCACTGCGCTACGGTCAGCTGCGCCTGCCTGTCGACGCCGTCTTCATCGGCACCGTCGCCATGGCCACCAAGGAGGCTAAGGCCACCGATTCGGTCAAGGAGCTACTGGTAGGCACCACCGGCATTTCGCCAGAAGACAACGGCGGCTGGGTCGGCCGCGGCACCGGCACCAATGGCGTGGCCTCCTCCCAATCCCACCTGTTGGCCGATATCCACGACCTCGACAACTCCTTCGCCGCGGCCTCGCGCCTTATCACTTCCTTGTCCACCGAGGACTACCCCGCCCACCGCGCAGAAATCATCGCCGCACTTAACAAAACCTCGAAGCCTTACTTCGGCGACGTCGAGAAGATGACCTACGCCCAGTGGCTGGAGCGCTTCGTCGAGCTCGCCGACCCCTTCGTCGATCCCACCTGGGATGACCGCTTCTTCGACCTTCTCCATCGCGTGGAAGCACGCCTCAACCCGGTGGATCACGGTGAGATCGACACTCTTTTCCCAAGCATCGATGACGTCCACGATGCCCCTGCCGCTTTAAAGCTTTTGCTGGAAACCTACCCGGAGGCGGCGTCGACAAGCGTGTCCCCACGGGACGCCGCCTGGTGGATCTCGCTGCACTACAAGCATGTAAAACCCATGCCGTGGGTGCCTGCCATCGACGGCGATCTCAAGACGTGGTTTGGCAAAGACACGCTGTGGCAGGCGCAGGACCCGCGCTACACCGCCGACCAAGTGCGCATCATCCCCGGCCCCGTGTCGGTTGCCGGAATCACGCGCAAGGATGAGCCCGTGGCGGAGCTGCTCGCGCGCTTCGAGGCGGCCACCACCCAACAGTTGCGCGATACAAACGCCGAGCCGCAACGCCTCTTCTCCCGCTTGCACGCGGTTGCTGACGCCGCGGAATTCATCAAGGCTTCCCCCACCCTGGTCTGGCATGGCCACTTGATGGATAACCCGGCCTTCCACATGAATGACTCCGCTTTTGAGCTACGCCAGGATGAGACCGGCCAATGGGAAATTGTTATTCACGCCGACTCCTACTGGGACAATTTGCCGGATAAACAGCGCCCCTTCTACGTCCGCGAGGTCACCGTGCCTGTGGACTTGCCAGCCGATGTGGCCACGGGTGGCTCGCCGGTGGTCTCCCACGAGCGCCTGCCCGATGCCGTCTTCGCGCTCCTGCGCGGCCTCGCCGGCGTGGGCTCGGTGGCCGAGCAAGGCGACGTCATCGACGAGATGCCACGCATCGCAGAAGGCAGCATCGACGCGGATGCGCCTTTCGGCCGCGCGCACTACTCCTTCCACCTGCCGGCTTCTCTGCTGGAGGCGCACACGGCTGTCACCGGCGCTGGCCTACCCGTAGCGGAGAAAGCCCTGCCGGTGGGCACTCCCGATGTGTTGGTCGGCCCCTGCTGGCCGGCCATCTACACCGCGCTGGGCTCTGGCCTGCTGCCCGATGGCTACCCAGTCATCGAGGGCCTGCTCAACGCCGTGCACCTAGATCACCTCGTGGACCTGCGTGTTCCGCTCGCCCAGCTGGCCGACGGCCGCCGCATCGACGTCACCTCCCAGTGCACCTCCATCGAGGAATCCGCCTCCGGGCGAATCGTGACCGTGGAGCTCGAACTGTGCAACGGCCCCGACGTCCCGGAAAAAGCGGGCGAAATCGTCGCTATGCAAGTACAGCGCTTTGCCATCCGTGGGCGCGCGAGCGGCACCGCGGCACCTACGCCGGCTCCGGAGTGGGGCGGCGGCAAATCCTCGACAAAGGTCACCTCCACCCCGCGCTCCTTTATCGACCGCGCGGTAGTCACTGCCCCGCAGGATATGACCCCATTCGCGCTGGTCTCGGGCGATTACAACCCCATCCACACTTCTTATAACGCCGCCCAGCTCGTGGCTCTCGAGGCTCCGCTGGTCCATGGCATGTGGCTTTCTGCCACCGCGCAGCACCTCGCGGCCCGCCACGGCCAGGTGGTGGGCTGGACCTATTCCATGTACGGAATGGTGCAGTTGAACGATGTGATTGACATTGTCGTCGAGCGCGTCGGCCGCAAGGGCATCCACGCCGCGCTCGAAGTCACCTGCCGCATCGACGGCGAAGTAGTCTCCCGCGGGCAGGCGCTGCTTGCACAGCCGCGCACCGCCTACATCTACCCGGGTCAGGGCATTCAAGCAGAGGGTATGGGCAGCACGGACCGCGCCGCTTCCCCGGCCGCGCGGGAGATTTGGCGCCGCGCCGACCAGCACACCCGTGCGGCGCTGGGCTTTAGTATCCGACACATCATCGACGAGAATCCCACGTCCCTGCGCGTCGGCGAGCAGACCTTCGTGCACCCACAGGGTGTTTTGCACCTGACCCAATTCACCCAGGTCGCCCTGGCAGTCGTGGCGTACGCACAGACCGAGCGCTTGCGTGAGAACAACGCCATCGGCTCCAACTCGATGTACGCTGGCCACTCGCTGGGCGAGTACACAGCGCTGGCCTCGCTGGCTAACATCTTTGACCTCGAAGCGGTCATCGACATCGTCTACTCCCGCGGCTCCGCGATGGGCAGCCTCGTTCCACGCGACGCGGAGGGTAACTCCGAATACGCCATGGCCGCACTGCGTCCGAACATGATCGGCGTGAGCGGCGATGAGGTGGACACCTACGTCGCCTCCATTGCGGAAGAAACCGGCGAGTTCCTAGAAATCGTCAACTACAACATCCGCGGTCAGCAGTACTCCGTGGCTGGCACCAAGGCCGGCCTGCGCGAGCTGGTCCGCCGCGCCAACGCTGTCAAGGAACGCGCAGCCGTGATGGTTCCGGGCATCGACGTCCCGTTCCACTCCCGCGTGCTGCGCGATGGCGTGGCCGCGTTTGCGGAGAAGCTCGACGAGCTCCTTCCGGCTGAGCTCGACCTCGACGCGCTGGTCGGCCGCTACGTGCCAAACCTCGTAGCAGTACCGTTCGAGCTGACCCAAGAATTCGTCGACACCGTGGCCCCGATGGCTCCTTCTGGCAAGCTCGACGGCCTCGACGCCTCCTCGCTTGAGCCGCAGGCACTCGCCCGCCTGCTCCTCATCGAGCTGCTGTCCTGGCAGTTCGCCTCCCCGGTGCGCTGGATTGAGACCCAGGAACTGCTCTTCGACGAGGTCGATCAATTAATCGAGGTCGGCCTTGCCGCCTCCCCAACCCTGACCAACTTGGCCAAGCGCTCCCTGGCCGTGGCAGGCCGCGACCTGCCCGTATTCAACGTCGAGCGCGACCAAGACCAGGTCATGCTCCAGGACGTCCAGGCAGCACCAGAACCCGAGACCGCCCCAGAGACAGAGGAACCGGCTGTCGAGGCCGCGTCGGTCCCAGCTGCTCCAGCCACCCCAGCCGCTGAATCCGCGTCAGCCCCGGCCGAGTTCATTCCCGCAGTTCCTGCCCCGGCCGCGACTTCCGCAGGTGCCGCCCCCGAGCTCACCTTCCGCGCGGCCGAGGCCATTATGGTGCTCTTCGCGTTCCAGAACAAGATCCGCATCGACCAGATCAACGACTCCGACACCATCGAGGAGCTCACCAACGGCGTTTCCTCGCGCCGCAACCAGCTCCTGATGGACATGTCCGCTGAGATCGGCGTGCCTGCAATCGATGGCGCCGCAGACGCCGACGTCGCTTCGTTGCGCGAAAAGGTCAACGCCGCCGCCCCTGGCTACGCGCCTTTCGGCAGCGTCCTTGGCGAGGCCGTCACCGCACGCCTGCGCCAGCTGCTCGGCGCTGCGGGCCTCAAGCCCGCCGCGGTGGCCGAGTACGTCACCGGCACCTGGGGCCTGCCCGAGTCTTGGGTCGCCCACGTCGAGGCCGAAATCCTGCTCGGCTCCCGCGACGAGGATTCCGTCCGCGGCGGCAGCCTGAACACGGTTGCGTCCAGCGCCACCAGCAAGTCCGCGGCGCACGAGCTTATCGACGCCGCCGTCCAGGGCGTCGCCAATGCGCACGGCGCCAGTGTCTCCAAGGGCGCTGCCGCAGGTGGAGCCTCCGGCGGGGTCGTGGATTCCGCCGCTCTCGAGGCCTACGCCGAGACCGTGACCGGTGTAAACGGCGTGCTCGCCACCGCGGCCCGCCAGGTTCTCACCCAGCTCGGCCACGTCGCCGAGCCTGCCGAGGCCACCGCCCCAGACACCGAGGTCATCGAGGTCGTCGAGGCCGAGCTCGGTTCCGGCTGGCTCAAGTCCGTCACCCCTTCTTTCGACGCGGCACACGCCGTGCTTTTCGACGACGCCTGGGCCACCGCCCGCGAGCGCCTCGCCCGCGTAGCACTCGGTGAGATCGCAGCTGACGACGAGCGCGCGCAGCCTGCCGCCTTCCAGGGCGCCGGCGCCACCGTGGCTGAACAGGCCCGTTGGTGGGCACGCTCGGGGAACACCGCCGTCGACTCTGCCCACTTCGAGCAGATAGCCGCAGCCGCCGAGTCCACCAAACGCGGCGCTTACGCCGACGACGTCGCCCTCGTCACCGGTGCCGCTCCTGGCTCCATCGCCACCGCGCTTGTCGAGCGCCTCCTCGCAGGCGGCGCAACCGTCATCATGACGGCATCGCGAGTGACCCAATCCCGTAAGGAATTCGCCCGCCGCCTCTACGCCGAGCACGGCCGCCAGGGATCTGCCCTGTGGTTGGTTCCGGCCAACCTCACCAGCTTCCACGACGTGGACTCCCTGGTGGAGTGGATCGGTTCCGAGCAGCGCGAATCCGTGGGCAACGAGGTGAAGATTCTCAAGCCAGCGCTCACCCCAACCTTGGCATTCCCATTCGCGGCACCGTCTGTTTCCGGCTCGCTTGCAGACGCCGGCTCCTCCACGGAGTCCCAGGCTCGCCTGCTGCTGTGGTCGGTCGAGCGCCTCATCGGCGGCCTCTCTGACCTCGCGGTCAAGGCCCCGAGCCCCACCCGGTGCCACGTGGTCCTGCCGGGCTCACCCAACCGCGGCACCTTCGGCGGCGACGGCGCTTATGGCGAAGTCAAGGCCGCGCTCGACGCCATCCTGGCCAAGTGGAACGTCGAAGCTGGTTGGCCTGCCGGCGTCACCCTAGCGCAAGCCAAGATCGGCTGGGTCGCAGGCACTCACCTCATGGGCGGCAACGATGTCCTCGTTCCAGCCGCGCAGAAGGCCGGCATCCACGTCTGGTCGCCGGAGGAAATCTCCTCTGAGCTGCTAGACCTAGCTTCCGCCGAGTCCCGCGCCCGCGCCACCGAACGCCCGATCGAGGCAGACCTCACCGGCGGTCTCGAAGGCTTCTCGCTGACCTCCCTAGAGGTCGAGAAGCCTGCTGCGCAGTCCGCTGCAGAGAGTGCCGTCAAGAACACCACCGCCCGCATCAAGGCACTGCCTTCCCCGGCACGCCCGGTGCAGCCGCAGCTGGCTGAGGAACTTGGCGACATCACCACCGACCTCGACGACATGGTGGTCATCGCCGGTATCGGCGAGGTGAGCTCCTGGGGTTCCGGCCGCACCCGCTTCGAGGCCGAGTATGGCCTGCAGCGCGACGGCTCCTGCGAGCTGACCGCCGCCGGTGTCATCGAACTCGCGTGGATGACCGGCCTCATCGCATGGCACGAGGAGCCCACGCCGGGCTGGTTCGTCGGCGAGACTGACGAACAGATTGCGGAAGAGGACATCTACGAGCGCTTCCGCGACGAGGTCGTGGCCCGCGCCGGCATCCGCGAGCTCACCGATAAGTACCACCTGGTTGACCGCGGCTCCATCGACCTGACCACGGTGTTCTTGGACCGCGACATCACCTTCACCGTCGATTCCGAGGCCACCGCCCACGACATCGCCGAGGCCGACCCAGAGTTCACCAGCATCTGCGAGGCTGACGGCGAATGGGAGGTCACCCGCCGCAAGGGCGCCACCGCAAAGGTGCCGCGCAAGGCCACGCTCACCCGCACCGTGGCGGCCCAGATGCCGGATAACTTCGACGCCGCCCGCTGGGGAATCCCGGACCACATGCTCGACTCCCTCGACCGCATGGCCGTGTGGAACCTGGTCACCGCCGTCGATGCCTTTACCCAGGCAGGCTTCTCCCCTGCTGAGCTGCTGCAGTCCATCCACCCAGGCCAGGTTGCCACCACGCAGGGCACCGGCATCGGCGGCATGGAGTCCCTGCACAAGGTCTTCGTCTCCCGCTTCCTCGGCGAGGAGCGCCCATCCGACATCCTGCAGGAAGCACTGCCGAACGTCATCGCGGCGCACACCATGCAGTCCTTGGTCGGCGGCTACGGCTCGATGATCCACCCCATCGGCGCCTGCGCCACGGCCGCGGTGTCCATCGAGGAGGGCGTCGACAAGATTGCACTGGGCAAGGCCGACGTCGTGGTCGCCGGTGGCATCGACGACGTTCAGGTTGAATCTCTCCAAGGCTTCGGCGACATGAACGCCACCGCAGAGACCGCAGCGATGACTGCGAAGGGCATCGACGAGCGCTTCATCTCCCGCGCCAACGACCGCCGCCGCGGCGGCTTCCTCGAGGGCGAGGGTGGCGGCACCGTCCTGCTTGTGCGAGGTAGTCTCGCGCAAGAGCTAGGCCTTCCGGTGCTCGCCGTGGTCGCCCACGCCGCTTCCTACGGCGACGGCGCCCACACCTCCATTCCGGCTCCGGGCCTCGGCGCCCTGGGCGCCGGTCGTGGTCGCGAGAACTCTCGTCTCGCACGCTCGCTGCGCGGGCTGGGCCTTAGCCCGAACGACGTCTCGGTCCTGTCCAAGCACGACACCTCCACCAACGCCAACGACCCGAACGAGTCCGAGCTGCACTCCATCTTGTGGCCAGCTATCGGCCGCGACGCGGATCAGCCGATGTTCGTCATTTCGCAAAAGACGCTCACCGGCCACTCCAAGGCCGGCGCCGCGCTCTTCCAGACCGGCGGGCTCATCGACGTCTTCCGCACCGGGCGCATCCCCGCCAACGTCTCGCTGGACTGTGTCGATCCCCTCATCGCACCGAAGGCGAAGAACCTGGTGTGGCTGCGTTCGCCGCTGGATCTGGCAGCCGCGGGCCGCAGCGTGAAGGCAGCGGCGCTGACCTCGCTCGGCTTCGGACACGTCGGCGCGCTCATCGTGTACGCGCACCCGGGCGTGTTTGAGGAGGCCGTCGCCAAGCAGCGCGGAACTGACGCTGCAGCTGCTTGGCGCGAGCGTGCCGAGCAGCGCCTCGCCGCGGGTCACGCCCACTTCGAGGCCGGCATGCTGGGCCGCGCGCCGCTCTTCGAGGTCATCGACGGCCGCCGCCTGCCGCACGCCGACGCCAAGGTGATGATTGACGGCTACGGCCTCGTCGACGCCGACAAGGCCGCGGAAATCTCCATGCTCCTCGACGCCGATGCGCGCCTGGGCGCAAACGGGGAATTCCCGAGTGTGTAGTCGTTAGGTATCCGCCATCGAATCGGCCACTACGTTTCAGCTAACGCTCGACCAACTTTTGCTTCTCAGGGTCATAAACGGCGGAAACGATATCGCCGGTCTGAATCATCTGAATCGCCTGATTGATCACCGGAAGCGGCGCGTCTGCAAAGCAGTGACTCACGATAAAAGCTATCTGGCGCATTGCGCTCGCAGTCCACCGGGATAACAGCTATCCCGGTAAACTAGGATATCGATCTACCGGGATAAGTCTTATCCCCAATGCGTCGAGCGCATGAGAGGAGTCAACTATGGCAAAGACAGTCGAATTGGAATGGATCCCCGCTGATGGCAGTGGTCTTTCTCGACGCGCAAAACAAGGAGGTAAGTATCACGCTTTCGTTCCCGATCCACTTGCAGGCCTGTCGTTGAAGCTTCCGTCCGAGCTCTCGCGACGTATCGTTCGCATCGAGCGGGAAATTCACAATCTTGGAATGAGAGACAATACCCACTCCCTTGAAGGAGTTGCGCGACTCCTGCTCCGTTCTGAGGCCGTCGCTTCCTCCCGGATCGAGGGAATCGCTCCTAACTCCGACAAGGTGGCCATGGCGATCCTCGCGCGTGAATCAGATTCCGAAATTCGGGGTTTCAAAGAATCCGCAACAGCTGTCGCCCGCAATGTCGCCATCCTCGACACCATCAATGCAGACTTGGCTTACAAAGACGAGCTAGTCCTGGATG
Organism: Corynebacterium sp. HMSC08C04; assembly: GCF_001807495.1. Taxonomy (NCBI): domain Bacteria; kingdom Bacillati; phylum Actinomycetota; class Actinomycetes; order Mycobacteriales; family Corynebacteriaceae; genus Corynebacterium; species Corynebacterium sp. HMSC08C04. The sequence goes on along the minus strand of NZ_KV789230.1, from coordinate 46,787 downwards.
ACATTGTTGCAATGCAGACAGTGCTCGTTGCAGAAAAGCCTTTGCAAGGAGTACGAACTACTCAAAACTGGATTGGCGGGGCCGACTATCACCCCATCGATGCGGCTTTTGTCCCCCCGCCTCCTGTACAAGTCCCAGGACTCCTCGACGATCTCATTGAATACTTCAACGGGGCAGACCACGCCGCGCTCGTTCAAGCAGCGCTCGTTCATGCACAGTTCGAGACCATCCACCCATTCCCGGATGGGAATGGACGCGTGGGGCGAGCCATGATTCACGCGCTTTTGCAGCGCAGAGGGCTCACCGATGCTGCGGTTCTCCCCGTCAGTATGGTTCTGGCAACGCTCGGTGACCGTTACGTCGACGGACTCACGAAATTCCGCGAAGGTGACGTGCTGGCATGGATCTCTTTCTTCGTCGAGGCTGCACAAGTCGCCACCACCAAAGCAGCTGAACTTGCGGATAGCGTCGCTACCCTAGAAGCAGAATGGATGGACAAGGTCAATCACCACCGCACTGCGCAAGGAAGCAAGCGCGCATTGAAATCGAATTCGACGGAGTTCCAACTGCTCAAGAAGCTTCCTGCCATGCCTTTGGTCACGGTGCCCATCGTGAAGTCCGAGCTGGGGATTTCATCGACAAGCACGGCCCGAGATGCTCTCGATTCACTCACCGACGCTGGCATTCTGCGTAAGAAAGTCATCGGTGCGGGCGGGCTTCTCGGTTACTTCGCTGACGATGTTTTCATGTTGGTCGACGATGCTGAACGCCAACTCGCCTCGACGCAGTTTAATACTCGGCTTTCACCTCCGACCGGCCGAGCGGTTCCAGCCCTTCGCGATAAATAAGCAGTAATCATTAGTAGTCACGCACTTCGTTTCCTTGCATAAGGCAAAGCGTCGTGCTGGTGCGACGCTGCAGGAGGGGGCATCGGAAAGCGCAAAAGGGACCGTCACTCAAAGTGACGGTCCCATAATGGAGCAGGTTAGGTGCCCTTAACATTGAGGATCTGGCGCAGGGTGTGCTTGACCTCAACGAGCTGGGTGGCATCGGCCATCACGCGGTCGATGTCCTTGTAGGCGTCCGGAATCTCATCGACGAACTCGGCGCCGGGACGGTAGACGATGCCTTCCATGCGTGCGGCAAGGTCCGCCTCGGTGAAGCGGGCCTTGGCCTGGGTGCGCGACATGACGCGGCCGGCGCCGTGCGGCGCAGACTTGAGGCCCGGCGCGTAGCCCTTGCCTTCCACGACGTAACTGGCGGTGCCCATCGAGCCGGGGATGAGACCGCGGTCGCCCTCATCCGCCTTGATGGCGCCCTTGCGCGTAAGCCACACGTTTTTACCGTAGTGGTTCTCGCGCTGGGTGTAGTTGTGGTGGCAGTTGATGCGCTCGAGTTCAAGCGTCTCCCGGTCCGCACCAGCCCAGGTGGCGACGCAGTCGAGGAAGCGGTCCATCATCTCATCGCGATTGAGCAGCGCAAAGTGCTGTGCCCAGTGGAGATCCGCAATGTAGGAGTCGAACTCTTCCGTGCCCTCGACGAGGTAGGCCAGGTCCTTGTCCGCGAGCTGGATCCAGTGCTTCTCGCAGTGGCGCTGCGCAGCCTTGATGTGCTTCTGTGCAATCTTGTTACCCACGCCGCGCGAGCCGGAGTGCAGGAAGAGCCAGACGCGGTCCTCTTCGTCGAGACACAGCTCGATGAAGTGGTTGCCACCGCCCAAGCTGCCCAACTGCTGGCGCCAGTGCTTCGAATGGCTAAGGTCCACGCCAGTGTCCTGGGCCAGCTGCGCGAGCTCACGCGTACGGGCCTCGGTGCGAGGGTCCATGATCCAACCGTTGTAGTTTCCGGGCGAGAGCGGAATGGAGTCTTCGACCGCGGCGCGCAGGTCCTCGAGAGCGAAGTCCTGGATATCCGCGTGCGTGAGGTGGGTCCGCACGGCAATCATGCCGCAACCGATGTCCACGCCGACGGCCGCCGGGATGACGGCACGCAGCGTGCCGAAGACGGTGCCGACCGAGGAGCCCTTGCCAAAGTGGGCATCAGGCATGAGCGCCACGTGTGGGTAGACGAAGGGCAGGTCAGCGACGAGTTGTGCCTGCGCCACCGTCTTGTCTTCAACAATGGAGGCGAAGTTGTGCAGGCGCATAAAAGAGCCTTTCTCTGCGTTTGCGTAACGCAGTTCGTGAGAAAGGGCCTGCTTGGGCGGCTGACTTATAAGTTTGCGCGCGGGTCGCGCGGCTGGCACCAACGTCCGGGATAAGCAGGGCCGCTTTCCCGGGAAATGGTCAAGTCAGCCTGTTAGAAGAGTTGCTTAAAGAAGCGTCCTAGCGGCTGATTGTTATAGGTCATCATCGCGGTTCGCCTCCTTTATGCTTTCTCGTTCTTCTTTCGGGCTGTTAGTGCTGCGTGCGAGCCTACACGATGTACGCGATTTCTGCATGCGCTTGATGATGCGAAGAAATTCACCCAGCCACGAAAAACTTGACACCGTCCATTCAACCGCATTCGCTGCCTGCTCATTTGTTCGTCCGTCTGGCGGGGTGTCGTGCGCCGTGATGAGCTTCGTTTAATCGTTCAGCCCACCTCGACCTAGTCGAGAGTGGGCTGGATCTTTATCTGGGTTATGCAGCAAGATTGCTCTGGGTAAAGCCGACGTCGTGGTCGCCGGCCGCATCGACGACGTGCAGGGCGAGTCCCTCCAAGGCGGGTGCCGCGCTCTTCCAGACCGGCGGTATCATCGACGTCTTCCGCACCGGCCGCATCCCGGCCAACGTGTCGCTGGACTGCGTTGATCCGCTCATCGCACCGAAGGCGAAGAACCTGGTGTGGC
>NZ_KV789230.1:0-43937 GCF_001807495.1 Corynebacterium sp. HMSC08C04 | reverse complement strand
AGGCGAAGAACCTGGTGTGGCTGCGTTCGCCGCTCGACCTGGGGGCCGCTGGCCGTCCGGTCAAGGCCGCCGCCTGCCGCACGCCGACACCAAAGTGATGATTGACGGCTACGTTTCAGCTAACGCTCGACCAACTTTTGCTTCTCAGGGTCATAAACGACGGAAACGATATCGCCAGTCTGAATCATCTGAATCGCTTGATTGATCACCGGAAGCAGCGCGACGAACCACTCATGTGGATTGTAGGTGCGCCCATCGATCCCAACCTGAGACACCTTCAACCGCACGACCACAAATACCTTGTGCAAGAGGTTTTCCAATGCCGAAGAGCGCAAGTTGTAAACACGATAATCAGCCCCAATCTCTACTGGGGCCATAAGCTAGGTCGGTTCTCTCAATGCAATCGCAACCCGCTGTTTCACCGGATCGCTGATCAATAAGGCCTTCGATGACACGAATGTTCCGTACCAACCCCTCGTAGAGGATTCATGGCGACTAAACAGTCAGGATTCACAAAGTCGCATGGATACAGCGCTACGCCTCTATCGCAAGCGAGACGCTACGACCGCTGACAAACGAGCGGCCTGCACAAACCTGGCGTACATTCTTGGGGATAAGAGACAATTGTTGAAGACCCATCTGCTCACTAACGGCGAAGCCGCCCCCTTCCAACGTGCAAGGTCCCATATAAGTTTGATATTCGACACAGCAATGACCCAAACAAGGTGATCATGATGGAGCATTTCGCGATTGGGTTTTGGTGGTATCGCGCCACGGTACAGCTCATCGAACGGCTGCTGGAACGATAAAGCAACACACTACAAGACAAAAGTTCATGAAAATTTGGGTAAAAGTATTGCCATCTCTTGAATTCTTCAGTAATTTCCTCAACAAAACCAGATTGACAAGAGAATTAAGGAAATGAAGTTGAAGAATACATTCCAAAAAGTCTTTCCCGTTCTTGTTGTAGCCGCAACAATATTCGCTACCCCCACCGGAAGTTTTGCTCTGGAGACCACCCCAACAGTATCCGCCGCATCCCCAGCTGATAGCACGCAAGACAAAAACTTAGTTGGCAATCAAGCTTTAGCAATCCCTGCAAGCGAGGTATCAGAGTCAACAGATTTTGATACTGCGATGGCCACACTGTCTCACTACCTCGTATATCGGGCGGACGGACAACGCCATTTCGACACCGAAAAAGCCAAAGAAGAAAATGCGTCGCATTATTTACTCGTCGCAGGAGAAAACCTCAACCGCGTAGCCGACAATAACGAGGTCATGATATACAGCCTTGAAACGCGCGACATGCCTGGGTATGGAAACTGGTGCGGCCCAGGGCACAGTGGTCCGGGTGCCCCAATCAATACTCTCGACTCTCTCTGCCAAAAGCATGATAAATGCTATGGCTCGCGAGGATACTTCGCTTGCTCATGCGACAGGGAGCTGGTTCAAGGAATTCGTAAAAACCGGGGCAAATTCAATGGAGTCGGAGAAAACGCGATGGCCCTTGCTATTGCTACATATTTCAATTCCGCCCTGTGCAATCCATTAGCATAGTGGATCCCCAACGGTCCGGGAAGGAGAAAGAAATGAACAGGCACAAAAGCAACAAGAGCCTAAAGTTAAGTAAACTTCTCTCAGCTTTACTCTCAACAACTGCGATTGCGTTCCCGTATCTTTTTCCTTCCATTTTTCCGGAAGGGACCATGCCGTATTTCATCATTACCGTACCCATAGGTGTAGCAGCTGGAGTCCTTGCATACAAAAGCCAATCGTGGTTGCTGGTTGCATTCTCTATTCTTGCCGGATTATCCCCTCTACTGTTCGCTTGGATAATTTGGGTTGTTATCAAGATCATATATTTTGTCACGGGCGGTCGCTTACCCAGCGCTGAATGGCTCTAAAGAATTCAGAGCCGCAGCACACCCTCGGCAAACAAAATATGCATGAAATTTCCAGATCCCGCGCCCCCTACTGCGGTGCGGGCTTTCCGCAGCTTTAACCGTAAAGGTGTCAAAGTGAACTGCTCCCCATAAACCGGACTGAAAAATCAGAAACCAGATTGTGGGGAGTTTTTCTATGCATCCAGCAGCAAGTTGAGCCAAGCTCAGCGTGAACAAACAGTGGAACTATTTGAGCAGGGCTATGGCGCTAGAGCGGTCTCTAATCCTCTCGTCTCATACGCTTCGCTAGGTCTATCCTCCCCGGACGCGGCTGCCCTACTTTCGCCCTCATCACCAAGCTCTGGCGAACAGCACATGTCATGTCAGCGCACCTAAGTTTTCCAACGATCATTTCACTGATAGTCGACCTGCGTTTTAGTGGAAGACCATGCCGCCGTCGACGATGATGGTCTGGCCGGTGATGTAGTCAGAGTCGGAACCAGCGAGGAAGCCGATGATCTTGGCAACATCCTCAGACTCGGAAAGGCGTCCCAAGGAAGTGTCCTTGGTGAACTGCTCCCAGCCCCACCTCGGCGGGCTTGCCAGCGTTTTCTGCGAGTTCCTCAGCAAGACCCTTCATGAGCGGAGTCTTTACGATACCCGGCGCGTAGGCGTTGACGGTGATGCCGTCGTCCGCAAGGTCACGGGCGGTGACCTGGGTCAGGCCGCGCACGGCGAACTTGGGGGAGCTGTAGAGTGGAATGCCCTTGTTGCCCTTGATGCCGGCCTGGGAGGTGGCGTTGATGATCTTGCCGCCGTGACCGAGCTCCTTGAACTTCTTGGCCGCAGCCTGCGTGCCCCACAGGACACCCTTGTAGTTGACGTTGAAGATCTTGTCGACTTCTTCTTCGGTGATGTCCTCGAGCGGGATCTGCGGAGCGATGCCGGCGTTGTTGACGATGACGTCGAAGCCGCCCGCCTCGGCCAGGACGGCATCTACCCCGCGGTTTAGTCCTCGGCGTCGCCGCCGTCCTCAGCACCGTGTCTGAGGATGGCGTCGCCTCGCGCCTCAAGGTTTTTCTGGGTCTTAGCCTGGGCGCGCGCGGCGACGTCAGAACGCGGCGCTGCCTGGATGTAGTGCTGCGACTCGAGGCCTATCTGCAGCTCCTTCGCCCGCAGAACCTCGGCGTCGAGCTTGAGCCCCAAGATCAGCACGGTATTCATAATCCAGACTGCAACGAACAAAGCCAGCACGGTGCTCAGCGCGCCATAGGCGCTCACGCCTGCAAAATGGCTCAGGTAGAGACCGAAGAGCCACCACACCACGACGTTGACAAGCAGCGTCACCACAGAGCCCAAGGTGATCCAACGGAAGCGCGGTGGGCGCACGTTCGGGGCATAGTGATAGAGAACCGCAATCAGCACCATGACCATCACCACCGTCACCGGAAAGCGCAGCCAGTTCCACACAGGAAGGAAAATGCGCAGCAAGAAATCCACGGCGGATTCCAGATGCAGCGGACGCGAGACGGGTTCAATAAGCCCAGTGATGACGGTATCGCGCAGCAGGTTAGCAAAGACCAAAATCACCGCGCCGACCACCAAGAAGATGGTGAGAACCCACATCATCGCCCAGGTACGCAACAGCCCGCGGCCCTCCACGCGGCCATAGACCATGTTGGCGGTGCGCGAAAAAGCGCGGACGTAACCAGAGGCCGAGAACAAGGAAACCAGCACGGATAAAACCAGCGCTATGGTGCCCTTTGCACTCGAGCCAACGATGGTATTCACGATGTCCGTAGCCTGCGCCGAAACGTCCTGCGGCAGATAATCTTGAATGAGCTGCTCAGTCAGCTGCTCCACCTCTTGCTTCCGATTGGCAAAAAGCAAAGTGGCAATCGAATAAACGGCCAGGACGGTCGGAGCAAAAGCCATAAGCGTGAAATAGGTCATCGCCGCGCCGCGGTCGCCCAGCCCCTCAAGGAAATAGTCCGACCATGTCCGACGCAGCACAAGACCCCAGCTCTCCTTGCGCAGGCGGTTTTTACGCGAGAGCGGGTTTCTCTCCGTTTGGTCGATGTCCAGCACCTCAGTGCTGTGCGGGGGAAGAATCTTGGAAGGCTCCTGCTGGCTCATTTCGCCAGACTAAGCACATTCAGCTAGCTGCCAGAGAAGTGACACCCGTGGCACGCCAAGTAGATACTAGGCTGTTATATATGACTGAACGCAGCAATGTTGAATCCTTCGAGCTGGACCACCGCAACGTCAAGGCCCCTTATGTCCGCGTGGCCGGCCGTACCCCGCTGGGAGGCGGCGCCGAGATCATCAAGTACGACCTGCGCTTCTGCCAGCCCAATGAGGCTCACCTCGAAATGCCCACTGTGCACTCCATCGAGCACATGATGGCCAACTTCATGCGCGATTACACCGATAAACTCATCGGTTTTGCGCCGATGGGCTGCCAGACCGGCTTTTATGCCATCACCAACGGCATGGAGCAAGAGGAGCTGCTCAACGCACTCGAGCACGGCCTCGAGGATATCCTCCACGCCACCGAGGTTCCCGCCGCCAACGAGCGCCAATGCGGCTGGGGCGCCAGCCACTCCCTCGAAGGCGCACAGGCAGCCGCCCGCGAGTTCTTGTCCAAGAAGGACGAGTGGCTCGAGGTTATGGCCTAACCTTTATCCGCGGGCCTTATCTACGAAGCCTTCGTGCAGTTGCGCCAACCGCGCGCCCTGCACGGGCTTTCGGCTTAGTACCTCGTCAACGGCCTCGCACTCCTGCGTGCTCAGCGCAGTGACTGCGAGGTTTTCTTTGATCCGTGCGAGGTTCGTCGAACCGGCAATCGGCACCACGTCCTTGGCCAGCAACCAGCCCAGCGCTATCTCGGAGACGTTGCGGTCAGACACTGCTGCCGCCACTTCCTGCGCCAGCTGCTTGTTGGCCGCGAAGTTCGCAGAGTGCAAACGCGGCGAGGAAGAATCATCATCTGGCTCGCTGCGGCCTGCCAAAAGCCCCTTCGCCAGCGGTGAATAGGCCATAAACTCCGCGCCCAATTCGCGGGCTAGCGGGATGATTTCTTCTTCTACGTCGCGGCTGAAGATGGAGTATTCATACTCCAGATACGTCACCGGGCAGACCTTGTTCGCGCGGCGAATGGTCTCCGGGCTTGCCTCGCACAGCCCGAAAGCGGCCACGTCACCTGCATCGATAAGTTCTTTTACTGTGCCCGCTACTTCCTCAATGGGCACGTCTTGGTCCACGCGATGCTGCATATACACGTCCAAGCGCTCCCGTTTTAGTCGGCGTAACGAACCATGGGCGCTCGCGCGAATAACCTCCGGGCGCGAGTTCAAAGCGCCGGTGGGCTTTCCTTCCTTAATCTCCCATCCGAACTTGGTGAGGACGCGGGCGCGGTTGCCCAGGGCGTCGCCAAGCATTTCTTCGCCCGTGAAGGGCCCCTGGATTTCAGAGGTGTCGAAGAGCTCTACGCCTGCCTCCACCGCGCCACGCAGGACATCGACCATCTCGGCGCGACGCGGGGAATCGGGATAGGAGTGCGGAGTCATTGAGGTACAGCCAAGCGCAATCATGGACACCACCGTAGCTGCTTCCCTCGTGTGCGTGTACCTCCCTGTGTAAATAGCCCCCTCAAACCGGCCCTATTTCCTGCACTAAATACACACAGAAGTACGGTGCCGCGGGCACAGCGCTCACCGCCACACGTTCTCGTAGCGGAAATAGTGATGCCACTTCCACGCTGGCGGCAGCAACTGCCCTCCCCCGCGGGCCACGGCGATGACCTGGTCGATGGCAACCTGCAGATGATGCTCAATCATCCCCGCCGTGAAGTGCAGCGGCTTCCACCCGCGCTGCACCGCGTCGTTGAGCTTCTGGCGGTCCAGCTCGAAACGTTGGATGCGCTCACCTTTGTGGTACTCGTAGCCATCTATCTCGATTGCGACCTTCTCCTTGGCCAGCACGATATCCCAGTAATACGGCCCGATGCGTTGGTTGTTGGCCACTGCGAGGCAGGCATCGGCAAGGGCTTGGGTGAGAAGACGCTCGTATTTGCTATCACTGCCGATGACGCTACGCTGCATAATCCGCCGCGTGCGCGAGGGAAAGCGCTGGAAATCCTCCTTATAAAAGGCCAGCCGTTGGTGGCCATCCTTGCCGTTGCAGAAACGCTCCAAGAACTCGATGGCTTTGTCTTCTTCCACAACCTCCAGCGCTTGCAGCGGATTGCACGCGTTTAGGCCGTTGACCATATATGGGCCCTTGGGCATGGCGCGCCGCGTGGAGAAATACGCGCAGGTGCGAGCGTGACGTGCCGCCATGAGCTGCAGCGGAAACTCCAGCTTGCGCTCTGTATAGACCGCAACGGCCGAGCCTCCATCCAGCACGGTGCCAGGATAACGCTCGTTCAAAATCCCCGCGAGTTCGCGCGGGGTGGGTTGGCGCGGCAACGCCAGGCCCGGCGTGATGCGCACGGCTTTGCCCTTCGCCACGAGACGGTCAATGGTGCGCGAGTGTTTCCCCCGAATTGGTTGCAGCATCCTCTACTTCCCCCAAGTGTGCGTGCTCCCCCAAGCACACGGATACCTCTCAATGTAAATAGGCCCTCCAATTCGCGCAATTGGAAGGCCGTATTTTCACACAGCGGTACGTCCTGGGGCAGGACGCCCTAAATGGACACCCCAATCCAGACCGGCTCCGGCACGAGCTCTACGCCGAAGCGCTTGGCGACGCCCGCGCGAATCTCGCGCGCCAACGCCACGATGTCGGAGGCCGTCGCGGCCCCACGGTTCGTCAGCGCGAGAGTGTGCTTCGTGGACAAGGTAGCCGGACCAACACCTGGATAGCCCTTGGCGAACCCGGCGCGCTCGATGAGCCAGGCGGCCGAGAGCTTTATTTCCTCGCCGTCCGAGCCTGCGAGGACGGCGTGGCGCGGCATGCGGTCTGCGTCCTCGGCACCGCGTTCGGTGCGCACGATTTCCTGGATGTTATCGGCAACCGCAGAGTCCACGATGGGATTGGTAAAGAAGGAGCCGGCGGACCAAGTGTCGTTGTCGGTTGGGTCCAAGACCATGCCCTTGCCGCGGCGCAGCTGCAGCACCTGCGAGCGCACCTCCGCGACGGGACGGCGCTCGCCCGGGGTCTGTGTGAGCTGGCCAAAGCGCAGCGGCTTGGAAAGCCCATCCGTAGAAAGCTGCAGTTCCACCTCGAGCACGACTGCACGGTGGGTGAACTTCAGGTTGGAGTAGCGATAAGCCAGGTCCAGGTCGGAGGCGGGAACCCACTCATCGGCACCGGTCTCGCGGGTATACAGGCGCACGCGGTTAAGCACGTCCGAGATTTCTGCGCCATACGCACCCACGTTTTGTACCGGCACAGCGCCCGCGGTTCCCGGGATTCCGGACAGGCACTCGATACCGCCGAGGCCCGCCTCCACGGAAGCGGCAACCACTTCGTCCCAGTTCGCGCCGGCTTCCGCGCGGACCACGCCAGTCTCCGCGTCCACGCTCACCTCAGCGAAGTCGAGGACGAGTGCTACGACATCGATGCCCTCATCGGCGACCAAGAGGTTAGAGCCGCCGCCCACCACGACGAAAGGAATAGAAGCTTGATCCAGTGCCTTGACAGCGGAAATGGCGGCGTCGGCAAGCGTGGCCCGCAAACACAGCTCAGGTTTGCCGCCTACGCGCAGGGTGGTCAGGTCTGCGAAGGTGGTCTCCGTGTCGAGGACGAGGCCGTCGATCGCGGAGAGCTTCTGGGTCATAAATTCATCAAGCACGTCTACCAAGGTAGTCTGTAAAGCATGTCAACCCGTAGCGAAAACACCGTAACGATCAATCAGCCCATCGAAAAGGTTCACCAGGCGCTGCTCACGCAGGGTTACTGGGAGCACATTGTTGCTAACCTTTCTCCGGATCCGGGCCAGGTTCATGATTTCACCAACAACGTAGCCATCCTCTTCGAGGTGCTGCCAACCACCCTGCTGCCTGAAGCTGTCCGCGCCATGGTTTCTCAGGACCTGAAGGTCAAGCGTGTCGTCACCATTGGTGAGCTCAACGGCAATGCTGCCGATGTTAAATACACCGCAGACGTCAAGGGAACCCCTGTTGACTTCGGCGGCGACATCGCCCTGACCGGCGAGGGTGATACCACCACCCTGTCCTACGTCAACGAGATCTCCGTGAAGATCCCGATGATGGGCGCTGCCATCGAGCCGAAAGTTGCCGATGCCCTAGGTGAGCTCTTCAATAACGAGGGCAAGCTGACCGAGCAGTGGATCGCTGACAACCTCTAAACGCTACTTTTAACAGAAATGGCCGATCACGCACATAACCTGCGCGCAAGCGCGAGTGCGGGTCGGCCTTTCGGCGTTATTACCCGCGGTACCACCAATCAAAACAGGCTTCGTCGCTGCGATAGGTGGGTCGCCGCACACCCCTCCATCACGGCTTTGCTGCGGTCCGTGGAGGAGCCGCTGGCTCTCGACGTCGGCTATGGCGCGTCCCATTTCACCACCGTGGAATGGGCGGGCTGGCTGCGGCGGGTCAATCCCCGTGTGCGGGTGACCGGCCTGGAGATTGCGCCGGAGCGCGTGCTGCCGCCTCGCGACGGCGTGACCTTCGAGCTGGGAGGCTTCGAGCTGGCGGGGTATCGCCCGCAGCTGGTGCGTGCTTTCAATGTGCTGCGCCAATACGATGTCTCCCAGGTTCCCGAGGCATGGGAAGAGGTTACCTCGCGCTTGGCCCCTGGTGGTTTCTTCGTGGAAGGCACCTGCGATGAGCTGGGCAGGCTATCCACCTGGATCCTGCTCAACCGCGAAGGCCCGCAGAGCCTGCATTTGGCATGGGATCCCTTCAACGTGGAGCGTCCCTCTGACTTAGCGGAACGCCTGCCCAAGATACTTATCCACCGCAACATTCCGGGCGAGCCGATTCATGAGCTTTTGCAGGCCGCCGACCGCGCATGGGATCACGCCGCGGGGTGGGCTCCCCACGGGCCTCGTGTGCGCTGGCGAATGGCGCAACAGGCGATGATTGATGCGGGGCTGCCCGTGCATCCGGTGCGCAGGAGAATGCGCGATAGCGTCTTGAGCGTTAACTGGGAAGTCGTTGCGCCAAAGCTGTGAAGCAGGTTGCCCTCATTGGCGCTGTGAGTTCACATAAGTAACACTGGTAGGTATGGCTCAAAAGAAGACGTCTCTGGCTTGGAAAATACTCATCGGAGTGCTCGTGGCATTCCTCGTTCTCATTTTGCTGGCGGAGTTCGGCCTGCGCTGGTTCATGGGCAACCAAATGAAAGACCAGTTCGCCCAGGCCGCCAAGGACCAAGGAATTGAGTCCCAGGAGGATCCGAACATTAGCTTCGGCACCACTCCTATCCTGCTTGGACTATTCGGTGGCAAGCTCAGCGAAATGAACATGGAAACGCCGTCCACGCTGCAGATCGACGGCACCGAGATCAAGGGCCAGCCGGCTACCAACGTCCACATCGAAGACATGACGCTGTCCGATGACCCGGTGGCAGGCTCCCTCCGAGCTTCCACCAAGGTTCCAGATGATTACCTGTTGGCCACCTTCCAGAAGGGCATCGCAGACGAGTCCGGTAGCGAACAGGTCGGCAACTTGGTGGTCACCAACATCACGGCTAACGACGCCGAGAATCTTCTCGACGTCGAGTTCGCCGGCGGCCTCGCCAATCTCGCGTTGGAGCCGAAGGCGCAGGACGGCAACCTGTCGATCACGGCAAAGAACGCCTCCCTGCTGGGCTTCGACTTGCCGAAGGAAGCAACCGACGCCATCTCTACTGCGCTGCAGAAGGGCATGAAGGATCAGTTCATCGGCGAGGGCTTGAGCGTCGACGAAGTGGATGTGGCTGACGGCGAGCTCAACCTCACCATCACTGGCCAGGACGTGCCGATGAGCGAGCTGGGCAGCGCCGCCAATGCGGCGGGCAAAGGCGCGAAGGAAGGCGCCCCAGCACCCGCGCAACAAGGCCGCTAAAAGGCGTTTTCACTTAGGCTAGCTCGCGGGCCAGACCTCGGCAGGCAACAAACCTGCCGGCTGGCCCGCGAGCTTTTCTTGTAATTGCTCGGCTTGGGCAGGCGAGGAATAGATGAGTTTATCGAAGCCCGCCTGCGTCGCAGCTTGCGCCGCGGTGAGAGCATTCTCGCTCGCGGGAAGGATAAGCCCAAGCTGGGCCGGCTGCGGGCAGGCCTCGCGGACGGTGATGAGATCGGTGAGCAGGCTGGTGGCGTCGCCAAGCAGGGCGTCTACCGCGACCCATACCTCCGCGGCGCCAGACTGCACCGCCAGGCGCGCCTCGGAGGCCTTGATGAGGCTATGGTGGCGGCCGGTGGGATAGCCGGCGACGGTGACCACGTGGGCGGCGCCCTGTGCGGCAAGCACGTGCGTGGGCGCGACGAGCACGGCCTCATCCGGCTGCGCGGCGGCGCGGACGTCGTCGAGAGCGGCGTTTAAGAGATTGCGCATCTTAGTAGCTGTAGTCGCCGTTGACGATGGCCTTGAGCTGCGGGCGGACGTCGAACCAATAGACGCCGGTCACGACTGCGCCAATCCACGGCAGGAAAGAAAACGGCAAGTTCAGCGCCAGCGCGGAAGCTGCCAGCATGCCCACCCAGGTCCACTTGCTCTTGCGGTCACCGGCGCGGTAGGCATCCTCGCGAGTGGTGGCGGCGAGGATGGCGCCAACAATGGCGAAGATGCTCAAGAAGGTAAAGAACCACCCAGCTGCGTGGTTGAGAAGGTAAATGATGATGTCCATAGACATCCCAGCCTAGCGGGCCGGGCCAAACGGATTTTCTTCGCCTTCTCCAATGACCTCGCCGTCGATGATGTTGCCGTTTGCCGAGGTGGAGCCGGAGCGCTTTTCCTTCACGCTGGCAATCGCATTCTCGACGCCCGCGCGCCCCTCCTCATAGGCCGCATTAAAGTCCTTGCGGGCGCGGGCAAAAGCCTCGGAGTCACGCACCTCACCGGCGGCGTTGCTGACGCTTTCTCCAAGGCCGCGGGCGGTGCCGGTGACCTTGTCGAGGAAAGAGCCTTCCGGTTTCGGCTGCTGCGCGTGCTCTGCCTTCACGCGGCTCGAAAAATCCTTGGCGGCTTCCAAACTGGAAGCACCCGCGGTCTTCAAAGAATTAACGAAGGAATTAGCCATTATTTTCTCCTTTAAGCACCAAAGACGAGGTGATTTACAGTGTAGATAACCAATCCTGCCAGCGTTCCCACAACCGTGCCATTCAGACGGATAAATTGCAGATCCTTGCCCACCAAAAGCTCGATATTTTCGGCGGCTTCGGTGGCGTCCCAGCGCTTGATGGTCTCCGGGATGATACTGATGATGTCACCGGCGAAATTCTCCGACGCCCAGCGCGCGGCTTTATCCACGATTTCATTCGCCTTGTCACGAAAACGCGGGTCCTGCTGAATGCGCACGCCGAAGTTCTGCGCTTCGGCCGCGATCTTGGTGCGCAGGAAGGATTGCGGTTCGCTCGCCTGCTTGGCGACGCCCGCCCTAAAGGCCTCCCACGCTGCCCCCGGCATGGCTTGTACCTGCTCGGAGTTCATCATCTCCTGCTTGATACCCTCAACGCGGGCGACCATCTCGGGGTCGTCCTGCAGGCGCCGTGCAAACAGCTCCAGGTTGCGACGGATGGACTGCCGCACGGCATGGTTCTTGTCATACTTGACCTCGGAGGCCCACTCCACGATGGAGACGTAAACCTTGTCACCGGCCATGCCGCGGGCGAAGCGGGGAAGCCAAGCCGGCATCTTTTCGTCGACAAGCTCGATGACTTCGTTTTCAAGGGTGAGGACTTTGGCATGCGCCCAGTCAATGAGGTCGTCGACAAGCGGCTCTGCTTTGCCGTCGGCGATGTAGCCTTCCAGCAAACGTCCTACCGGCGGCCCCCACTCGGGCTCCAGCATGCGGTCGAGGATTTGGGTGCGGATGAGATCCTCGGCCTCGGCGGAATCGAAACTATTGACAGCGCGTGCCAGGATATCGGCCGCCTTCTGCGCGGCTAGCTGCGAGTTAGGCTCCTGGGCCAACCAGGCGCCGGCCTTTTCGGGAATGTTGTTTTCCGAAATCTTCGCCGAGAGGGCGTCCGGGGTAAGGAATTGCTCCTCCACGAAGGTGCTCAAGGCCTCGCCGACCTGATCCTTCTTCTTCGGAATGAGCGCCGTGTGCGGAATCGGAATGCCCATGGGATGGCGGAAGATAGCGGTAACGGCGAACCAGTCAGCCAAGCCACCGACCATGCCAGCCTCCGCGCCCGCGCGCACAAACCCCACCCACGCCGGAGCAGTCGCGTCCTGATGCTGCCACCAGGAACATGCGAAGAAGATGACGGCGGCCAAGATCAAAAGGCCGGTGACACCCCACTGGTACTTGCGTAGCGTGCGGCGACGCTCGGCGACGTCGGCTGGGTTAGGGCCTGGTACGGCAATGCTCATGTTGGCGGTGACTCCTTTTGTTGCTCCGTATAACTGTACTAACGGATTTGGTACGTGACCTCTTCCCTGGTGCAGATAGGGAAATGAAAAGCGCCCCTAGCCTCCATCGAGGATGGCTAAGGGCGCTGTGGCAGGAATGCTAAGTTCGCACCAGCTTAGTTGATACGACCGGTCTCAGAACGGTACTGACGGTAGTAACGACGACCGTAATGGATGAGACCAACGCAAGCGACAGCGATGACGACGAGCAGGGCAGCACCGACGATGATGGAAATCTTGGAGCTTTCCTGGCCCACGCCGTACTGGAAGGCACCAGCGCCGAGGCCCCAAATCAGGGTGCCGGCTGCCGGCAGCAGAGAAAGGATCAGGCCCATGCCGACCCAGGTGGAGGTGCGCAGCAAAGAAGAGTGCGGTGCGCCGAAGGATACTGGGTCGTATCCCTCAATGTAGGAGTCCTGGATCTTGCCGGTAAACTCCGGGTAGGTCTCACTTGCGTGATCAGCAACTGCGTGGGTGTTGTCGCTCATGGCTGAAACTTTCTCTCGTTCCTGTTATTCCTGTGAATGACTATATCTTAGTCGTCCTTGCCGCGGAAAGCAGCACGTGCACGTTCGCGGGTAACTGCGGACACAGCGGTCAGCGGAACGCCTGCTGGGCAGACGTCAGCGCATTCGCCGTAAAGGGAGCAGTGACCGAAGTTCTGCTCGAGGTCATCGACCATGTTGCGTGCACGACGGCCACGCTCTTCCTTGCCCAGCGGCATGAGGGAAAGGTGAACCAGCTTCGCGCCGGTGAACAGGTGAGCTGCACCGTTCGGGCAGGATGCCACGCAGGCACCGCAGCCGATGCAGGCCGCGTGGTCGAGGGAGTACTCGGCGGTCTCGTGGTTGAGGTGCAGGGTATCGGCATCCGGAGCGGTGCCGGCGTCCATGGAGACGTAGCCACCCTGCTCCATGACGTGGTCCAGCTTGGAGCGGTCCACGATCATGTCCTTGATAACCGGGTATGCGGCAGAGCGGAATGGCTCCAGCTTGATCTTGTCGCCATCCTTGAACTGGAACAGGCGCTGCTGGCAAGCCGGGGTGTTCTGGCCTGGGCCGTGTGGGCGGCCGTTGACCAGCAAACCACAGGTGCCGCAGATGCCCTCACGGCAGTCAGATGCGAATGCGAAAGGCTCGTTGCCAGCCTCGACCA
This sequence comes from Corynebacterium sp. HMSC08C04, assembly GCF_001807495.1. Classification (NCBI taxonomy): domain Bacteria; kingdom Bacillati; phylum Actinomycetota; class Actinomycetes; order Mycobacteriales; family Corynebacteriaceae; genus Corynebacterium; species Corynebacterium sp. HMSC08C04. Next base: position 30,367 of record NZ_KV789230.1, on the reverse strand, counting down.
TGCCCTCGTTGACGTGGTCGAGCAGCTCCAGGATGGACATCTGCTCGGCGGCGTCGTCAACCTGCACGGTCTCGAACTTGCCTTCTTGCGTCGGTCCGGCTTGACGCCAGATCTCAAGTGTCAGTTTCATTACTTGTAGTTCCTTGTCATCAGCGGGATCGAATCAAAGTACAGCGGCTCTGCGTGGCGAATGAACTCACCAGCGTTTGCGCCTGGCTCCCAGGCAGAAACGAAGCACCAGTTCTCATCGTCACGCTCAGCCTCGCCATCCTCGGAGAGGTGGTCGTCACGGAAGTGCGCACCACAGGACTCGTCACGGTCCAGGGCGTCAACACACATGAGCTCGCCCAGGTCGATGTAGTCAGCAACGCGCAGACCGTACTCGAGGACCTGGTTCATGTCGTTGGCGTTGCCGGTGATGCGGACGTTAGCCCAGAATTCCTCGCGCAGATCGCGAATCTTCTGGATAGCGACCTTGAGGTCCTCGACGTTACGGGAAACGCCGCAGCCCCAGTAGAGAATCTCACCGAGCAGACGGTGGTAGTGAGCTGGGCCGTGCGGGTCATTGCCACGCACTCCCATCAGACGGTCGATGCGATCTTGTGCGCGCGCAACAGCCTTCTGTGCCTCGGCCGAATCCTCAGCCAGCTTGTCCTCACCGAGGTGCTTAGCCAGGTAGTTAGGAACCGTAAATGGCAGGGTGAACCAGCCGTCGACGGATGCGGACAGCAGGGAGTTAGCGCCCAGGCGGTTCGCACCGTGGTAGGTCCAAGAGCACTCACCGGCGGCGAACAGGCCGTCGATAGCGGTCATCTCGTTGAAGTCGGTCCACAGGCCACCCATGGTGAAGTGGCAGGTCGGTGCGATACGCATCGGGGTCTCGTATGCGGACTCGCCGATTGCCTCTTCGTACATCTCGATGAGGTTGGAGTAACGCTCACGGATCTTGTCCTTACCCAGACGCTGAATTGCATCGCGGAAGTCCAGATAAACGGAGTTGTGCAGTGGTCCGACGCCCAGGCCCTTGTTGATCTGCTGGGAGATCGCACGGGATGCAACGTCACGCGGAACGAGGTTGCCGAAGGCCGGGTAACGGCGCTCCAGGAAGTAGTCGCGCTCCTCCTCCGGAATCTCGTTGGCGGGGCGGTCGTCGCCTTCCTTGATCGGGGACCAAATGCGGCCGTCGTTACGCAGCGACTCGGACATGAGGATGGTCTTGGACTGCCACTCGGAGTTGACCGGAAGACCCGTCGGGTGGAACTGGATGAATGCCGGGGAAGCCAGGTATGCGCCGTGCTCGTAAGCACGCATCATGGCGCCAGCATTGGAGTTCTTAGCCAGGGTGGACATGTGGTAGACGTTGCCGTAGCCGCCGGTACCGAGGATTACTGCGTGGCCGGTGAAGGCCTTCAGCTCGCCGGTAATCAGGTTACGGGTAACGATGCCGCCCGCGCGCTTCACACCATTGTCGTTGTAGGTGATGATGTCCTGCATGTCGTGGTGAGCGAACAGCTCCACGTTGCCCAGGCCAATCTGGCGGTACAGCGCCGAGGTGGTGGACAGCTGCAGCTGCTGGCCTGTTTGACCACGGGTGTAGTAGGTACGGGAAACCTGAACACCACCGAAGGAGCGGGTTGCCAGGGTGCCGCCGTACTCGCGGGCGAAAGGAGCACCAATGGCGTTCATGTGGTCGATAACGCGCACGGACTCATATGCCAGGCGCCAGCAGTCGGACTCGCGGCAGCGGTAGTCGCCGCCCTTCACGGTGTCCTTGGTGTGGCGGTATGCAGAGTCGTTGTCCACCTTCTTGTGGCGGGAGGAGTTGACGCCGCCCTGCGCAGCGATGGAGTGCGCACGACGTGGGGAATCGTGGTAGGTAAAGACCTTCACGTTGTAGCCCAGCTCGCCGAGGGCGGCAGCTGCGGAACCGGCCGCCAGACCGGTACCAACAACAACGATCTCGAACTTGCGGCGGTTAAGCGGGGAGACCAGATCCATATGATCCTTCTGGTAGCTCCACATTTCCTTCATCGGAACGCCGTGCGGCTCGTGGGACTCCAGGATGCGACCTGCGGTGACGCCCGGGACAATCGACGTCGGGTGCGAGAACTTCGGATGCTCGCGCTTGAGTTCAGTGTTAGTCATTTTTTAAAAAGCTCCTTTAGCTGACCCAACCCAGGGCGACGGACAGCGGCATAACGATGTTTGCGATGCAAACTACAGCCGGGATGATGTAGGCCAGAATCACGAAGACCTGACGCCACTTCGCACCGGTGATACCCAGGTCAGAAGCAGCCAGACGGATGCCGTGGGTCAGGTGCAGGAACAGGCAGCACATCGCCAGAACGTAGAAGATGGTGACTGGCCAGCGGCTGAAGGTGGCAATCATGTTTGCCTTGACCTCGCCGTGCACGAATGCCTCAGGCGCAACCGGCTGCACACCCATGGTGAGGTCCAGCAGGTGGAAGACGATGAACAGCAGCAGGACTGCACCGGTGACCAGCATGGTCTTGGTTGCAAAGGAGTCGAGGCCACCCATCAGATTGGTGCGCTTGAATTTGCCGCGGGACTGCTTGGAGCGAGCGGTAAGTGCGAATGCACCGTAAATATGTGCAATAACGCAAGCCAGCAAAACAATGCGGATCATCCACAGCAGGTGGCCGTGCGGGATGAGCGGTGCGCCCAGATCACGCAGGAACTCGCCGTAGATATCGAGTGCTTCGTCGCCGTCGTGCGCCGGCAAGTAAAGCTTCAGGTTGCCGGCCATGTGGCCGACTACGAAAAGCGCAAAGAACAGGCCGGTGATGGCCATCGTAATCTTCAGTGCCCAGGTGGGTACGGAAGGCTTAGTACGAATCGTTTCGTTAGTGATGCGGCCGTGAGCGATTGCCTCACGGTCAGGATTTTTTACAGACATGACACCTCCATAGTCGCTATTACCTTACGCAGCCTTATCCGCTGGCAACTAGTCAAATTCGGGCCAAAGCAGTCTCTTCTTAAGGGCCTAAGCAGTCCGTAGAAATTTCATTAGGTAAGGATCGCCTAAAACGGAGTATTCGAAAAGCCGTTTACCTTGCACGCTGCTTTTTACGCAATACTCACGTTGCGAAATTCCCAGCGTCTATGAGGTTCGTCACAGCTAATTTTCGGAGTGACTAGCTCACCCCTTTATGTGTCAAACTTTCGCAGGAGTCACACCGCCCACACTCCACACATTTTTACCCCTATTCGCAGGGAGGTTAAGAACCTTCACACAGTCTTTGCAAAAATCCTGTTACAGGATGGCAGGGGCCGGTAATCTTTTTCACATGAGTAAGACTTACGTGGGTTCACGCCTGCGCCAATTGCGGCGCGAACGGGATCTAAGCCAAGCCTCTCTAGCCTCTACGCTGGGGCTTTCGGCTAGCTATGTCAATCAGATCGAACACGACGTCCGCCCTTTAACTGTACCGGTACTGCTGCGCATTACTGAGGTATTTGGCGTCGACGCCACCTTCTTCTCCCGCGATGATGACTCCCGCCTACTGGCTGAAATCCAGGATGTCATCCAGGACAAGGAGCTATGCCCCTCCCCCGTTGAACTGCAAGAATTGTCCGAGTTGGTTTATAACCACCCCACCGTGGCCCGCACGCTGGTGGAGATTCACCGCCGCTACGGCAATGTTCGCGACAAACTGTCCCTTGCCACCGATACCCGCCGCTCCGCAGGCACACAGGCGCTTTCCATGCCACACGACGAAGTCCGCGACTTCTTCTATGCGCGCCAAAACTACCTGGATGAACTAGACGTTCACGCTGAGACGCTCGCTTCTGAGCTGGACGTTTCGCAATTCCGCATCCGCGATACCGAGGCCGCCCTTTCAGCGCGGCTGCGCGACAAACACGGCGTCGAGATCGTAACGACACCACAAATGGATGGCACGCTTCACCGTTTCGACCGCGAAAGCGGAACGTTCCGCCTCGCCAGCCGCCTCTCCGAGGGGCAGCGCGCCTTCCGAATGGCTGCTGAGCTGGGATTTCTGGAAGCTGGCGAGCTCATCGACTCCCTTGTCGACGAAGAGCCCTTCACTTCCGACGCCTCGCGCAACCTTGCTAAGCGAGGCATCGCCAGCTACTTTGCGGCAGCCACAATCCTTCCTTACACCACTATTCATTCTGAAGCAGAGCAATCGGGCTATGACCTGGAATACCTATGCCAGGTCTTTGGCGTGGGCTACGAAACGGTGGCTTCGCGCCTTTCTACCCTGCAGCGCACGAACAAGCGTGGCATTCCATTCACGTTCGTCCGCGTGGACCGCGCCGGCAATATGTCCAAACGTCAATCAGCCACCGGCGTCCACTTCTCCAACTCGGGCGGTACCTGCCCGCTGTGGAACATTTATGAGACCTTCTCTAACCCCGGAGTTATCTCCCGCCAGCTCGCGCAGATGCCCGATGGGCGCAACTACCTGTGGATTTCGCGTTCGGTTCAGCACCACCAGGGCCGCTACGGCGATACAAATAAGCTCTTCGCCATTGGCCTGGGTTGCGAGGCTCGTCATGCTGACCGCACGGTATATGCCGAGGGCCTTGATCTGGGCGACCTATCTGCCGCGACCCCGATTGGCAACGGATGCCGCACCTGCCCGCGTGCCAGTTGCGCCCAGCGCGCCTTCCCCGCCATCAACGAAACGCTGACAATCGACGCCCATCGCTCTGCAGTGGCGCCGTACTAAGCACGCGACATCCCGGGCTTGCGGCGTCGCGCTTCGCTGCCGGAACGCAAATACCCAGCCCCGAAAAACCAGACCTCGTGGTCGCACAAGCATCCCGTTTGTTCTCGCGGGATCGCCACCCCCCTGGCTTGAACATATGGCGATGAAAACTAGACTTCAAGTAGTTGAACTTTTGGTATGGAGATGCCTATGCGTAAGACCTTAATCAGCCTCACCGGCCCCGCCTTCGTTGCTGCAGTGGCTTACGTCGACCCCGGCAACGTAGCCGCCAACATCAGCGCCGGCTCCCACTACGGCTACCTCCTGGTGTGGGTACTCGTCGTGGCCAACCTCATGGCCATGTTCATCCAGTACCACTCCGCCAAACTGGGCCTAGTCACCCACCGCTCCCTGCCGGAAATCATGGGCGAGCGTCTCTCCCGCCGCGCGCGCCTAGGCATGTGGGCCCAGGCCGAGCTCATCGCCGCGGCCACCGACCTCGCCGAAGTCATCGGCGGCGCCATTGCCCTGCAACTCCTCTTCAACCTCCCCCTGTTCGCGGGCGCGCTCATCATCGGCGCGGTCTCCATCATTCTCCTCATCTTCCAGAAGAAGAACCAGTGGTTCGAGGGGCTTGTCATCGGCCTGCTCCTGGTCATCTGCATCGGCTTCCTTGCCGGCCTCGCCATCGCCCCGCCCGACCCCGCCGACGTGGCCGGCGGCCTCATCCCCCGCCTAGAGGGCAAGGACAGCATCCTGCTGGCCGCCTCCATGTTGGGCGCCACCGTCATGCCGCACGCCATTTACCTACACTCCTCCCTGACCAAGCAGCGCTACCCCGACCTGGAAATCCCCCACGTGCTGGCCGGCACCCGCGCGGACATCGCCGTGGCGCTGTCCATCGCCGGGCTCGTCAACGTGGGCCTGCTGGTCCTGGCGGGCTCGGCCCTCTACGGCGTGGACGGCACAGAGACCATCTCCGGGGCCCACACGGCGATTGCCAGCCACCTCGGCCCGCTGGCCGGCGTTCTCTTCGCCATCGGCCTGCTGGCCAGCGGCCTCGCCTCGACGTCAGTGGGCGCCTACGCCGGCTCCGAAATCATGGACGGCCTGCTTCACATCAAGGTCCCCCTACTAGTCCGCCGCCTGGTCACGCTCATCCCGGCGCTGGTCATCATCGGCTGCGGGGTCGACCCCACTATGGCACTGGTGGTCAGCCAGGCACTTCTTTCCCTGGGCATCCCCTTCGCCATCATCCCGCTTTTCCGCTATGCCGGCTCCCGGGACGTCATGGGTGAGTTCGCCGCGAAACCCTGGTCTATGGCCGTGGGCTGGACGCTTGCCGCGCTGGTCATCGCACTCAATCTCGCCCTCGTGCTCCTGCCGCTGCTCTAGGCCGCCTACAATCAGCAGCCATGATTGAAGTAGCAGCCGTCGTCATCCGCAACCCACAAGGCCACGTGCTTACCGTGCGCAAGAAGTCCTCCACCAAGTACCAACTGCCCGGCGGCAAGCCCGAGGCGGGCGAGGCGCTTGTCGACGCCGCCCTGCGCGAAGTTGCCGAAGAAGTAGGCCTCACCCTCGACGCCGAGAGCCTCAACAAACTCGGCACCTTCGACGCTCCCGCCGCCAACGAACCGGGCGAGGTCGTCGTCGGCACCATCTTCACCTACACCCGCACCGTCACCGCCGACGAACCCCATGCCGCCGCCGAAATCGGCGACACCGCCTGGGTCAACCCAGCAGCCCCCGACCGCGAGCTTGCACACCTGCTGCGCGACCGCGTCTTCCCCACGCTGGCCTAGCGCCAACTGTCAACACTTCGGCGTCATTGACCTCGAAACCATCAAGAGCTACCCTTTTGAACATGTTCACTGAACACGTTCACTCATCGCGCTCGGCCGCCAAAGCTGGCACCGTCAGCAAGGTCCTAGCCACCGCCTACGAACTCTTCCTCACTCAGGGCTACGCCACCACCAGCATCCGGACTATCGCATCCGAAGCTGGCGTTAGCGTGGGAACCGTCATGGGAGTCGGCGACAAACAAACGCTGCTCATCCGCACCATTGGCCAACACATTTCAGAACTCCACGATGACATCCGGGGACAATCCGATAGCCTTCTCGATGTCCTGAGACCTTTCCTCCAGATGTTTACCGGCCACGAAGAGCTCTCCCGCGCCTTTGGCGCAGCACTCATCCAACAAGGCAATCAAGGCGAAGCGCTCACCGCACTCAAAACGCTCCTGACCGATGAAATCACCCTGCGACTCGGCACCAGGCTCAGCAGCGCCGATGCGGCCGAGTACGCCGACCTGCTGTACAACGTCTACCTCGGCTTACTCATCGGCTGGGCCGCCGGAATCTACGACACCGAGCACCTCACATCCCAAGCCGCCTCATCGATCGAACGCCTCAACACCGCATTCGGAGTAACCCAATGATCCTAGAATCTTCCCCAGCCTGGCCCTCCCTTCTACTAGCAGCCATTCTGCTTGGCGACGCCGCCCTCTCCCTCAAACCAGTCCCCTTCATCGAAGCCTGCCTCAGCGGCGTCAAACTCCCCAAGGACTGGTGGTGGGCGCTCATTGTCATCAAGTGCCTCGCCGCCGTAGGACTCATTGCCGGGCTCTGGTTCCCCGGCGTAGGAATCACAGCCATGATTGGAGTCATCGCCTATTTCTGCGCGGCCGCAGCAGCCCATGTCCGCGCCCACTTCCTCGGTAGCGCATTCTGGATCAACTGCTTAGGCATGCTCGCATTCTCCATCGGAGTACTGATCCTGACGCTCGCACTGAATTAAGACACCAGTCAACCTTTCACGGCTTCCTGAAGGCAGATACATCATTGCACCTCTTGAATGATGACTTGATGCTTTCTACCCTAAAGGTATGCGCACGACGATAAACCTCCCGCCGAAACTCCTTGAAGAAACGAAGGTCCAAGCCAAAGCCAACAATGTCACTTTGAGCTCATACGTCGAAGAGGCGGTCCGCGCTGCCCTCAAGAAGGAAGCCCGCATCAGTACCGAAGACACCCCCGTTAACCTGCCCTCCTTCGATTGCGGCGGACCGGCTCTAGTTGATCTCAGCAACAAAGAAGCTGTGTGGGCGGTACTCGATGATCATTCCTGATGTCAACATTCGCGTTTATGCCTTCCACTCCGCTGCACCGCAACATAAACCCGCTCAACAATGGCTAAGTAGTGCTCTAAATCGGCATGAAACAATTGGACTCCTGGATGTTGTGGCAACGGCAGGTCTGTGTTTCCAGGACTGGGTATTTGCCAGAAGATGCAGAAAAGGCCCCCTCGCGGGGGCCTTAACGCGAAAAGCGCTTAGAGGTTAATCATGTGGCCGCCGATGCCCTCGGCAGCTTCCTTCATTGCCTCAGAAAGCGTTGGGTGGGTGTGGATATTGCGTCCGATTTCCTCAGCGGTGAGGTCGAAGCGCTGTGCCAGCGTCAGTTCCGGCAGAAGCTCGGAGACGTTGGAGCCAACCATGTGTCCACCAATGAGCTCACCGAACTCACCGTCAGCAATGAGCTTGACGAAGCCGGCGGTCTCGTTGAGGCCCGCTGCCTTGCCGTTTGCGGAGAACGGGAAGGTTGCGACCTTGATGTCACGGTCAGCAAACTTCTCGCGTGCCTGCTCCTCGGTGTAGCCGAAGGAAGCAACCTGCGGGTTGCAGAAGGTAGCGCGCGGCATGTTCATGTAGTCACCCAGTAGCTGGGTCTCAGCGCCAGCGATAACCTCAGCAGCAACCACGCCCTGTGCCTCAGCAACGTGTGCAAGCTGAAGCTTTGCCGTGACGTCGCCAATTGCGTAGATGCCCGGAACATTGGTGCGCATGTAATCGTCGATTGCGATAGCGCCGCGCTCGGTGAGCTCAACGCCGGTGTTTTCCAAGCCGAAGCCCTCAACGCGCGGTGCGAAGCCGATGGAGACCATGCAGCGGTCAACGGTCAGGGTGTCGGTCTTGGAGCCGTCCTTGGACTCGACCTCGACGGTGACATCGTTGCCATTGTCCTTGATGGAGGTGGTCTTGAAGCCGGTCAGCAGCTTCACGCCAAGCTTCTTGTACTGCTTAGCAATCTCCTTGGAGACGTCCTTGTCCTCGTTCGGCAGGACGCGGTCCATGAACTCGACGATGGTGACGTCCACGCCGTAGTTAGCCAGAACGTATGCGAACTCCATGCCGATTGCGCCGGCGCCCACGATAACCATGGACTTCGGAGCTTCATCCTTGAGGATCTGCTCCTCGTAAGAAACGATGTTGCCGCCGATTTCAACGCCCGGGAGGGAACGAACGACGGAGCCCGTTGCGATGATGCAGTTTTCGAAGGTGACGGTCTTGCCCTTGTCATCGCCCTCGGTGATTTCGATGGTCTTTGCGTCTTTGAAGGAGCCAAGGCCGTTGATCTCGGTGATCTTGTTCTTCTTCATCAGGTAGTGGACACCCTTGACGATGCCTTCAGAGACCTTGCGGGAGCGCTTGTGAGCAACACCGAAGTCGAAGGAGACATCACCAGAGATGCCGAAAGCCTTAGCCTCATGGTTGAAGGTGTGTGCTACCTCGGCGTTCTTCAGCAACGCCTTGGAAGGAATACAGCCAACGTTGAGGCAGACACCTCCCCAGTACTGCTTCTCAATGACAGCAACCTTCTTGCCAAGCTGGGCTGCGCGGATGGCGGACACGTAGCCGCCTGGGCCCGCGCCGAGTACTACAACGTCATAATGTTCTTGAGTCACGCGTACAAGAATACGGAAGATTATCCGCGCTGTCTCACTCTCCCCCAAGATTGAGTGCCTTTTAACTTCTTAAGGCGAAAACGCAGCCCTCGCAGGAATTAAAAAATCTCCCTTTCCTGCCTTAAAAGCAAGGTAGGAAAGGGAGATTGGTTCAGCCGAAGCAGTGTCTTAGAACAGACCCATGCCCAGCGCAGCCTCGGAGGACATGGAAGAGCCAGCGTGTACCCAAGCGCCGAGGACGTTGTTGATGGCGACAATGAAGGAATCAAAAGCGTTCATGAAGTCTTACTTTCTGTTGTTGCTGCACAAATGCAGGGAGGCGGAAAGAAACCTGCTGGTGGGGATGGTTTCCTGCGAGCAAATTGCACTCTTTATAACGGCATCTTAGGCACATACGTTACGCAGTGCGCTAATTCCAGCCGAAATTATGACACAAAAGCCACATGTTCACCAGCATTCACTTTTGCTACTTGATAGTTTGACTGTAGCCCCCTCGTTGTCTCCCTCTTTCCTGCCTCTTGCCTTTGGCGAGGGCACAAGGGAATATAGTCAACGAAAATGCGCGTACCCTCTCACGCATTACCGACTCCCTCTAAGGAAGCAAACCTAAATGAAGACTCTCCACTCATTGGTCAAAGTCGCCGCCTCTGCAGCGCTGATTTTGGGGTGTACGATCATTCCGGCCACCGCATCTGAAGTGCCTGCTGCCACCGTGGCAGGCGCCGCCACCCCTTCCACCATCACCGAGGATTCCGCCTGGAAAGTCCTTAACGCGGATCCCTCCATTCAGGGCCTTTTGGTCTCCGAAGACGAATACCGAGAAAGCATCGAAACCTACCGTGCAGCCGCAGCGGACGGCACCCTCGATGCCGCGAAGTACAAGGAGCTGAGCTTCGACCTGGATCTGGCGAAGTTGCCAGACGAGTTGAAGTGGTACGGCTACGTTTACAAGTACCCGGACTACCGCGCCAAAATCGTCACCATGCAGGCCTCTTCCCCTGCCATGAATGGCCGCGAAATCCCGCTCGCCGTCATCACCCCTGACGGCAAGTTCGATTCGCAGCGCCCGACGCTATACCTGCTCAACGGCGCAGGCGGCGCTGACCAAGGCATGGATTGGATCGTCAGCACCGCTGGCCGCGACCTAGATCCGGAAAAGCCGGGCACCCAAGACATCGATGACTTCTACGGAGACCGCAATGTCAATGTCGTCATCCCGCAGGCCGGCGCATTCAGCTACTACACCAATTGGCTGGAGGAACCGGACGGCAAGTACGGGCTTAAGGGCCCACAGAAGTGGGAGACCTTCCTAACCAAGGAGCTGCCTGGCCCGCTGGAGGATCACATCAACGGCAACGGGCAGCGCGGCATCGCTGGTATGTCCATGTCCGCCACCTCTTCGCTGCTGCTGGCTGAGCACAACCCACGCTTCTACGACGCAGTCGGTTCCTACGCCGGCTGCGCCGCTACCTCGAGGCCGCTGCCGCACTTCTACCTCCAGCTAACCCTGGGCCGCGGCGGCGCTACCCCAGAACAGATGTGGGGCGAAATGGGTGGCGAGTACAACCGTTATAACGACGGTCTCATCAACGCGACCAATAACAACCTGGGTGACACCGACATCTACGTGTCCGCCGGCTCCGGCCTCGCGGGCGCAACCGATTTGGGCTCGACCAAGTCTTCTTCCACCCTCGTGTTTGAAGGTGGCGCCATCGAAGCCGCAATGAGCGCTTGTACCCATGACTTGCAGGCAAAGCTCAATCACGAAAACGTCCCGGCTACATTCAACTTCCGCAACACCGGCACCCACTCCTGGCCGGGCTGGTTGGAAGACATCAACGCTTCCTGGAAGGTCTTCGGCACGGCATTCAACGCCCCAGAATCGGAGGCTCACGTCGCCGAGGCAAACAATGCTGATGAAGTACTTGCTAACGAAAAGCTTGACGACGCCGATATCCCTAATGTTGAGCAGCCTGCCCCCGCTGACTCCCTGCCGGTAGACCCAGCAGCGCCAGCACAGTAAGCTCTCCTTAAAACTCTCGACACGTTGGGAAAGAAGTTAATGAAGCGTATTAGCTCTATTATCGCCGCAGCCGCAATCGCTGCTGGCGCACTCGTTGTACCATCTGCTGGTGCTGCTACCGTTGCACCAGCAACCATTGCAGGTGACACCGCGCTGTCCACCATCACTGAGATCGACCCGAGCGCCGTTCCTGCCGATGTGGCAGGCACCAAGTGGTACAAGAAGTACAAGGATGACGGCCGCGTCGAGAAGCTGCTGGCCCATTCGCCTTCCATGGATCGCGATATCCCGCTGGCTGTCATCAAGGCTAATGCCGCTAACCGCCCAACCATCTACCTGCTCAACGGCGCTGGATCTGCAGAGCAGGATTCTGACTGGCTGAGCTTGTCCGACGCGGTTGACTTCTACCACGAGAAGAACGTCAATGTCGTCGTTCCGCAGGCTGGTGCTTTCTCCTACTTCACTGACTGGGAGCAGGAGCCAAACGGTAAATACCTGCAGGGCCCGCAGAAGTGGGAGACCTTCCTGACCAAGGAGCTGCCAGGACCAATCGAGCAGCGCCTCAGCGCTTCCGACAAGCGTGCAGTGGCTGGTATGTCGATGTCCGCTACTTCTTCCCTGCTGTTCGCAGAGCACAATCCAGGCTTCTACGACGCAGCCGGCTCCTACGCGGGCTGTGCCGCAACCTCCTCCCAGCTCCCTTATGAGTTCCTGCGCCTGACCGTCAACCGTGGCGGCGGCCAGCCGGAGCAAATGTGGGGCCCAATGGGCAGCGACTACAACCGCCACAATGACGCCCTTCTGAATTCCCACAAGCTGAAGGACACCGCTCTGTACGTCTCGTCTGCCTCCGGCCTGGCTGGCAAGACCGATATGCCTTCTTACTACACCGCACAGGGCATGAACCCGGCCGCCGCATTCGTCGGATCCGCACAGCTCCAGGTCGAGGGCGGCATCATCGAGGCTGCGGTTAACAGCTGCACCCACAACCTGAAGGCCAAGCTGGACCAGCAGAACATCCCGGCTACCTTCAACTTCCGCAATACCGGCACCCACTCTTGGCCGGGCTGGCGCGAGGACATCGAGAAGTCCTGGCCCGTATTTGCATCGGCTCTCGGCGTATAGGCCTATAAGGCCTCAACGCGAATAGGGTTTCATCCTTAAAGGGCGGTAGGATCGCAGCATTATGAAGCTGCTTTCCACCGCCCTTTCGCACGTCGCACCCACCGCCGGTCAACTATCTGAACAGCGCGATAGCTACACAGGTGTCGCGTTCAACTTAGGTTATGAGGTCACCCATTATGACCTGGACCTTACCTACCGCGTTGAGCCCAACCTTTTGCAAGGTGAAGCGGTGCTGCATATCCGGGTGCTAGAGGACGTCGACAAGCTCACGCTCGATCTCGGCGGCGCCATGGTAGCCCGCCGCATCACCGCCAAGGGCGCACCGCGGGTGGCGAAATTCCGCCAGTCCGTGGGCAAGCTGCGCCTGATTTTCGCGGATACCATCGCAGATGGAACCGAGTTTGAGCTACACATCCGCTACGGCGGCTCCCCACGCCCCATCCGCACCCCGTGGGGCGAACTCGGCTGGGAGGAAACCGAATCCGGCGCTCTAGTAGCTAGCCAGCCCAACGGCGCCCCGAGCTGGTTCCCATGCGACGATACCCCGAGCGAGAAGACCACCTTTGACATCAAGATCACCGCAGATAATCCGTTCCGCGTGATTTCGAATGGAAAGCTGGTTTCCCGCAGATCCGCCAGCGGTTCGATGACGCGCTGGCATTACCGCACCGAACACCCCACGGCTACTTACCTGGTTACGGTTCAGATAGGCGAGTTTAGCGAGGTCAGGCTTGGCGACTCGGTGCGCGCCTGGGTTCCGCCGGCGCTCAAAACGCCTGTCCAAGAGGTCTTTGCCCAGCAGCAGGAGATGTTGGACTTCTTCTCTTCCTGCTTCGGCGCCTATCCGTTTGACGAATATCAGGTTGTCATCACCGAGGACGAGCTGGAAATCCCGCTGGAAGCCCAGGGCCTTTCGATTTTCGGCTCCAACCATGTCTCGCCTACCTTCGAGCGTCTCATCGCTCACGAGCTTTCCCACCAGTGGTTTGGCAATGCGGTGGGCCTTAGCGAGTGGAAGGATATTTGGCTCAACGAGGGTTTTGCCTGCTACTGCGAGTGGTTGTGGATGGAGCACGCGCATGGCCGGGCGGTGCATGAATCTGCGCGTTCGCACTACAACGTGCTCGCTCGCAAGGCGCAGGATGTGTTGCTGGCAGATCCGGGCACTCAAGACATGTTCGATGATCGCGTGTACAAACGCGGCGCGCTCACGGTACATGCAGTACGCGTGCTGCTTGGCGACGCCGCCTTTTTCGACGCCGTTCGCTCCTACCTGGCAGAAGGCCGCCACGGCGTGGTTACGCCGGAAGACCTGCTTTCGAAGCTGCGCGAGCGCGCGGAAGATACGGCCGCGCTCGATGACCTGCTGGAGCAGTGGCTGGAACAAGAAAAATTGCCGCACTTCCCGGCTTAAGCACCACCCCCCAAAATTTCGAACTTATTTTCCAATTTACCCTTGACAGGTCGTTGTATGTGGATAAAATAGAACATGTAATCGAAACACCGAGGGGGATGGGGTGCCATGCAAGACAAACACGAAGCGATTATTTCCACAGTCAAGGAAATTGCCACATCGCTAACAGACCTGCGGGAGCTTATGAAAGAACCCGCGGACCTATACTTCGGCCGTCTGCACCCTGCTTTCGAGCACCTCGAGAATGCAATGGGAAAGAAGACCACCATCGATGCCGCCTCTGCCTTCCTTGCTGCCCGAGATGACGCTGGCCGTACAGTCGGCTCCAGCAAGCCGGAAGATTATCTCACCGCACGTTTGGGCCTGACCTATCCGGAGGCACAGGCGCGCATAAAGACCGAGCAATCGCTCTTTGCCCCGCTTTCAGAGGAAGCGGCCGCAGATGCGCCAGCTTCTGCCCATTCAAGCGCGACGGGCAGTGATAGCGAAACGGTAGAACAAAAGCGTGAGGACGCCACCCCGGAACGCGCCCGTCGGGAGCGGGAAGCCGCAGAAAAGCGCCGCCAGCAAATGCTTGAAGAAGAAGCCGCACACGCGCGCACTATCGCACTCATCGAACAGGAACTTGAGCACCTCACGGAGGGCGCGCTCCCTGGCCCACAAGAGCTTAGCCAGCGCGCTTTGGAGAAGTCTCGGGAGATGTCACATACTGCGCTCCGAGCCTGGCTGCGCGAGGCCATTCGTGCAGCAAACAAATCAGTCTCCGATGCAGACGCAGTTATTAAAAAGCGTCGCTTGCGCATCTCCCAGCCAGATGCTGATGGTGGCGTCTTCATCAGTGGATACGTCGATGCCGCCACGGCAGCAATGCTAAAAGCCGCATTTGCCCCAGCTCGCCATCAGGGAGGGCCAAATCTTCCGGCAGAGGAAGATTCCCGCACATACTCCCAAAGAATGGCAGACCAGCTTTCTGCCATCGTCCACAGCTATCTCGAATCACATCAGCACGGCACTGGTGGTGTGGGTTCCTTGCTTATCACCACCACGCTGAACGAGTTGGAAGAGATGGATTCTTCCACCCGGTTCGCCACCAACACTGGCGTGGAGCTCTCCCCGCTGGACCTGCTACGTATTGGAGCGGCATCACACGATTTCATCTGTGTGGTTGATGATAAGAAATTCCCGCTGGAATTGGGCCGCTGCAAGCGCAGCGCAAGCCTTTATCAAAAGATAGCCTTGGCGGCCTCGGAGTTGGTATGCACCCATCCCGGCTGTGACCGCCCTTGGGTCGAATGCGATGTCCACCACCTCCATGCGTGGGCAGCAGGTGGAGCAACGGATCTCAAGAACTTGACGCTCCTCTGCAGAAGACATCATGCGGATAACAATGACCGACGTGACGGTTTCCGCAACATGGGGCATGCAGAGCGAGACCCAATAACTCGAAGAGTTGGTTATCGTCCGGCGGGGTCGGAAAGGATCCATTTCAACGACAGCCCAACTGCACATAAAGCCCCGGCCCACAAACTCAGCGCCTAATCGCAGGATACTTGTGCCCTGCGGGCGGACTGCGCTTGCGTTTTATCGCGAGGTGAAAATAGCGAAGGAAGGTAGCCTAAAATTGTTATCCATGCGCAGAATGCTAGTTACTGGCGGCGCCGGATTCATCGGCGCCAACTTCGTCCGCTTGGTCGCTGCCACGCGCCCAGAAGTCTCCATCACGGTGCTGGACAAACTCACCTACGCGGGTAACCGGGCGAACCTCGAGGGCGTAGAGTGCCGCTTGGTTGTCGGCGATATCGCCGATGCCGCGCTGGTGGATGAGCTGGTGGTGCAAAGCGACATCGTGGTGCACTTCGCAGCAGAGTCCCACAACGATAATTCGCTGCAGGATCCCTCCCCGTTCATCCAGACCAACGTCGTAGGTACTTTCACCTTATTGGAAGCCTGCCGCAAGCACGATGTGCGTTTCCACCACGTCTCTACCGACGAGGTCTTCGGTGACCTCGAAATCGGTGCCGCTACCAAGTTCACCGAAACCACCCCTTATGTGCCTTCCTCGCCGTACTCCGCGTCGAAAGCCAGCTCCGATCACCTGGTCCGCGCCTGGGCGCGCAGCTTTGGGTTGCGGGCAACCATCTCGAATTGCTCCAACAACTACGGCCCTTTCCAGCACGTAGAAAAGTTCATCCCGCGCCAAATCACCAACCTGTTAGACGGCCAGCCGGCCAAGCTATACGGAACGGGTGAGCAGGTCCGTGACTGGATTCACGTCGACGATCACAACAGCGCGGTCCTCGCCATCCTCGATCGCGGCGAAATCGGCGAGACCTACAACATCGGCGCTGACCAGAAAGACATCAACAACAAAGAGGTCATCGAGCTCATCTGCGAGATCATGGGCGCGACCAATGCTGCAGGCGGCGCGCTCTACGAGCACGTAGCTGACCGCCCCGGCCACGATCAGCGCTACGCCATGGACGCTTCCAAGCTGCGCCGCGAGCTGGGCTGGCAGCCGCACTACACTGACTTCCGCGAAGGGCTGGCACAGACCATCCAGTGGTACCGCGACAATGAGAAGTGGTGGCGCCCGGATAAAGGCGACGTCGAGAAGCATTACGCCCAACACGGCCACTAAACCGGCAGCGCAACCCCATTAAACGAAACCTAGACAGGAAGAAACGAGCACACGTGCAGGTAACCAAGACGGCCATCGAGGGCCTACTGTTCATCGAGCTTGACGTCCACGGAGACAATCGCGGCTGGTTCAAGGAGAACTGGCAGCGCGCAAAGATGGTTGAGGCCGGGCTGCCCGATTTCCAGCCGGTGCAAAACAACGTCTCTTTCAACGCCGCGGCGGGCGTGACCCGCGGTCTGCATGCCGAGCCCTGGGACAAACTGGTAAGCGTGGCCCACGGCAAGGTCTTCGGTGCGTGGTGCGATCTGCGCGAAGGCTCCGAAACCTACGGTGAGCTGGTCACCCATGAAGTAAGCCCCGATACCGCCGTCTTCGTCCCGTGGGGCGTGGCCAACGGCTTCCAGGCACTTGAGGAAACCGCGTATTCCTACTTGGTCAACGATCATTGGTCACCTGACGCGGAGTACACCTTCGTCAACCTCGACATGGTGGACTGGCCGCTCGATCCCACCGAAATCTCCGACAAAGACCGCGCGCACCCGCAGCTAGCGGACGTCACGCCCATGGCGCCGCGCAAGGTGCTGGTCACCGGCACCAACGGCCAGCTGGGCCGCGCGCTGCGCAAGGTGCTACCGAACGCGGAGTTCTGCACGCGCGAGGAATTCGACATCACCAATCCGCCGCAGCGTCCTTGGCGCCGCTACAGCTCCATCATCAACTGCGCCGCCTACAACGACGTCAACGGCGCAGAAAGCGACCGCGCCCGCGCCTGGGAAGTCAACGCGCTGGCACCTGCCAAGCTGGCGCGCATCGCCGCCGATAACAACTTGACGCTTGTGCACGTCTCCAGCGACTACATCTTCGACGGCGAAACCGAATTACACACCGAGGAAGAAAGCCCTAGCCCGCTGAGCCTGTATGGGGCGTCGAAGGCGGCGGGTGAGGCGTCGGCAAGCGTGGCACCTAAGCACTATGTGGTGCGCACCTCGTGGGTCTTTGGCGAGGGCAACAACTTCATCAAAACCATGGCTCAGCTGGCAAATAAGGGCATCGAGCCGAAGGTCATCAATGACCAGCGCGGCCGGCCTACCTTTGCAGAGGACCTGGCCAAGGGCATCGCGCACCTGCTGGAAACCCAGGCGCCTTATGGCATCTACAACCTCTCCTCCGGGGGCGATACCGTGGGCCGCGATGAACTCGCCATGGCCACGTTCATCGGCATGGGGCACGACCCCGCCGAGGTCCACTCGGTCAGCACCGCGGAGTACGGCGTCGAGCCTGCCCGCCGGCCCAGCGAATCTACGCTGGATCTTTCCAAGATTGAAGCCACCGGCTTTAGCCCGATGAATTGGCGCGCCGCGCTAGCGCTCTACCTTGCGCTTTATCCTTTGGATTAGGCTTTCAAGCATGAAAGGCATCATCCTCGCGGGCGGTTCAGGCTCACGCCTCTACCCCATCACCAAGGGCATCTCGAAGCAGCTCATGCCGATCTATGACAAACCCATGGTCTATTACCCGCTCAGCACCCTGATTCAGGCGGGCATTCGGGAGATCCTCATCATCACTACCCCCGAGGATTCGGCGTCTTTTGAGCGCCTGCTTGGCGACGGCTCCCAACTAGGCCTCATGCTTTCCTACGCGGTGCAGCCACGTCCAGAGGGCCTGGCGCAGGCCTTCCTCATTGCGGAGGATTTCATCGGCGATGACTCCGTAGCCTTGGTGTTGGGCGATAACATCTTCGAAGGCCACGGCTTTGCCACCGCCTTGGGCCAGTGCCGCGACCCAGAAGGCGGAATCATCTTCGCCTACGAGGTCTCCGATCCGCAGCGCTATGGCGTGGTGGAATTCGACGCGGCAGGCAACGCGCTGTCCATCGAAGAAAAACCAGCCCAACCCAAGTCCAATCATGCCGTGGTTGGTTTGTATTTCTACGATAACTCAGTAGTCGACATTGCCAAAGGCATCCGCCCGAGCGCCCGCGGCGAGCTGGAAATCACCGCCGTCAACGAGGAGTACCTGCGCCGCGGCAAGCTGCGGGTGCAGCGGATGCAGCGCGGCGACGTGTGGCTCGATACCGGAACGGTGGACTCGATGAGCGAGGCCTCCGCCTACGTCGAGGTGATGCAAAAGCGCACCAGCACCGTCATCGGCTCGCCGGAGGTGGCGGCCTACCGGGAAGGTTTCATCTCCCGCCCCGCCTTGGCCGCGCTGGCAGAGCCGCTGATGAAGTCCGGCTACGGCTCCTACCTGCTGGCCTCGGCGCGCGAGGATTAATCAGGCGGTTTTAATAGTCAGCCGGGTTTAGTAGCCGCGGGCGACGTATTCGTCGATGCGCGCGGCCTCTGCGCCCACGGTGGTCTCATCGCCGTGGCCCGGCAGCACGCGGGTCTCGGCGGGCAGGTTGAAGACCACATTGCGCAGGGATTCGATGATGACGTCAAAGTCGGAGTACTTGCGGCCGGTGGCACCAGGGCCGCCGTTGAAGAGCGTATCGCCGGAAAGCAGCACGCCCTCGCTCGGCAGGTGAAGCACCACGCAGCCCGGCGAGTGGCCCGGCGTATGAAAGACGGTGATGTCTTCGCCGCTGACCTGGAACTGCTGGTTATCCTCCAGCGGGTGGAACGCGGCGCCGCCGTTGGATTCTTCCCACAGCATCTGGTCATCTGGGTGGAGGTAGACCTCGGCGCCAAAGCGCTCGGCGGCCGCCGGCGCCAAGTCGCAGTGATCGTTGTGCGCGTGGGTGAGCAGGATGCCCTTGACCGGGCGATCGCCCACGAGCTCGGCCACCGCATCCAAGTCGTGGGAAGGGTCCACGACGTACACACCCGAAGCATCGCCTACGACGTAGACGTTATTGTCCACGTCCCACTCTCCGCCGTCTAGGCGGAACTTGCCTTTGGTTACGGCCTTGTCGATCTGCATTAGCTTTAGTTCTCCTAATCTATGCGAATTCAACGACGGAGCGCAGCACCTTGCCGGACTTCATGGTGGCGAAGGAATCTTCGACCTCGTCCAAGGAGATGCGCTCGGATACGAACTTATCCAGCGGGAACTGGCCGTTGCGGTGCAATGCCACATATGCAGGGAAGTCGCGCTCTGGCAAACAGTCGCCGTACCACGCCGGCTTGATGGAACCGCCGCGGCCGTAGAGGTCGATGGCTGGGATATCGACGTGGTCGGTGAGGTTAGGCACGCCCACCATCACCATGCGGCCGGCATGGTCGCGGGAGTAGAAGGCCTGGCGCCAAGTCGGCTGGATGCCCACGGCGTCGATGGAAACGTCGGTGCCGAAGCCGCCGGTTAGCTGGCGTACGGCCTCGATGACCTCATCCTCACTCATGTCCTTGGAGTTGACGACATCGGTGGCGCCGAATTCACGCGCGGTCTCGAGCTTTGCCTCGTCGATGTCGACGGCGATGATCTTGGCCGCGCCCGCCAGCTTCGCGCCGGCGATGGCTGCGGTGCCGACGCCGCCGCAACCAAAGACGGACACGGACTCGCCGAGCTGGATTTCCGCAGTGTTGACGGCCGCACCCAAACCAGCCATGATGCCACAGCCCAAAAGTCCCGCCGCCGCTGGATCCTCCTCCGGATCCACCTTGGTGCACTGACCCTCGTGGACGAGGGTCTTCTCCGCGAAGGAGCCGATGCCCAGGGCCGGGGTCAACTCGGCGCCTGCGTCCTTATCATCTTCGGCCAGGTACATCTTGGTGGAGGCGTTGTGGGTATTAAAGCAGTACTTTGGCTCGCCCTTCTTGCAGGCGCGGCACTCGCCACAGACTGCGCGCCAGTTAAGAATGACGAAGTCGCCCTCGGCAACGTGGGTAACGGCGGAGCCTACGCGCTCGACGACGCCCGCGGCTTCATGGCCAAGCAGAAATGGGAAGGCGTCCTCGATATCGCCGTCGCGATAAGCCAGGTCCGTGTGGCAGACTCCGCAGGCCTGCACCTTGACGATGACGTCGTTTGCACCTGGCTCAGGGATCACGATGTTGACGGTCTCGACCGGTGCTCCCTTGGAGCGGGCAATTACGGCTTTAACAGTGTTGTTGCTCATGCGGCCCCAGCGTACACGGATTTCCAGCAAGGCCGAACTAATGAAAATTCATTTCAGCAGATATGCGAAAGCGTGCGCGGGTCGCCCCAGCGCACGCCGAAAATTAGAAATTAAGAGCCAGCAATAACGTTTGCCGCATGCTCGTGGCCGCGCGCATTTACGTGAAGCGGCAGGTTGCCGTCGCCAGCAGTGAAGTCAACCAGGCCAGCCCACATGCGGCGATCTGCGGTGGCACACATGCCGTTATCGCGGGTGCTCGGCTTCAGGTCGAGGAACTCGGTCCCGGTACGAGCGGCCAAGTCCACCTGCATCCATTGGGAAGCATTTTCCCAAGCCTGCACATTCGGCAAGAAAGTGTGATCGAGCGGTGCCGGACCCACGTGCAGCAGGCAGTAGCTACCAGCAGAGCCGATGGTGGGATACCCGACGATCTGAATGCGTGCATTTGGCGCCGCAGCACGGATGCGGCCGATGAGCGGAGCGTTCGCATCCACGAAGCGGCGGCGCAGCTCGCCCTCGCTCATGCCTGGGTTGTTATACGTGTCATTAAAGCCCGTGGTGTAGAGAACGCGGCGGGTATTTGGGCTCAACGCGCCGGTCTGGATCGCGCGATCAACCTGGGCGAACATCTGCGGGCCGCGCGAGAAGGAAACAGCGCCGGAGCAAGAAAAGTCCGCGACCGGCAGGCCCAGCTTCGCGCCAGTGCGGCGGGCATAGTTATTAGACTGCGGACAATTCACGCCGCCAGCACTCTGGGAGCTCAGGCGCGCGGTGAGATAAGCACCCGCGTCTGGGTCGGCCAACACGGAATCACCAAAAGCCACCAGATTTACATCGGCTGCCACCGCTTGAGGTGCCGTGCCCAGGCCTACCGCGATGCAGGTCGCAGCAAAAGCTGCCATTACCTTCTTTTTCAGGTTCATGGATTTCCTCTCAAATTTTGCTGCCCATCATTTTAGCCCAACCTGGACGGTCCGTTCAGAATCAATATATGTTCTATGACAAAAATATACTATAGTCCACAGGGGCAACTTCTGTAACATTAGTAACAATCTTCCGAGCCGTGCAACAGCCTGTGCAGCCCACACGATTAACAAGCCGGTAGCCTAACTGTCGCGCTAGCTTTCTCTTATTGACGTAGGACTTTTACTCAACATGCCTTTTAATTTCTCTGATTTAACCTTCCACACCGCTGCCCTGAGCCGCTTTATCCCGCAGCTTTTTAAGTCCGGCATCATCACCCACCGTGATGGCATTACCCCGCTACTCAAGGCCGGCCCCATCTTAAGCCGCTACCGCTTTACCACTGCCCGCGAGCTCGAGCAGGGCTATATCACCTGCCCAGAGCGCCTCGCGCTAATCGACGACGACGGCACCCTTACCTACCGCCAACTGCGCGACAACGCACAGACCCTGGCCAAGCACCTACGCAGCCTCGATCTGCCAGAAATCCGCCTCGGCGTGATGGCCCGCAACGGCCGCGGCATCATCACCCCATTAGGTGCCAAGGGATACGCGGGCGCGCATATCTTCCTGCTCAACGTCGGTTCTTCCCCAGAGCAGCTCGCAGGCTGCATCGAGGAAAACAACATCAACGTGCTCGTCATCGACGACGAATTCATCGACCGCCTCGATCCCGCCTATCACGAGAGGATCGCCGTTATTATCGGGCACGACTCGGGCGCGGAACATTTCGGGCTGCCGACGCTAGACGGCATCGTCAAGCACGCCGAAGCAGTGCGCGACATCCGCTTGCCAAAGTATCCGAAGCACGGGCACATCGTGCTGATGTCTTCTGGCACCACCGGCATCCCCAAGGGCATCATGCGCCCGGAGCCGACGCTGCCGGTCGTGCTGGCATCCATCGTGGAAAACATCCCCTGGCGTGCCAACCAGAAGGTGCAGATGACCGCATCCATCTTCCACACGTGGGGCTGGGCCTGCCTCAATATCGCGCTGGGACTGCGCAATACCATCGTGACCCGTCGCGTCTTCGACCCGGCGGCCGCGCTCGATGACATCCAGCGCTACCAGCTCGATGGTCTGCTTTCCTCCCCCGTCTTCTTCCGCCAGATGGTTGAGGTTGACCCGGATTCGGCGTATGACACCTCTTCGCTGAAGTTCATTGCCTCCGCCGGGCATGCGCTGACCCCGGAGATCGTGAAGGAAACCCACGAGCGCTTCGGCCCGATTCTCTGCAACGTCTATGGCTCCACGGAGCTGGCGCTGGCGTCGACGGCCAGCATGGAAGAGGTGGCTAAAGACCCGACCATCGGCGGCAAGATTGCCTCCGGCACTAAGCTGCGCATCCTCGATGAGGAGGGCAATGAGGTTCCGCGCGGCGAGGTCGGCGAGATCTACCTGACCAATTCCACCGCGCTCATTGGTTATACCAATCCGAAGATCCCACTCCACAAGGTCGATGGCCTCATTTCCATCGGGGACTTGGGCTATATCGACCCCGAGGGCTACCTGCATGTGGTGGGCCGCGCCGATGACATGATCATCGTCGGCGGCGAGAACGTGCACCCGCAGTCGGTGACGGAGGTGCTCGAGGCCATGCCGGGCATCGCGGAGGTGCATGCCGGTGGCGTGGAGGATGAAACCACCTTCCAGCGCATCGCCGTGTGGGCGGTGACCACGCGGGACGCCCTAGGCAACGCCGTGACTGCCGACGCCATCCGTGCCTGGGTCCGCGAGAACCTGGCGGACCACTCCGTGCCGCGCGATGTCCACTTCCTGGACAAACTCCCGCGCAATGCCACGGGCAAGGTGGTGCCGCGCCTGCTGCACGGCACCGACTAACCCACGCCTATTCCTCTCAAGACGTAGAACCCTCCGAGCCAAAACTGCCCGAGTTGCCAAAACCTTCGCTCCTAACCGCAGGGAACAACGTTGTTTTTGGCAACTCGGGCAGTTTTTGTGTCTGGGATTTAATCCAGCCGGCTAGCTGCTGCGCTTGACGGTTGCTGCGACTTCGCCTGGCAGGGCATGGCCCTCGCGAGCGATGTCGACTCCGGCGACCTGCTTGGCCGTCGGGCACACCACCGGGGTGATGAGGTTGACGCCGCGCTCGCGCAGCTTGCTTGCCTCCACCGCGATGATCGGCGTGCCGGCAGTGACGGTATCGCCCTTCTTAGCCAGGGCGGTGAAACCTTCGCCCTTGAGCTCCACGGTGTCAATGCCGATGTGAATGAGCAGGTCCAGCCCATCCGCGGTCTTCATGCCGAAGGCGTGGCGCGTCTTAAAGATCATGGTGATGGTGCCGTTTACCGGGGCGCAGACGTCGAAGGCATCGACGGCATCAGGCATCACCGCGAAGCCTTCGCCCACCATGCCCTGCGCAAAGGACGCATCCGGGACCTGGGCGAGCTCGACAACGTCTCCGGCGAACGGGGCGCGCACGTCGACGCCAGCGGCATCACCGCTTCCGCTCTGAGCGGCAGCGGCGCTGGCTCCAGCACCTGCCGCGCTCGCTGCACCAGTCGTGGCCAGGGCCGGGGAGCCGTGGCGCAGCTGGTGGCTGACCTCGTCATACATGAATTGCACGGCCGGGCCCACGATGACCTGGACGCTCTTCTCGGAGGGGTGGATGACGCCGGAGACGGCGGCGCGTTTGATCACGGAGTCGTCGACAAGCGCCTGCTCCTTCACGCCGACGCGCAGGCGCGTGGTGCAGTAATCCAATGAGTCAATGTTGTCCTTGCCGCCGAGCCCCTCGATGATGCGGGCGGCATCACGAGCAGTCTTCTCATCGCCGGTGGCGGAATCCTCCATGGAATCTGCTACCGCATCGTCCTCGCCGCGGCCCGGGGTCTTGAGGTTGAGCCAGCCGATGAGGAAGTAGAAGATGACGAAGTACAGGGCGAAGAAGCCCACACCCATGACCAGCAGCATGTACCACTTATTAGCCAGCGGGTTCTGCGAGGAGAGCAACATGTCCACGAAACCGGCAGAGAAGCCAAAGCCGGCGGTCCAATCCATGGCGGAAGCGATGAAGACGGACAGGCCCATCAGCAGCGCGTGCACCACGTAGAGCAGCGGGGCGACGAACATGAAGGAGAACTCCAGCGGCTCAGTCACGCCGGTGAAGAAGGAGGCCAAAGCACCTGCGGCCATCAGGGAACCGACGACCTTGCGCTTGTTCTTATCCGCGCGCAGGTACATGGCGAGTGCCGCGCCCGGCAAGCCGAACATCATGACTGGGAAGAAGCCCGCCTGATAGCGGCCGACGACGCCCTCGACCGTGCACTGGCCGTTGGCCCAAATGCCCGGGCAATCGGCGGCGGAGGTAGCAGTAGCGGCTGCCTCGATGGTCTTCTGACCGGCCTGGAAGTTGCCGATGTCATTGATACCGATGACATCGAACCAGAAGACGGAGTTCAGCGCGTGGTGCAGGCCGGTCGGGATGAGCAGGCGGTTAGCCACGCCATAAATACCGGCGCCCGCCGCGCCCAATCCTTGGATGGAGGTACCAAAGTTAAAGAGCGCGTTGTAGATGAACGGCCACACGAAGTAGAGGATGCCGGAAATCACTATGGCGATGACGGCGGTAAGAATCGGCACGAGGCGCCGTCCAGAGAAGAAAGCCAAAAAATCCGGCAGCTTGGTGCCGTGGAAGCGGTTATATACCCAGGCCGCCATGACGCCGGCGAGGATGCCGAAGAGGACGTTGCCGCCGCCCACGGCGTTCCAGCCTTCCGCGGCCCATTCCAGGGCCTCATCGCCGGTCAGCGCGGTGGGGTCTTCGATGCCGCGGTAGCCGGCCACGGCCTCTGGGCCCAGCAGCTTCATGAAGGTGGCGAAGGCCAGGAAACCAGAGAGCGCCGCGGCGCCGTTGGAATCCTTGGCCAGGCCGAAAGCAATGGAGATGGCGAAGATCCAGCCCAGGTTGGACAGCACCGCGTCGCCGGAGCTGATCAGCAGCTGGGCGGCGAGGTTATCCGGACCAGCCGCGCTGGAGATCCAGTAGCCAACGCCACTGAGGATCGCCGCGACGGGCAGCACCGCCACAGCGCCCATGAGGGCTTTTCCGAGCCGCTGCAGCGGCCCCATGACATCGATTTTCATGCGAGGAGTCCTTTCACACTAGTAAGGAATTAGATGGAGCTTTTTAGGAAAAGAGTGGGCGGTGCGGACGGTGCTTGTCCGCGAAAACGTAGTACTCGCGGTCCTCCAGCTGGGAGGCGGCGGCTTCATCGAGGATCACCGTGGCGCGCTGGTGCCACTGCAGGATCGACGCGGGGCAGTGCGCGGAGAGCGGGCCTTCCACCATGGCGTGGACCGCGCTGGCCTTGTTGCTGCCAGTGGCCAACAAGAGCAGGTGGCGGGCCTCACTGATGGTGCCCAATCCTTGGGTCAGCACGTGGCGCGGGACCTCGTCTTCGTTGTCAAAGAAGCGGGCATTGTCCTGCACGGTTTGCGGGTGCAGCGTCTTGATGCGGGTGCGTGATTGCAGGGAGCTCGACGGCTCGTTGAAGCCGACGTGCCCGTTGGCCCCGATGCCCAGCAGCTGGATGTCCACGCCGCCGGCATCACGGATGGCCTTGTCATAGGTGGCCGCGGCGGTGGCGGGGTCATCGGAGTCACCAGCGGGGCTTTTTACCAGGTCATCATCGAAATCCACGTGGCTGGTGAATTCGCGGCGGATGGTGGAATAGTAGGACTGCTCGTGGGTACGCTCCAGCCCGATGTATTCATCAAGCAGGAATGCGCGGCTGCGGGCAAAGCTCACCTCGCCGCGCTCATGGCGCGTAATGAGCTCCTTGTACATCGCTACCGGGGTCGATCCTGTGGCCAGGCCCAAGGTGGCGCCGGCGTTGGCGTAGTGCGCGAAGATGTCAGCGGCCTCCACGGCCACTTCGGCCGGCGTGGAGCGGATGAGGATTTCCATGAGATGCCTTCCTGTGTGTTTAAGAGAGTGGGATGTCCGCGCCGTCGACGATGACGCGCACCGGTTGGTAGTGAGAGTTAAGGCCAACCAGGTTGGCGCGCGCGCCAACCGCGATGCGGCCTAGATTCGTCTCCCCCAACACGTCGGCTGCCGTGGTGGAGGTAAAACGCACCGCCTCGCCCAGACCATGGCGCTCGGCGAAGCTGGCGAATTGCTGGGACAATGTAGAGGTGCCGCCCGCGATAGCACCGCTGGGCACGCGCGCGACTCCCCCGCTCACGGTGACAGGCAGCGAACCCAGCTCATAGTCACCGTCGGCCATGCCGGCCGCCGCCATGGCATCAGTGATGGCGAAGGCGCGGTGACTGTGAGCCATGTCCACGGCGCCGTCAACAAGATGCACACCATCTGCGATGAGCTCGACGGACACATCCCCCGCCTTCGCTGCGGTGAGCAAAGCCGCTACCGGGCCCGGCGCTCGGTGGTGAATAGAAGGCATGCCATTAAAGAGGTGCGTTCCAGTCACGGTCAGGCCGAGCTCCTTAGCCTTGGCGATAACGCTCAGCGTGGTGTCATAATCGGCCTCGGTGTGGCCCAGGCTGGCGATGATGCCATGCTCCGCGCAGACGTCGAGCAGCTTGTCGACGTTCTCCGTTTCCGGCGCGAAGGTAATCGAACGCAGGTGGCCGCGGGCCGCGGCGATGACCGCGCGGAAGAAGTCCGGGTCACCGGGCACGATGCGCGATGGGTCCTGTGCGCCGCATTTGGCCGCAGCGATGAAGGGGCCCTCCATGTGGATTCCGGCGATCTCGCCTTCTTCAGCCAGCTGGGCTAAAAGCTCCGCCCGGGCGCAGAGTTCTTCTTGCGTGCCGGAGACCAAGCTGGCCAGCAGTGTCGTTGTGCCGTGCGCGCGGTGGAAGCGGGCGGCGGCTAGGCACTGCTCGTAGTCGCCGTTGGGGAATCCCCCGCCGTTGCCGCCGTGGTTGTGTAGGTCCACGAAGCCGGGCACCCACAGCAACGCATCCGAGTCCCCGGCGCGCCAGGCAGCCTCGGCTTGGGGGACGTCGCCAAGCACTATGCCCTCAATACTCTCCCCGAACGTGACGGCCCCAGCGCGCAGCTCGAAGTTTTCATCAATATAGAGGCCCTCGACGTGGCCTTTCTCCTTTGTCTGCATGGTTCATTCGGTCCCGCTTGTACGGGCTGACGTGGCGCAGCCCGGTTGACAATTCACTTGAAATTTATCAGGGCTACCAATTTTTGTGAACCACACTTCCTCCGAAGGGGGTGTGTGAGCGCAGATGGCTTTTAGCGCGTTAGGTGCACCGCGCGGAATGTCGAAAGGCCCGGCGAGCTACCAGCCGCGGGTGACCACTCGGTCCCAAAGCGCGTTGCTCGCTAGCTCACCGGCGCCCGCTGGTGAGGTGCCAACGAACACATCTCTCGCATCAGGATCATCAGCAAGAATGTAGCGGAACCACGCGGTGGCGTAACTGTCCCCGAACTCTAGAACGTCCTTGTGGTCCGCGCCCAGGCGGCGGGCAATGATTGCCGGACCACCAGCTGATTCAAAGCTCTCCTGCAAGTCTGACCACGGACTAACAAGCCAGCGGTCCGAACGGCCATCGCTCGTCATCAGGAATAGCGGTTCCTCTACGTCAGCCGTGTTGTAGTCCCAGTCATTGGACTGTGCCACTTTGTGGGAGGCCGGGCTCGCCGCATACACAGCTGCTACCTCCGTGTGGGCCGCAGCGTTGATGGCACCCGCACCACCCTGTGAGTGGCCAAAAATGCCGACTCGTGATCGGTCCGCACGAGAATCCAGTTCCGGCAAGCGCTCAATCAAGTGCACGACATTCTCTCCTGTACCTGTGTGGGGAGTCTCATCGCCGACAACCACGAAGCCCCAACTAGCCAGGTGCTCCGCCACGGGCAGGTAGCTGCTCAGCGGCGTGTTCGTGCCATTAGCCATGACCGCCGCCGGAAACGGTCCCGCGCCTGTCGGTGCCGCGATGGTCACGTCGCCATCACGCCGCACGTCGACCTCGTGCGGCCCTCGCCCGCAAACGACGCTTCCAGCGGGCCACCTGTCTCAGCGCTATATCCGGCAGCCACGCCGTCATCACCGGTCACGCTGTCTGCGTCCACCCACTGCATGAATCCCACAAACCCTACAAACGCCACCACAATCACGGCCACCACGGCAATCATGCCAACCACAAGCTTTTTCATGCTCTGTATTGTGTTTCGCACGAGAGCGAAGGTCACTAGCGCTAGCACTACTTTTTCCTGTACACAGTGCAAGAGCTGCCTCCGCTACGCCCTTGAAATGAGAGACTCACATCATTACCTTGTTGTATGTAATCGTCATCACATATGGGAGAAATAATGCTTACCTCCGAAACGCTTTCCGAAGTAGTCACAGTAGGAGGTTCAGGTCCGTTCAGCGGCCAGGGCAACGAAACAGTTGCAGCCTAAATGCATCCCCCTAGAAACAGTGGTGACGAAGGACTTTCATCTATCTACACCTTGACCGCCACATATTTTTTATTGTCAGTGTGCGGGTCAATGACCAGCCTCTCGATTTCACTCCACTTCGCCGAACTCAACAAAGGCGAACTGTTGGTGGCAAGCATCTTCATCTCGGGTACTTGCGCTCAAGTTTTTGCAGTCCCCTTTCTGGCCCCACTCTTCAACAAATTCAACAGCTATCACATTGCGCTTGCTGCACTCTTCTTAGATCTTCTGGGCCTGTTATCAATGGCAGCCTATCCAGAGCCATTGATCCTCATTGTCGGAAATCTCGTCACCGCATGCTTAAGCGGACTGTCAATTCCATCCATTTTCACCATCGCTGACTCTCAGGTCGGCGAAGGACAGCAGGCGAAAGCCTTCTCCCTCTTGGACACAGCCCGACTTGGCAGTGGATTCCTTGGACCACCTCTAGGTGGATTACTACTGGACCAAAGAAACCTGCAGACAGCGCTCTTCGTTGAAGCTTGCGCCGTTGGAGTCTCGCTACTTGCTTTTTATTTCCTTTATAAATCCTCGCCCCCGAAAACACTGCTTCATTCAGAAACCAAAGATTCTTCACCGAGTTTTCTCCAGAAGGTCCTCGAAGCACCTTCCCTTTTGCTGAAGAATAGAAGCGCTCGGTCCGCGTTAACCAGCATTTGGGGAGCAATTATCTGCACCTCGGTTTTCAACGTTTCGCTTGTCTTCTATGCGACACAGACCCTCCACGTCAGCGGTACGTTATATGCCATCATTGCCCAAGCATTTATCGTGGGCCGCATCTTTGGCGCACGGCTTTCAGCTCGCCTTCACTCACAGAACGCTGGGAAAGTCCTGGCCGGGGCAGGATTCGCTATGGGGTGTTTCATAGCTTTACCTGGACTATTTCCCTCATTGTGGCTCTGCATCCCATGTTTCCTCCTGGGCGGAGTCTGCAATGCTGCTCAGGTGGCCGCACTACGCATAATCGTTGTCGGATCCGTACCTGATGAAGTGAAACCCAAAGCCCTTTCTACGATGGGTTCAATTAACAGCTCCGCAATGCTTATTGGATACATCATCGGGGCACCTGTTGTAAGTGCCATCGGCCCAGCTGCGGCCCTTGTCGTATCAGGGTTTGGCACCTCTATCCTCACTCTGGGGCCAATTCTGAAGACCACCATGTACGGTGCCTCCGGTGACCAAGACTACGACAACAAATAGCATTCAATTCTGTAGTAAATCTACTGTCAGATGCGAGTTTTTGGTACCGGTGTTCTG
>NZ_KV789229.1:200390-330973 GCF_001807495.1 Corynebacterium sp. HMSC08C04 | reverse complement strand
TACATTGGCACACTATTGAGTTCTCAGACATCATTCGCATTAGTTCAACAACATTTAACCTGCTGTTTCTCTAAGCGACTGGAGTTCATACTTTAGCTAACAAGTCGATATTTTGTCAACCAGGAGTTAATCTCTCCGCCGACCGCTTGTCGCGGTGACCTCGATAAATATACGCACGCCCCTAAAGGCTGACAAATCGCCAGGTCAAACACGAAAACCGCCCACCTTAGGTGGACGGTTCTCACGACTTGTCGCGCTAGAAGCCTTTAAACCAGGCGTGCGCCCGCAAAGTTCTTCTTGCCGCGACGTAGGACGAGCCAGGTGCCATGCAGTAGGTCCTCTGCTGCAGGCTCCCAGTCATCCGATTCAATGCGCTGGTTGTTGACGTAAGCGCCACCTTCCTTAATGGTGCGGCGTGCAGCGCCCTTGGAATCAGCCAGACCAGAAGCCACCAGAAGGTCAACGATGGTCCGCGGCTCGCCTTCCGTAATCTCAGCGACTGTGGTTTCAGACAACGCACCCGCCAGGGTCTTTTCATCCAGTTCTTTAAGCTCCGCCTTACCGAAGAGTGCCTGGGCAGCAAGCTCGACTGCCTTGGTTGCCTCTTCACCATGAACCATGTTGGTCATCTCCTGAGCCAGGCGACGCTGCGCAGCGCGCTTGTATGGCTCTTCCGCCACGGCCTTCTCGTACTCCGCGATTTCTTCCTGAGTCAGGAAGGTGAACCAACGCAGGTAGTCAATGACGACAGAGTCGCCAGCGTTAAGGAAGTACTGGTACCAGGAGTAAGCAGAGGTCTTTTCAGGATCCAGCCACAACTTGCCGCCGCCGGTGGACTTACCGAACTTCTGCCCCTGGGCGTCGGTAACCAGCGGAACGGTGAGCGCATGGACCTTAGCGTTATCCATGCGACGGTTCAGATCGACACCAGAGACAATGTTGCCCCACTGATCGCCGCCGCCGATCTGGAGCACGCAATCGTACTCACGGTGCAGGTGCACGTAGTCGTTGGACTGCAGCAGCATGTAGGAGAACTCGGTGTAGGAGATACCGTCAGATTCCAGGCGGCGCTTGACGGTGTCGCGGTCAAGCATGGTGTTCAGCGAGAAGTTCTTTCCGATATCACGCAGGAAGTCGATAACGGAAAGGTTCATGGTCCAATCAGCGTTGTTAACCATGATGGCGGCGTTTTCGCCCTCAAAATCCACAAAGCGACGCAGCTGCTTCTGGATTGCCTGCAGGTTCTGCTCGATGACGTCCATGCTGAGCATGGAACGCTCGCCCACATCGCGTGGGTCACCAATAGTGCCGGTCGCACCACCAGCAACGGTGATCGGGCGGTGGCCAAATTCCTGGAAGCGGCGCAGCATAATCATCGGCACTAGGTGCCCTGCGTGGAGGGAATCCCCCGTCGGGTCGAAGCCACAGTACAGGGTAATCGGCTTTTCGCACTCTTCGCGCAGTGCGTCGAGGTCGGTGGACTGGTTGATGAGGCCGCGCCAAGACAGCTCGTCAATGATGTTCATAAAAGTCTTTCTAATCTCTTTCTAGATTCGAAGTGCAGAAATTTCGTCTAGGCCTCTGCTTGTGCAGGCCATGCTTTTGCGTGATCAGCTAGCATCACCGGGATGTCGTCCTCGATGGGATAGGCAATGCCGAGACGCTCGTTGACCAGAACCTGTGCATCCTCGTTATAGGTCAGCGGCCCTTTATCTTGGGGGCAGACCAAAATCTCTAGAAGTTGTGGATCAAGACTCATGGCGTTAATCCTACACTCGGCGCTTCGGCCGGCGGCTCCAACCCAGCGATGCGAAATGCACAAGCGAAAAGCCGGCCGCCTTCACGCATCGAAGATGACCGGCTTTTCTGGCTTAGGCCCCTGGAATAACCGGAGTCTGTGCCCACTTCTTAAATTCCGCGGCGATCTCGTCAACGCGTTCACGCTGCTCAGCGACGCGAACACCTGCGGTTCCACCCTTGGTAGAACGCGAGGCCACCGCACCATCGATGGTGAGTACGTCACGCACTGCAGGGAGCAAGCGCTTATCGACGCCCGCGAGCTCCTCATCGCTGAGGTCCACCAGGTCCACTCCCCTTGCCTCGGCAATCTGAACGCACGCGCCCGAAGCCTCATGTGCCTCGCGGAACGGAACGCCTTGGCGAACCATCCACTCGGCGAGGTCCGTTGCCAGAGTGAATCCACGTGGGGCAAGCTCACGCATGCGGTCTTCGTGGAATTCCAAGGTGGAAACCAGGCCGGTCATTGCTGGCAGCAGCAGATTGAGCTGCGCCACCGAGTCAACGATCGGTTCTTTATCCTCCTGCAAGTCACGGTTATAGGCCAAAGGCTGCGCCTTCAGCGTGGCCAGCAACCCGGAAAGATTGCCAATGAGGCGGCCCGTCTTGCCGCGGGTTAGCTCCGCAACATCGGGATTCTTTTTCTGCGGCATGATGGAAGAACCAGTCGACCACGCATCATCCAGGGTGACGTAGCCGTACTCCGGCGTACACCAGTAGATGATTTCTT
This sequence comes from Corynebacterium sp. HMSC08C04, assembly GCF_001807495.1. Classification (NCBI taxonomy): domain Bacteria; kingdom Bacillati; phylum Actinomycetota; class Actinomycetes; order Mycobacteriales; family Corynebacteriaceae; genus Corynebacterium; species Corynebacterium sp. HMSC08C04. Next base: position 328,446 of record NZ_KV789229.1, on the reverse strand, counting down.
CCGCCAAGCGAGACATATCGACCGCGATTTGCGCCAAGACGAAAGCTGCCTCCGAGGCAAAGTCACGCGATGAGGTTCCGTCCAGCGAGTTCTCCGCAGCTGACTCGAAGCCCAGCTCCGCAGCGATTGCCTCTGGGTCGAGGTGCAGCGAAGAACCCGCCAGCGCGCCGGAGCCATAAGGCGATACAGCAAGGCGCTTGTCCAGATCCTTTAAGCGATCGACGTCGCGAAGCAAAGGTTGCGCGTGCGCCAGCAGCTGGTGTGCCAACAAGATCGGCTGCGCTGCCTGCGAGTGAGTCTTACCCGGCATGATTGCCTCCGGGTGCGCCGCTGCCTGCTGAGACAAAGCATCCACCAGGTCAGTGACCTGCAGAGCAATATCGCGAATGGCATCGCGGACCCACATGCGAAACAGGGTTGCTACCTGGTCGTTGCGGGAACGGCCCGCGCGCAGGCGGCCGCCGACCTCAGGCCCAACAATGTCGATAAGCCCGCGCTCCATCGCGCCGTGGACGTCCTCGTCGGTGGGCAACGGGCGAAACTCGCCGAAGGCGACTTTCTCCCCCAGCTGCGTCAGGCCATCGAGCATGGTCTGCAGGTCGGCGTCGGAAAGCAGGCCTGCTTTGTGCAGCACCTTGGCGTGTGCCTTGGAAGCCAAGACGTCATATGGCGCCAGGACCCAGTCGAAGTGAGTGGATACGGACAGGGCGAACATTGCCTCGGACGGGCCGCCGCTGAAGCGGCCGCCCCACAATGCGCCCTCGTTAGTCTTATGCATTATTTCTTTCCGGTTGGGAAGCCGCCGTCGCGGTCACGCTGGTTGGAGATCTGGGTGGACAAGCCGTGCAGCTGGACAAAGCCCTTGGCCGCGGACTGATCGAAGGCGTCGCCAGTGTCATAGGTGGCCAAGTCGAAGGAGTACAGAGACTCACCCGAGCGGCGACCATTGACAGTTGCGGTGCCGGCGTGGAGAACCATGCGGATATCGCCGGTGACGTTCTCCTGGGAGGACTCGATGAAGGCGTCCAGGGAACGCTTCAGCGGCGAGTACCAGAGGCCGTCGTAGACCTCTTCGCTCCAGCGAGCGTCGGTCAGGCGCTTATAACGTGCGAGCTCACGCTCGACGGTGACATCCTCCAGCGCCTCGTGAGCCTTGATGAGCACCATGGCACCCGGGGCCTCGTAGACCTCGCGGGACTTGATGCCCACGAGCCGGTCCTCAACCATGTCGAGACGGCCGACGCCTTGTGCACCCGCGCGGCGATTGAGCTCTTCGATTGCTTCCAGAACGGTCACCGGCTTGCCGTCGATGGCGACGGGCTTGCCTTTTTCAAAGGAAATGATGACCTCATCGGGGGCGTTACCCAATGCCGGATCCTCGGTGTAGGCGTAAAGATCCTTTGTTGGCGGATTCCACAGATCCTCCAAAAAGCCGGTTTCTACCGCGCGGCCCCACACGTTCTGGTCAATAGAAAATGGCGAGGATGCGGACTGCTCAATCGGCAGGTTGATCTCCTCTGCGAAGGCGATTGCCTTGTCACGAGTCCAGGCGTAGTCACGCGCTGGCGCGATGATCTCTAGCGAAGGATCGAGTGCGCGGAAGGAAACCTCGAAGCGGACCTGATCATTACCTTTGCCAGTGCAACCGTGGGAAACATGTGTTCCGCCGTGCTCCTGCGCAGCTTTCACGAGGTGCTTGGTGATAAGCGGGCGGGAAATCGCAGAAACGAGCGGGTACTGCTTCATGTACATGCCGTTAGCCTTGATGGTAGGCAGGCAGTACTCTTCTGCGAATTCATCCTTAGCGTCAATGACGATGGACTCGACCGCGCCGCAATCGAGGGCGCGTTGGCGTACCGACTCCATATCCTCGCCACCCTGGCCAAGGTCAAGAGAGACAGCAACAACGTCGCCACCGGTCATCTTAGCCAGGTAAGGGATCGCCACGGACGTATCCAGTCCGCCGGAATAAGCCAGTACAACACGTGCGCTCATAATCATTCTCCTTTGGTTATCTTCGAGCTATCGTTAATATTATACAATAGAACGTATAAAACCTAAACGTCGCGTGCTGTGAGCTTCTTCGCAAGTTCCTCGCCGGTGGTCGACTCGCGCGCGAGGACGAAAATAGTGTCATCACCAGCAATGCAGCCGACTACATCGCTCAAACCAACGCGGTCAATAAAGGAGGCCAAATACTGCGCAGCGCCGGCTGGAGTGCGCAGCATGGCGATGTTTCCTGAATGATCATGCGAGACAACAAGTTCGTCGAGCATGCGGCGCAGCTTCTCGCGGGGTCCGTTAAGCTGGTCTTCGAATTGCTCCAGCTCTCCGCCGACCATATAGAAGGAACGCCCGCCACCGCGCTTTACTTTCTTCGCGCCGAGCTCGTCAAGATCGCGCGAAAGGGTTGCCTGGGTAATGTCGATTCCCTCATCAAGCAGCAGCTCAGAAAGCTGCACCTGGCTGGTAACGCGGGTGCGATCCAGAATTTCCAGGATCTTGGCTTGGCGCGCATTGCGCGTGGTCGGCGTCGTTGTCATCGCGAAAGAATTCTCCTTAAAACTCATGCCGGCAATCCGATATCCTCAAATGCGCTAAGTCTTAGTGCATTAAATTCGCTTTCAAGCATAAACCTTCAGCGTGAAGGATTCCGGAATTGTCCCGGCGGGAGCCATTAACTCTGCGTACGCTCGAAAGTTGCGCGGATATAGCTTGCGGACTCAGCCAACTTCTGGGTCTCCCATTCATCGAGCTTGGGGGCCAAGCGCTTTTCGACACCGCCGCGGCCGACAACCGATGGCATGGAAAGCGCAACATCGTCGATGCCGTATTCCCCCTCCAGCATGGAGCAGACCGGATGAACCGCCTTCTCATCCAGCATGATCGATCGCGCAATCGCTACCGCGGAACGTGCCACACCAGCGTCGGTCCAGCCCTTTGCATTGAAGACGTCGTAGGCCGCGCCGACGACGGTTTCTTTGAGCTCTTCCTTACCTGGTAGCGAGCCCTGGTGGAGCTCTTCGAGTTCTTCCCAGCCCAAGCCCTGGACGTTCATTTTCGACAGCACTGGGAAGGCCGTCATGCCATGTTCACCCATCATGTAACCGGTGACAGACTTTGGATCGATACCGAGCTCGCGCCCTATAGCCCAGCGCAGACGCGCTGAATCGAGCATGGTGCCGGTACCAAAGAGTAGCTCGCGCGGGTAGTCGAACTCGCGGTGCGCAAGGGTAACCATTGCGTCCAGAGGATTGGTGATAAACAGGATGACCGCTTCACTCGTATGGGCAGTGATGCCTTCCATGACGTTGCGAATAACGTGGCCGGAAGAAACTGCCAACTCGGCACGGTCAGGAGCAGAACCCGGATTGTCCGGGTCCGGCTGCATGGACGCACCGGCAGATACGATGATGAGATCAGCATCAGCGCAGTCCGCGTAGGTACCGGCGTGGACGTGGATATGGTCAACGCCAGGCACGCCGGTGGATTGATCATGGTCCAGCGCCTCACCGTGTGCCACCTTATCGTTGACATCGATTGCGGCGATATCCGCGAAAAGGCCGGACTCCATGGCATAAGCAAGGACCGAGGATCCAACGTGACCCAGGCCAATACAAACAAGCTTTGTGGTGTTTAGGTTCTTCATGTTCCCGAGCATAAACCTCTCGCCGGACACGTGGCGCTTTAGCTGACGGTGGCGTCGGAAAGCGCCAGCGCAAAGCGGTTAACCGCGGCGTCCAGCTCTGCCTCTTCAATCACCAGCGGCGGCGTCAACCGCACGACGGAATCATTCGGCGCATTCACAATTACTCCGTGCTTGAAGCCGGCGCTGACCACCTGTTTGGCCACAGGGCGTTCCAGCACCACGCCCAGCATCAGGCCGCGACCGCGCACTTCTACTACGCCAGGCAACGCAGCTACGCGTTCTGCGAGCCGCTCTCCCTTGTTGCGTACCTCAGAAATGAACGCGGCGTCGATAGTGTCCAGTACCGCATTTGCCGCCGCACACGCAACGGGATTGCCGCCAAAGGTCGTGCCGTGGCTCCCCGGAGTAAGCAAATCCTTCGCCGCGCCCCGTACGATGGTCGCGCCGATGGGCAGGCCCGCCCCCAAGCCTTTGGCCATGGTGATCACATCGGGCAAGATTCCCGCGGACTGGAAAGCGAAGAAGTCACCAGTACGCCCGACGCCAGTCTGAACCTCATCAACAATCAAGAGGAGCCCATATTCATCGCATAACTGGCGCACCTTAACCAGAAATCCATCCGGCGCGGGAATCACTCCGGTTTCGCCTTGGATAGGCTCCAAAATGATTGCCGCGGTATTGGCTGGATCCTGCTCCACCAATGTGCGCAGATATTCAATGTCGCCATAGGGATAAAATTCCACGCCAGCTGGCAGCGGCTCGAAAGGCGCCCGTTTGCCCGGCTGCCCCGTCATCGCGAGCGCGCCCATAGTACGCCCGTGGAATCCGTGGTGCGCCGCCAGCACCCGCTTCTTTCCAGTCAAGCGCGCTACCTTGAACGCAGCCTCGTTGGCCTCGGTACCGGAGTTGCAGAAGAATACCCGGGCATCGCTATCGCCCACCCGAGCCTCGAGCTTCTGTGCAACCTCAACCACAGGCTCGCTAGCAAAAAGATTGGATACGTGCGCCAACTTAGCCACCTGCTGGCTTACCGCCTGAACTACGGCAGGATGCCCGTAGCCTAGTGAATTGACCGCAATGCCGGCCAGCATGTCGATGTAGGACTTCCCCTCTTCATCAACCACGGTAGATCCTGCACCTGAGACCAATCCGAGCGGCGGAGCGCCCTAGGTATTCGTGATCGCCTCGTTCCACCGCTTTATAAGCGAAGTCATGCGTTATCGTCCTTTCTAAAGACCGTTCCTTCCGGATAATCAGCGCGGTCATAGTTATCAGGCAGAATCATCGTTCCGATGCCGCCGGAGGTCAGCAGCTCTAGGACCACCGCATGCTCGGTGCGGCCATCGAAAACGTGGGCCGCATTTACCCCTGCCTCCACTGCTTTAAGGCAGGCCTCCATCTTGGGAATCATCCCGCTGTCTAAGGTGGGCAAGAGCTGCGAAAGCTCGCTGCACTCAATCTTGGAGACCAAAGAATCGGAATCTGGCCAGTCGGTATAAAGGCCCTCCACGTTGGTTAGGACCACGAGCCTTTCCGCGCCCACAGCGCTAGCGAGCGCACCCGCCGCGGTATCCGCATTCACGTTATAAACCTCGCCATCCCTACCGGGCGCAATGGTTGACACCACGGGAATCCTTCCCGCATCCACGATGTCCATCAAGGCTTCGGGGTTGACGTCGGTAATATCGCCGACCAAACCAATGTTTGTCAGCCGCCCATCGATGTTGACCAGGCGCTTTCGGGCGCGAAATAGTCCTGCGTCCTCGCCCGAAGTGCCCACCGCGTAGGGCCCGTGGGAGTTGATGAGGTTGACCAATCCCCTGCCCACCTGGCCAAACAAGACCATCCGTACGACTTCCATCACCTCCGGGGTGGTTACCCGAAAGCCACCTTTGAATTCGCCCTCGATGCCGAGCCTGCCCAGCATCTGATTGATCTGCGGGCCGCCGCCGTGGACGACAATCGGCTTCGCGCCTACCGCGCGCAGAAAAACCATGTCTGCCGCGAACGCCGCCTTGAGCCGCTCATCCACCATGGCATTACCGCCATACTTCACCACGACTATTGTGTCGCGATAATGCTGGAGCCACGGCAGTGCCTCCGCCAAGACCGTGGCCCGCTCCAAGTTCGTTAACTGCATAGTCTCCTCGCCTTTGCCTATTCCCCGAAGCTAAGAGCTATAGGCCGAGTTGATTTCGACGTACTGATGAGACAGATCCGTAGTCCGTAAAAATGCTCGGCCTGGCCCGTTAAGACCTAAGTGAACGTGGACGTCAATATCGATTCCTGATAGGTCCACCTCGCGCGCGCCGGGCGCGCCCGTGGAGTTGATGCAGACAGGCTGATTGTTGAAGGCAACAGAGATGTTTTCCGGGTCCATATCCGCGTCCGCCATGCCCACTGCCGCAAGGACGCGGCCCCAATTGGGATCGGAGCCAAACATCGCACACTTGAACAGGTTATCCCGGCCCAGCGTCCGCGCAGCGGCAAGCGCCTGCGCATCGTCAGTGGTGCCCTCGACGGTGATTTTGACGCGCTTGGTCACCCCTTCCGCGTCGGCCTGCAGCTGATCCGCGATATCGGCACAGGCTTTAAGAACAGCATCGTCGAGCTCTTCCTGCGAAGGCTCGATGCCCGATGCACCATTTGCCAAGATGATGACGGTGTCATTAGTCGAGGTCGAGCCATCAATATCTAAGGTATTGAAGGTCGCATCGCATGCACTGTGCAGCGCTTGCTGCAGCGCGGCAGGCGTGGCCGCGGCGTCGGTTGTCAGGCACACGAGCATCGTTGCAAGCGAGGGCGCCATCATACCCACGCCCTTGCCCATCGCACCCAAAGTCCATCCACCACCGTGCACCACAGCTTCCTTCGCCACGGTATCGGTGGTCATGATCGCCTCGGCGGCAGCGTGACCTCTTTCTGAGCTGAGTTTCCCCACGACGCTGCTAACGCCGCCTAATGCTTTATCCATCGGCAAAGGCTCGCCAATCAGCCCCGTGGAACATACAGCGATATCTTGCCCGACAATTCCAGTTAGAGCAGCAAGTTCATCCACCATGGCTTGGGCATCTTTGTCGCCTTGCTTCCCGTTACAGGCGTTGGCGTTGCCCGAGTTATACAACACGGCCCTTACCTGCCCGTCTGCGACGGCGGCCTTGGAAAGTTTTACCGGTGAGGCAACGACCCGGTTGCGAGTAAATACCGCCGCTGCATTAAAGTGTGGGCCTTGATTTACAACGAGCGCCATATCTGATTTCCCAGATGGCTTAATCCCAGCAGTAGTTGCTCCCGCCACAAAGCCTTTCGGCGCGGTAACGCCAGTCGGTTTGGGAACGGGCCCTCCTAGCGTGGTGGGCGATAGAGACATGGTCTTCTCCTAATTAAAAAGGTGGCTATTAATAACCGCCTAGGGCGCGACGGCCGCTTGTGGCAGGCCGGCGGATTCTTCAAGCCCTAGCGCGAGATTCATACATTGAACGGCGGCACCGGCGGTGCCCTTGGTCAGATTGTCGAGCGCAACAGTGATGAGCAATCGTCGGGCACGACCGTCCACATGAGCCTGGATATGCACCATATTGGAGCCCACTACGTTCTGCGTTTCTGGCTGGATTCCTTCTGGCAAAACTAGGCAAAAAGGCTCGTCCTTGTAGAAGTCCGCGAAGGCTTTGTGCACCTGGGAGGCATCCACTCCTCCGGCAAGAGGAGCGCTGATAGTTGCCAAAATCCCCCGCACCAGCGGGGCCAAGACCGGAGTAAAGCTGAGGTTGAGCTCAGCGTCACCGTGCACGAAAGGCGCCAGGTTCTGCACCATCTCCGGGGTATGACGGTGCGTGCCGCCCGGCGAATAGGCGCGCAAACTGCCCATGGTCTCAGCACCAAGCAACCCCACTGCGGCCTTCTTGCCTGCACCGGAAACGCCAGTAACCGCAACCACGTTGAGATCAGGTTCGATGAGCTCCTGCGCCAAGGCCGGCACAGCACCCAAAGTCACGGCGGTGGGAAAGCATCCCGGCACCGCTACCTGCGATGCCCCCTGCAGCTGTGCGCGATTTCCAGGCAGCTCTGGGATGCCATAGGGCCATGCGCCCGCGTAATCCCCACCATAGAACTCCCGCCAGTCCTCTTCGCTCCGGAGGCGGAAATCGGCCGCGCAATCAATCAACACCGGCGCTGCGACGCCGGTGCTTTGCGACGCCGCCTCAATCTCCCGCGCCAACTTCGCCGAGTGTCCGTGCGGCAGCGCCAGGAAGACCACCGAATGCCCAAGCAGGTTTTCCGCCGCAATGTCTTGAATAGTATTCCCCCACACCTGCGGCGCATTTGGCACGACCTGCGCCACCGGTTGCCCGGCTGTGGAGTGCCCACAGAGGGCGCCAATCCGCAGCTTACCGGACAAATATGCTGGATGGGACAAGAGCAGGCGCAGAATCTCGCCGCCTGCATATCCGGAAACGCCCGCGATGGCTACTGAAATACTCATGCGGGAAACAATAACAAGTTATGCAAGGCACTGCAATATATACAAGGAGTCTTTTATATCGCTCCAAAACGCAAAGTGCCTCCCGCGGCCCTCCTCTAACAATTGAGTGGAGAAGAAAGCCAAGCGGGAGGCACTAAACACTGAGCCTGAGGGCCTCCACCCTCGAGCCACAGCTTAGGAGTAAATCAGCACCTGAGTTACCAGCATGATGCCGCCGAAGACCAGAAGGAAGACCATCATCGGCCAGACGAAGCGCAGCCAGTGCGTGTACTTCATCTTCAGCATCTGCAGCGTTGCCATGACCAGGCCGGTCGGGCAGATGAACAGCATTGCATACTGTCCCCACTGATAAGCACAGACCACAATCCAACGGTCGATGCCCACCGTATCTGCCAGCGGCGCCATAATCGGCATGGACAGCACAGCTAGGCCGGAGGAGGAAGGAACAACGAAGCCCAGCAGGAAGAAGATGATCATCAGCATGATGATGAAGACTGGACCATGCATTCCCTCAACCAGGTTGGTTGCAGAGTTCAGCAGTGTATCGGAGATATGACCATCATTGAGCACCAGGTTGATGCCGCGGGCCAGACCGATAATCAGGGAAACGCCGACCAGGCTGGAAGCACCCTCAGTGAAGGCGTCGCAAAGCTCAGCTTCGCCCAAGCGATTCTCACCGGTTGCCGCAATGAACATGATGGCCAGGGCCACCGTGAGGAATGCGGCCGCCATCGTTGGGAACCACCAGCCCTGGGACATAACACCCCAGACCATCAACGGGAACGCGATAGCGAAGAGGATGAGGATGACCTTCTGACGAAGGTCGAACTTCTTAACGTCACCGGTGGCGTCCATGGACCACTGGCCCTCAAAGACTTCCTTATCCTCCAGGACATAGGAGAAGTTCGGGTCTGCCTTGAGGCGACGCGCATACCAAGCCATGTAGCTAATCACCACGATGCCGCCGACGACACAGCCGACCAGACGCCATACGATGCCGTCTGTGAAGTTGATACCCGCCGCGTTCGACGCGATAACAACCGAGAACGGGTTAATCGTAGAGAACGCCGTACCCATGGAACCTGCCAGGAAGATGGCGCCCACCACGACGATGGCGTCATAGCCTAGCGAGATAAAGATTGGGGCGAGGATTGGGTAAAAAGCAACAGCTTCCTCCTCCAAGCCACAGGCGGAACCGCCCATCACCATCAGCACGGAGACCACGACGACGAGCAGGAACTCGTGCCCCTTCGTCTTCTTGGTCAGTGCGACCAGGCCCGACTCGAAAGCGCCCGTTGCGCGGACCACGCCAATGAGGCCACCCAGCACGAGGATGAACACGATGATGTCAACGGCCTCGATGGTGCCCTGCACCATGCTGACCGGGATATCCCACAGACCAGCCGGGTTCTGCGTGACATGCTCATAAGTGCCCGGGACGGAAACTGCCTGCGTCAGTGCACCAGAGGTGAACTGATCGATGTTGATCTGCACGCCCAGGCTATCGAGAGTCTTCTGCGTAGCGTCCAGAACGTCGACCGAACCATCAGGGTTGGTCACGTTCAGCTTGCCCGAGTCAGGGTCATACATCAGCTTCGAATACGAGCCTGCCGGAACCAGCCAGGTGGCGATTGCAGAGATGACCGTCAGGGCAAACAGAATCGTAAAAGCAGACGGAACTGAGAAGTGAAACCTCCGCCTCTTCTTGGGGTCTGTATCCTTCTCTTTCATTGGCGCGGTCATGGCGCCTTCCTTTCATGTGATAAAAGGCCGGGGAAGCCAGCACATACTGTCTTACCCGGCCAATAAATTTCTCCTAAGAGGTTATAACGGTTCCGACGGAACCAGTCATGGCTTCACCGGCATGTTCGAGCGAGGTGATGATTGCTCGACGGCCGGCGCCCGAACGGGCGAACTCCAAGCAGGCTTCCACCTTCGGCAGCATTGAGCCTGGTGCAAAGGCTGCATCATCAATCAGCTTCTGTACCTCGTCAACGGTGACCTTCTCCAGAGCCTTTTGTTCTGGGGTGTTAAAGCCGGAGTAGGCGTAGTCAACTGCGGTGAGAATCAACAGGGTGTCTGCCTCAATCTGCTGAGCGATAAGAGCCGCGGTGCGGTCCTTATCGATGACTGCGGTGACACCGCTGAGCTGGCCTTCCTTGCGGACTACTGGGATGCCGCCACCACCGGCTGCGATGGCAATGCCACCGGAGCCCAGGATGTTGGCGATGCTCTTTGCCTCTACAACCTCGATAGGAAGTGGCGAGGCAATGACCCAACGCCAGCCGCGGCCGGAATCCTCGACGTAGGTGTTGCCGGTTTCCTTAGCCAACCGCTTTGCCTCTTCCTCGCTGTAGTACACACCGATGGGCTTGGTTGGGTTATCAAAAGCCGGGTCGTTTTCGTCGACAACCGTCTGCGTGATGAGGGAATAGCAGTCGCGCTCTAGGTTCCGCATGCGCAGCACATTCTCAATGGCCTGCTGGAGGTGGTATCCGATGTAGCCTTCGGACATTGCACCGCACTCGGCGAAAGGAATCTCTGGCGTGGTTCCCTCCTGGTGTGAGAAGTCGGAGGAAACCTTGATCATGCCAACCTGTGGACCGTTGCCGTGGGTAACCACGACCTCGTGGCCGACCTCGATGAGGTCAACGATTGAGTCGGCGGTCTGGCGGATTGCTTCCAGCTGCTCGGTTGGGGTGTTTCCAAGGGCGTTGCCACCGAGGGCAACGACAACACGTCGCTTATCCATTGCACTTTCTCCTGGTGAAAAGACCTTGATTTTCTAGGACAAGGTGGCGTACATGACCGCCTTGATGGTGTGCAGACGATTCTCTGCCTCATCGAAGACCTTGGAGTAAGCGGACTCGAAGACCTCGTCGGAGACCTCCATCTCGCTAACGCCGAGCTTCTCGGAGATTTCCTTGCCAATGACGGTCTTGACATCGTGGAAGGAAGGCAGGCAGTGCATGAAGATGGCGTCGTCGGCAGCCATTGCCATGACATCCTTGGTGACACGGTATGGCTCGAGCAGCTTGACGCGCTCCTCCCAGAGCTCAGCCGGCTCACCCATGGACAGCCAGATGTCGGTGTAGATGACGTGAGCGTCGGTGCAGGCTTCCTTGACGTCTTCGGTCAGAGTGACGGAGCCGCCGGTCTCGGCTGCAATCTTGGTGCACTCCTCGACCAGGCCATCTTCTGGCATCTGTGCCTTCGGGCCACAAGCGACGAAGTGCATGCCGAGCTTTGCACAGACAACCATGAGGGAGTTTGCAACGTTGTTGCCTGCATCGCCCATGAAGACCAGCTTCAGACCCCTCAGGCCCTGTGGGAAGTTCTCCTCTACAGTGAGCATGTCTGCAATCATCTGGGTTGGGTGGAACTCGGTGGTCAGGCCGTTCCAAACTGGAACGCCTGCGTTTGCGCCCAAGTCCTCAACAATCTCTTGAGCGAAGCCGCGGTACTCGATACCGTCATACATGCGGCCCAGCACGCGAGCGGTGTCCTCGATGGACTCCTTCTTGCCCATCTGCGAGCTATCCGGAGCCAAGTAGGTAACGCCCATGCCAAGGTCGGAGCCGGCAACCTCGAATGCACAGCGGGTACGGGTCGAGGTCTTCTCGAAGAGGAGGACGATGTTCTTGCCCTCGAGGTAGCGGTGCGGCACACCGGCCATCTTCATTTCTTTGAATTGCTTGGAGAGGCGGATAAGGTAGCGAATCTCGTCTGGGGTGTAGTCCAAGAGCTTGAGGAAGTTACGTCCGCTGAGGCTTACTGGCATTGTTGCCAACTCCTTTCTTTAATAGGGCCTTTTGCCCTATTTTCACTCCGGCTACTCCCCTTCAATTCACACTCATGGGGTGCGCCGGCCGAACCCGGAAGCCTTGTGCTTCTCATCTGAAGTTCTGGCTTTATCGTGACTCGATTTCCCCACCCAAGCAAGCGCTAATCGAGCTTATTTTTCATTAAATCCGGAGTTGACCGCCACTAAACCCGGTTTAAACCACTCTTGAGGTGCAGGTTTACACGCAAGGTTTATATTGTGACATCCATCTCTTCGTCTAGAGACGGTAACGCAACCTACAAATTCACCCGGTTTAAACCGCTGCCCAAACGCGAGCAAAAGCCGGTTACATTACCCCTGACCAGTACCCCTCGACCAATAGGTCACGAGACTCGTAGGATGACTTTTTCAAAATGTTGTGAACGTGGACCTTTACGGTAGAAAGCGAGATGCCGAGTTCGTCCGAGATCTCGCGATTGCTCTTGCGGGCAAGCACCAGGCCGGCCACTTCACGCTCGCGCTTCGAAAGGCCATGGACCTCCGAAAAGCGCTCAAGGCTGCGCTCATGAAAGTCATCCGCTGCCGCATCTGCGATTGGCTTAACCGCCGCATCCGCACCAACGTGGCGCAGAACCACTCGCGCATGAGAGATGACCGCCCAGCCGATGGCAACGATTAGAACGTTTTCCATAAAATTGCGCTCCGGCAAGAATGAGAGCACATCGGGCCCGGCAGCCTCCCAGTCAAAGATGAGCTGAAAGTAAACGTTCTCTGCCACCACCAGCACGGCACAGATAGCGACCTGGAAGAAGAGATGGCGGTAGGAATAAAGGCGTGCGCGCTCCGCGGGATCATTCGCGCGCAAGTAGCAGCCAAAGCCATAGCAAAGCAGAAATGTCAGCGTGATAGGCCGCATGTTGAAGAAAAGGAACTGGCGTAGAGCCGGGTCCTCTACTGCCCACAAGGCCGCGACGCTGCCTATCAGGAACAGCCCGACGCAGGCATGCGGCAGAAAGCGCCAGCCATTTAAGTAGCGCTGCACCACGATGGCCATCACAGCCATCATCACGCCACCCAGCAATATCGACTCGAAAGGCGCCGTAATTGCGTAAACAGAAACCTCACGGTTAGCCATTCCGCCGTGGATGAACTGCGTTCGAAAGACAAGCGCTATATCGAACGCGTAGACGCCGAAGAATACCGCCAACAGTTTGAAGACTTGGGAGCGGGTGGCCACCAGGCATCCCACGCAGACGCCGGCGACTAGGACGCTGGCTAGCAGCATGCAGATAGTGAAATAGAAGACGGCATACTCTAGCACCAGCACCTACTTTCCCAGCAGCGAGAGAGAAACTGCCGGTCTCAAGTCACGTTCAATAGCGGGAGTAAGTCTAGCTCAGAAGGTTAAGGATTGATAAGAAAAGGCCGCGCAGCCACCCCATAGAAAAGGTGATCTGCGCGGCCCTTTTACGACGAGCTAGAGTTCGGCAGCTGAACCGAGCTTAAGCGCGCATCTGCGCACCCAAACGCTGCTCGGCCAACTTCGCTGCAGCCAGGCGGTGCTCGCTTGCTTCCTCGTCGGTCAGCGTGCGGTCGGAGGCACGGAAGATCAGCTGGAAGGCTAGTGACTTTTTATCCTCACCGAGCTGCTCACCGCGGAAGACGTCGAAAAGCTCAACGCCCTCGAGCAGTTCGCCGGCGCCTTCCTCCACGACCTTACGCACGGACTCAGCAGGAGTGTCTTCGTCGACTACCAACGCGATGTCTTGGTGCAGTGCCGGGAATGCAGACAGAACCGGAGCCGGGAACATCTCCTCAGTAGGCAGCGCGTTTACATCCATCTCCATCGCGCAGGTGCGTGCCGGCAGGTTCAGTGCCTCGAGGATCTCTGGATGCAGCTCGCCTGCATGGCCCACGACGACGCTTTCACCATCGACGACAGCCTTAATCGCTGCGCAACGGCCCGGGTGCCACGGCAGCTCGGAGGCAGCCTCTACCTCGATCTCTACGCCGGCCGCGCGAGCGACCAGGCGCGCAGACTCAATGGCATCGGCGTAGGTGTAGGCACGACCCTTGCCCCATGGGCCCTCGTGCTCGACGTTGCCGGTAGCAACGGTAGCCACGTGCAGCGGCTGATGCGGAAGGGAGTCGCGCAGCTGCTGCACTGTAGCGTCGCTAGGACGCTGCGCAACGGAAGGCATCTCGGAAGCGTCCGCACGCTTGAAGGAAACCTGCTGCAGGCCGTACAACGCGAGGTCGTTACGGCCACGAGCAACGTTGCGTGCAACTGCTTCGAGCATGTTCGGCAGCAAGGTGGTGCTCAGAATCGCCTTGTCTGACTCGAGCGGGTTCTGCACGGAAACGGTCTTGCGGCGCTCGTCATCGCCTTCCAGGCCCCAGACATCGAAAGTGTTGTTGGCGATGAACGGCGAAGGCAGCACCTCAGCGTAGCCTGCATATGCCAGGCCGTGACCGATAGCGCGGCGACGCTTCTGTGCCGGGGTCAGACCGCGGCCACCAACTGGGGTCGGCAGAATCGTCGGGATATCCTCTAGGCCTTCCAGACGCAGCACCTCCTCAATGAGGTCAACATCCATGGTGATGTCGGTGCGCCAGGTAGCCGGGGTAACCAGCAGGTTGTCACCGGACTCTTCAACCTCGCAGCCGACCTCTTGGAGACGGTTCACGACGGTCTCACGGGAGTATTCAACACCGGCGTACTCGCTCGGCTTGGTGGCGCGCATGGTGATCTGCTGCGGGCGAGCGACCTCGCCGACCAGGGTGCGGCCGGCCTCGATGGTTCCGCCAGCGATCTGCACGAGCAGTGCACAGGCGACGTCGAGTGCGACCTCAACGATGGCCGGATCTACGCCTCGCTCAAAGCGACGGGATGCCTCAGAAGACAGTTTGTGGCGGCGCGAGGTGCGAGCCACGGTGATGGAATCCCAGTTCGCGGCCTCGAAGTAGACGTTGGTGGTGCCGTTTTCGCCCTCGGTAATCTCCGAGCTCGTTCCGCCCATCACACCGGCCAGAGACTGGATGCCGTTGTCGTCGCAGATGACTACGTCTTCGGCGTCGAGGGTGCGCTCGACGTGGTCGAGGGTCTCGAACTTCTCCCCTGCCTGCGCGTTACGTACAACAAGGTCACCAGAAGTCTGATCGGCGTCGAAAGCGTGCATCGGCTGGCCGAGCAGCAGCATGACGTAGTTGGTTACGTCGGTTGCGGGGTTAACAGGGCGTTGGCCTGCCAGCATGAGCTCGCGCTCCATCCAGAACGGAGTGCGCGCGGTCGGGTCAATGCCAGTGACCTTCCGCAGGCCAAAGCGCTGTGCCTTGGTCTCCTCGCGCAGCTCAACATTGATGAGTGAGCCACTAGCCTCCGGCACGGCGCTGACATCGATGCCAGCAACGGAAGGGTCCTGCGCCGGGCACGCGTAATCGAGGCCGAAGGCCGAAGCAACCTCGCTGCCGAGGCCGCGCAGGGAAAGCGCGTAGCCACGGTCCGGAGTGATGTTGACGTCGAAGACAGTATCGTCCAGCCCCAAGAACGGACGGGCATCCTGGCCGACTTTGTCCGCGAACTCCTCGCCCAAGGTGATGATTCCATCGGACTTCTCAGCGATGCCCAACTCGGCCGCGGAGCACATCATGCCCGCAGAGATCTTGCCGTAGGTCTCACGTGCGGAGATCTTGAAGCCGCCTGGCAGCTCAGCACCTGGCAGGGAGACTACGACGTAGTCCCCCAAGCGGAAGTTGCGCGCACCACAAATAATGCCTTGGAGCTCGCCGGTGCCGTTAGCGTCGCCGACATTGATCTGGCAATAACGGATTGGCTTCTTGAAGCCCTCGAGCTCCTCGAAGGAGTCAACGTGGCCGATAACGAGCGGGCCGGTGATTTCTGGCAGGCCCTCGTAGCCCTCGGTCTCAAAGCCGACGCGAACGAAACCAGCGTCAAGTTCTTCCGGGGTGGCTGACCAGCCGGGATTTTTCGCGCCAAGCAACCTGGTTACCCAGCTCTGGGAAATAAGCATTGTGTCTAGATTCCTTCCTAATTGCGGGGTAAACGGTTATGCCTGGACGCCGAACGGCAGGGTGAAACGAACGTCGCCCTCGACCATGTCGCGCATATCGGTCAGGCCGTTGCGGAACTGCAGGGTGCGCTCTAGGCCCATGCCGAAAGCGAATCCGGTGTATTCCTCCGGGTCAACGCCTACTGCGCGCAGGACGTTCGGGTTGACCATGCCGCAGCCGCCCCACTCGATCCAACCGGCGCCGCCCTTCTTGTTCGGGAACCAGACGTCAACCTCAGCGGAAGGCTCGGTGAATGGGAAGTAGTTGGTGCGCATGCGCGTCTTGGTCTCTGGACCAAACAGCACCTTCGCCAGGTGATCCAGAGTGCCGCGCAGGTGTGCCATGGTAAGCCCCTTGTCCACTGCCAGGCCTTCGACCTGGTGAAAGACTGGAGTGTGGGTGGCATCGAGCTCGTCGGTACGGAAGACACGGCCCGGGCAAGCAATGTAGAGCGGAACATCGCGGTCCAACATGGTGCGTACCTGCACCGGTGAGGTGTGCGTGCGCAGAACCTGTCGCGAATCTTCCTTACCCACGTGGAAGGTATCCTGCAGGGTACGTGCCGGGTGGTCAGGCTTGAAGTTCAGTGCGTCGAAGTTAAAGTACTCAGCCTCAACCTCAGGCCCCTCGGCGATCTCCCAGCCCATGCCAACAAAGATGTCAGCAATGCGCTCCGAAAGCGCGGTGATTGGGTGAAGCGCACCGGTCTGGTTGCGGGTGGTCGGGATGGTCACGTCGACGGTCTCTGCCGCCAGCTGCGCCTTCCGTGCCTCTGCTTCCAGCTGCTGCTGGACCTGGGCAAAGCGCTTTTCGACGCGCCCGCGCGCCATGTTGACGTTCTTGCCTGCGTCTTTGCGCTGGTCCTTTGGCAGGCTGCCAAGCATGGTGCGTGCCTGTGGGATATAGCCCTGCTCGCCCAAGTGCTCGCGGCGAGCGGCAGCCAGCTCATCGAGGCTTGTAGCAGCGTCAAATGCGGCTATGGCGGAATCGGCAGCCGCGCCCAGCGCGGCTTCGGTCAATTCGATCTGAGATGTGTCGGACACGTGCCTTGAAACCTTCTTCTTGCGCGAAAACTAACGGCGCTAATCATACCGTAGTGACCGTCACAAGAAGCCAGCAGGGGCACCAGCTAGCGGCTATGAGACTTCGCAGATTCGTAAAGACAGATAGAAGCGGCGGTGGCGAGATTCAGCGACTCCGCGCGGCCCAAGATCGGGATGCGCACGCGCATGTCTGCCTCGTCGAGCAGCTCCCCCAGCCCGTGTGCCTCGTTGCCGAATAGCCACGCGGTGGGCTGGCTGAGATCTGCCTCCGCAAGGTCGACCTCGCCGTCGGCTGCGGTGGCAAGAATCTGCATACCAGACTTGCGCAACTGGCCTAGGACGTCCTTGATGTTAGGGTCGCGCGCAACGGGAACGTGGAAGAGCGAACCTGCTGAGGAACGCGCCACCTTGCAGCCTAGGGGATCCACGGTCTCGCCGGCGAAGATGACGCCATCGGCGCCCATGGCGTCAGAAGTCCTGATCAAGGTACCCGCGTTGCCTGGCTCCGAGGTCAAGACCGGAACCGAGACCAGACGTGGTTTGGCGTTGAGAATCTTGCCCACTGACCACAGCACCGGCTTGCAGAGGGCAAATAGCCCGGTGGTGCTTGCGGTATCAGACATGTGGCGCGCTGCTTTATCCGTGATGGGATGGACGTAGACATCCATGTAGCCGGCAGCGGTGACGATGTCTGCGAAACGCTCGGCTGCCTTCTCGGTGACGAAGACATCGGTTGCGGCACCGGTGGACACTGCCGCGTCCACCGCATTTTCGCCCTCAATGATGAACTGCTTGGCCTTGCGCCTATTAGCCGCGCGGTGCAGCTTGACCGCATTAACGATGCGCGGGGTTCTCTCAGTAAAAGCAGATTCAAAGTCCAATTCCATAGCCCCAAATCTAGCAGCGCATACGCCCCACACACCAAAAGGATTAAGCCACACCCCAAAAGCACCAAAAGCCCCAGAAAACCACCAAACCCACCACAGCAAAAGCCGTAGTGGGCGAGTATTAGAGCGCGGGCTTAAGTGAGCAAACGCTTAGCGACGCAGCGGGATACCGCGGCCATCGCGGTCGTAGCCGCCGGCACCAGCGATGATCATGATGAACTCGACGAACGCCCAGATCGAGAGAGCGCCACCGATAAAAAAGCCGATGAACACGACGAGGGTCACAGCGGAAACCGCGAACGTAATCAGCTGTGCGATACCGCGGTTGGTCTTGCCCAAGTAGAAGTTGTGCGCGCCCAAGTAGCCGAAGAAGAAAGCCAGCAGCATCGCTGCAACCCAGGACTTCTGCTCGACGCCTGCTGGGTACTGCTGAACTGGGTAGGCCTGGCCGTACTGTGGCTGACCGCCCTGGTATGGAGCAGGCGCAGGAGCGTTGTTGTTGAACTGCTGCGGCTGCTGGCCAAACGGGTTCTGCGGCTGGTTGCCGTAACCTTGAGGGTTTCCGTTGTTTGGATAGGTCATAGAAGGCTCCTGAGAAATGGGCAAAAGATGAAAAGGAGTACACGCCGGAAAAGTCCGCGCCGTGTGTCACAGACAAACTAGCACGAGCTAACTGCGACTTCCTAGATGGGTATAGAAAGCTGGGGAAAAATCCCCAAACGGCTAGACGCGCAGACAACACAACATAAAAAGCTCCCTCTACCCTTTCACGCCATAATTGACGGAAAGCGATAGCGGGAGCTTTAAAAGCAATACGCTTTGCGCATACCTATTTAATTAGGCAGCCTTCGGAGCGTTGATGTCCTCCGGCAAAGCAGCCTTGGCTGCCTCGCACAGTGCGGAGAATGCCTCGAAGTCGTTGACTGCAAGCTCAGCGAGGATCTTGCGGTCAACCTCGATCTCAGCCAGGCGCAGGCCGTGGATGAGGCGGTTGTAGGTGATGTCGTTCATGCGGGCAGCGGCGTTGATGCGCTGGATCCACAGCTTACGGAACTCAGACTTACGAGCGCGACGATCGCGGTAAGCGTAAGTCATGGAGTGCAGCCACTGCTCCTTAGCCTTACGGTACAGGCGGGAACGCTGGCCGCGGTAGCCCTTAGCGGACTTCAGAATCGCGCGACGCTTCTTCTTGGCGTTAACTGAGCGCTTTACTCGTGCCACAGTATTACTTCCTTATCTTGTGTGGGTCTAGTAAGTGGGTTGATTCGGCGCTAATCAGGAGCGGCCGAGCAGGCGCTTTACGCGCTTGACGTCGGAAGGTGCAACGTCCTTGGTGCCCTTAAGACGACGGGTCTGCTTGGATGGCTTGCCCTCCAGCAGGTGGCGGCGGCCAGCCTGCTCACGGCGCAGCTTGCCGGAACCGGTCACCTTGATGCGCTTGGCGGTGCCCTTGTGGGTCTTCTGCTTCATGAGAATTAAGTCCTTAAATCCTAAGTGGAGTTTGGTCTACTTCTTGCCCTTGCGGACGGGTCCCAGAACCATGGTCATGTTGCGACCATCCTGCTTGGGGCGGGACTCGACGGAGCCGTACTCAGCGACATCCTCGGCGAGGCGCTCCAACAGGCGGAAACCAAGCTCCGGACGCGACTGCTCGCGGCCACGGAACATGATGGTTACCTTGACCTTGGAACCCTTCTCCAGGAAGCGCACCACGTTGCCCTTCTTGGTCTCATAATCGTGATCATCGATCTTCGGACGGAACTTCTGTTCCTTGACCACAGTCTGCTGTTGGTTCTTGCGGGCTTCGCGAGCCTTCTGAGCCTGCTCGTACTTAAACTTTCCGTAGTCCATGATCTTGGCTACGGGCGGCTTTGCATTAGGCGCAACCTCAACAAGATCAAGGTCTGCTTCATATGCAAGCTTGCGAGCATCATCAGTACGGACGATGCCCACCTGTTCACCACCGGGGCCAACTAGACGGACCTCGGGTACTCGGATGCGCTCATTGATGCGAGCTTCAGCGCTGATTGTGGTTCTCCTCGATTAAGGGGGTGGGTTAGTGATGTGCCTACCGAGACCACAAACGAAAAACCCGGTCTGCCATAAGGCAGCCGGGAGTTCTCACAAAAATGCCGAGGGATTAACCTCAACCCTTTTACCTTTATCCTTCGAACCAAAGAGATTCGCGGCTTCAGGTGGGAGAAACTCCGCTTGTGACCCGTAGCCTCCTGGAGAAGGCCCTACGGGCGGTAGTGCTGATTAGTATAACCCCCACTTCACGCAGAGCCAAATCGCCACGCGCAACTAATTACGCGCTCACTGCCAGAGGTGACTACAGGAGCTCCTTCAGGAACTGACCTGTATAGGAGCCTTCCACCTTTGCGACATCTTCTGGAGTGCCCTCGGCTACGACGCGACCGCCGCCATTTCCGCCTTCGGGGCCCATGTCCACGATCCAGTCAGCGGCCTTAATCACGTCAAGGTTGTGCTCGATGATAAGAACCGAGTTGCCCTTGTCCACCAGCCCTTGGATAACCAGCATGAGCTTGCGAATGTCCTCGAAGTGCAGGCCCGTGGTTGGCTCGTCCAGAATGTAGACGGTGCGCCCCTTGGTGCGTTTTTGCAGCTCTGCAGCAAGCTTCACGCGCTGCGCCTCGCCGCCAGACAGCGTGGTGGCCGCTTGGCCTAGGCGAACATAGCCCAGTCCGACGTCGACAAGCGTGGCGAGGTAACGGTGAATCGAGGTGATCGGCTCGAAGAACTCGGCGGCCTCGGAGATAGGCATGTTGAGGACCTCAGCGATGTTCTTGCCCTTGTAGAGGACCTCCAGGGTTTCCCGGTTATAGCGCGCACCCTCACAGACCTCACACGGGACATAAACGTCCGGCAGGAAGTTCATCTCGATCTTCAACGTGCCGTCACCCTGGCAGGCCTCGCAGCGGCCACCCTTTACGTTAAAGGAGAAACGGCCTGGCTTGTATCCGCGCACCTTTGCCTCTTGGGTCTCCGCAAAGAGGTTGCGAATCTTGTCGAATACACCGGTGTAGGTAGCCGGGTTGGAACGCGGGGTACGGCCGATCGGGCTCTGGTCCACCTGCACCAGCTTGTCGAGGTGCTCGACCCCCTCGACGCGCTTGGCGCGGCCTGGCACCTGGCGCGCACGGTTGAGCTTGTTGGACAGCGTCTTTGCCAGAATCTGGTTGACCACAGTGGACTTGCCAGAACCCGATACACCGGTGATGCAGCAAAGCACGCCCAGCGGGATCTCAACGTCGATGCCCTTCAGGTTGTTTTCCCGAGCACCGACTACTTTGAGCTTGCGTTCAGGGTCAATCTCGCGACGCTTATCCGGCACCGCCAGCACGCGCTTGCCAGACAGATACTGACCCGTAAGCGATTCTTCCTTATCCATGATGCCGGCGGGCTCGCCTTGATAGACAACCTCGCCGCCGTACTCGCCGGCGCGCGGGCCAACATCAACAAGCCAGTCGGCCTCGCGGATGGTGTCTTCATCGTGCTCAACCACAATCAACGTATTGCCGATGTCGCGGAGGCGCTTCAAAGTAGCGATGAGGCGCTGATTGTCGCGCTGGTGCAGACCAATGGAAGGCTCATCCAGCACATACAGCACGCCAGCCAGACCCGAACCAATCTGGGTTGCCAGGCGGATGCGCTGCGCCTCACCACCAGAAAGCGTGGAAGCGCCACGATCCAAGGTGAGGTAATTCAGA
The DNA here is from genome assembly GCF_001807495.1 of Corynebacterium sp. HMSC08C04. Lineage (NCBI taxonomy): Bacteria > Bacillati > Actinomycetota > Actinomycetes > Mycobacteriales > Corynebacteriaceae > Corynebacterium > Corynebacterium sp. HMSC08C04. The sequence continues at coordinate 306,798 of NZ_KV789229.1, read as the reverse complement.
CCCACGTCGAGTAGGAATCGCAGGCGGGCCTGAATCTCCTTCAATACGGCGCCAGCGATGATTTCCTCGCGGTGCCCCAGTACGAGCGAGTCGAGGAATTCCGCGGCCTCTTCGATAGACAGCGCGGACAGCCCCGCGATGGACTTCTCGCCGTGCGCGGTGGAGGCAAGCCGCACAGCCAAGATCTCCGGGCGTAGGCGCGTGCCATTACAGGTATTGCAAGCCACCCGGCGGGTGTACTGCAGCAGGCGGTCCTTCTGCGACTCGGAATCGGCCTGCTCGAGCTTGCGCTCCAAGAAGCCGATCGCCCCCTCAAAGGGAGCGGTCCAGTTGCGCTGCCTGCCGTAGCGGTTTTTATAGCGCACGTTTACTTCCACGTCGGTGCCATAAATCAGGGCATCGCGCTGCTGCTTTGTCAGCTGTGAGACCGGAGTCCGCGGATCAAAGCCCAACGTCTTACCAAGCCCCTCGACGAGCTTGACGAAGTAGCGCGAATTCGGGCTGGAATGCCACGGCTGGATGGCGTCGACTGCCGGGGCGTCAGGATCCGGAATCAGCAAATCTACGTCGACCTCGAGGCGGGTACCTAAACCGTCACATTCTGGACAAGAGCCGAAAGGCGCGTTAAAGGAAAACGCACGCGGCTCGTATTCCTCGATGGTTAGGGTGTGGCCATTGGGGCAGGCGGCCTTCTCCGAGTAGGTATGAGTGAGCTCGGGGCGATCGATGAAGTCGAGGGTAACGAGACCATCTGCCAGGCGGAGCGCAGTTTCGACAGAATCGGTCAGACGCTGCTTCTGCGAGGCCTTGACCTGCAAACGGTCCACCACCACGTCAATATCGTGCTTGATCTGCTTCTTCAGCGTCGGCGGCTCAGTTAATTGATAAACCTCGCCATCAACCCGCACTCGGGAAAAACCCTGAGATGCAAGATCGGCAAAGAGATCCACAAACTCGCCCTTGCGGTGGCGCACCACGGGAGCCAGGACCTGGAACTTTAGCTTTTCCTCGAGTTCGAGCACTGTGTCCACGATTTGCTGCGGGGTCTGGCGCTCGATCACGGCGTCGCACTTCGGGCAATGCGGCGTGCCCGCGCGGGAGAATAAAAGGCGCAGATAGTCGTAGATCTCCGTGATGGTGCCCACCGTAGAACGCGGGTTGTGGTTGGTGGACTTTTGGTCAATCGAGACCGCGGGAGAAAGGCCGTCAATGAATTCAACGTCAGGCTTGTCCATTCGGCCTAGGAACATGCGGGCGTAGGAGCTCAGCGATTCAACATAGCGCCGCTGGCCTTCCGCGAAGATAGTGTCAAAAGCCAACGATGACTTGCCGGAACCGGAAAGGCCGGTAAAGACCACCATCTTGTCGCGCGGCAGGTCGATATCGACGCCCTTGAGATTGTGCTCGCGAGCACCGCGTACGACCAAACGATCAGCCACTTATTTCCTCCTTTGTCAGCCTAGCTTCGCGCCCATCCTAGGTTCTGTTGGGGATAAGCGGCCAGACCAGTGAAAAATGTCTATCTCGAAATCTACCCGTAGGGTTGGACACATGAATAACGCACTAAAGCTCAAAAGTATTTCCGTGTCCGAGATGGACAACAACTGCTACCTCATCTGTGCCGGCGAAGAAGCACTGCTTGTCGACGCCGCCGATGACGCGCCCGCCCTCCTCAACCTGGCCAAGGAAAACGGCGTACGCATTAGCGCCGTGCTTACTACCCACCGCCACTGGGACCATGTCCGCGCCACCAAGGAAGTAATCGAAGCCACCGGAGCTACCCACTACGCCTCCTTCCTCGACTCCCCTGCGATTCCCGCGCCTGTCGACGTCGAGTTGAAGCAGGGAGACACACTGACTTTCGCAGGCCACGAATTCCCGGCGATTATTTTGCGCGGCCATACCCCAGGCGGCGTCGCCATCGCCGCTGATATCGAAGGGACCACGAATCTCTTCGTGGGCGACAGCCTCTTCCCCGGCGGTGTGGGCCGCACCGATTCGGAGGGTGACTTTGTACGCCTCTATAGAGACGTCAAAGAGCGCATTTTCGATGTCTACCCAGATACCGCCATCGTGCGACCCGGCCACGGCAAGTCCACCACTTTGGGTGAGGAGCGTCCAAAACTTGGTGAATGGTGGCAGCGCTGCTGGTAGATGCGACCTTTGCACACCAAGTGGTGGGTGGATAAGCACGATTTCCGCCCACAGCGGTCGGCGTTTTCCGTACACTGGCGAGAAGTTCATTACTTTACTAAATCAATCTCGACGAATGGAGTAACAAGTGATTCGTAAGTTTGCTCGCCCTATGCTGGCTTCTGTTTTTGTCTGGGACGGCGTCGATACCCTGCGTAACGCCTCCGACCACGTAGCCGAGACCGAGTCCGTTCTGCAGCGTCTGCGCAAGGTTGTCCCGGCACAGTACGCCGGTTACATCCCGAACGACCCAGAGCTGGCTGCCCGCGCAGTCGGCGGCCTGAAGGTCGGCGCCGGCTCCACCCTGGCGCTGGGCAAGGCACCGCGCACCTCCGCAGCAGTGTTGGCGCTTTCCACCCTGCCTAATCTCCTCGGCCGCAACGCCTTCTGGGAGGTAGAGGATTCTGAGGAGAAGAACAATCGCCGCAACGGTTTCATTACCAACACCGCTCTGCTTGGCGCACTGTTCATCGCTACCCAGGACACCGAGGGTAAGCCTTCCCTGGCATGGCGCGCATCCAAGTCCGCCGAGCGCACCAACAAGAAGATCCAGAAGGCTCTGCCGACCAAGTCCGAGCAGCAGAAGTTCGCTGATAACCTCTCCGACCGCGCCGACGAGTTCTCCACCAAGGCCAGCGATTGGTTCGAGGGCGCTAAGGAATACGTCGATGACAACAAGGATGACTGGCAGGCAACCGGCAAGGACCTGGTGGATTCCGCTCGCTCCTTCATCGAGGACAGCGCCGAGCAGGCAAAGAGCTTCATCGATGACAACAAGGATGACTGGCTGTCCACCGCCCAGGAAAACGCTGAGCTGGCTCGCAAGAACGCTGTGAAGGCAGCTTCCAAGGCACAGGAGCGCGCTGACTTCGCTCGCGCACAGGTTGATACCAATGCCAACAAGCGTGCTGCAAAGAAGGCTTCCAAGCGCGCTGAGAAGCTGCAGAAGCAAGCTTCCAAGAAGCTCGACAAGGCAATCAACAAGTTCGGTGACCGCCTGAACTAAGCCTTTAACCTCCAACGGCCCAGCAAGGTATGCTGGGCCGTTGTCGTTTTATCAATCTCTTCGCGTATTGAGGTGTATTAGCCGTCGTGGCCTCCCCAGAAAATAGCCCAAATCACCCGCAGAACGAGCAGGTAGCACAGGAGATTGCCGCTGAGCAGGCCTACGTTGACAGCCTCTTTTCAAGGCTCGACCACGAGGTCGCCCAAGCCAACGAACGCCTCAACGAGGTGCAGGCCGCAGTGGACCCGCACACGCCTGATGCGGATGCCTTGGTCCGCCGTGAAACGGAGTACCACGGCCTGCAGGCCAAGCTGGACCGCCTAAATCTCGCGCAGCTAGGCCTCGTCTTCGGCCGCATCGATATCGATGCCCCAGGCGATAATCCCACCGCAGAAGGCCTAGACCGCCGCTACATCGGCAGGATGGGCCTGGATGCCCGCGAAGAGAATTACCGCACTCTCCTGCTGGACTGGCGCGCGCCTATGGCACGTCCTTTCTACCTGGCCACCACTGCGCAGCCAGAGGGCGTTACGGTCCGCCGCCACATCCGTACCAAGGGCCGAACCGTAACTGATATCAACGATGAAGTCCTCTCCGGTGCTGGCGCGGCGGAAGAAACCGCGGGCGTCGCCAGTGAGTCCGCGCTCTATCACGCGTTGCAGCGTGCTCGCACCGGCCACATGGAATCCATCGTGGAGACCATTCAGCGCGAGCAAGACGAGATCATCCGCGATAACACCCGGGGCGTACTCGTGGTCGAAGGTGGTCCCGGCACGGGCAAGACCGCAGTCGCTTTGCACCGCGTGGCTTATCTCCTCTACACCCATCGCGAGCAGCTGGCGGCCACGGGCGTGCTCATCGTAGGGCCTAATTCCACCTTCCTTGACTACATCTCGCGCGTCCTTCCAGAACTGGGTGAAACCGGCGTGGTTCTTTCCACCATCGGTGAGCTCTTCCCCGGCGTTCGCCCCACCCACCAAGAGTCTTTGGCCGCGCGCGAAATCAAAGGCTCGGAGGCGATGGTGGAAATTCTCGCAGCCGCGGTGAAGAACAACCAGACGCTTCCCGAAGGCCCGCGCCGCATTCGCGCGGAGCACTTGGAGCTGACCGTCGACCCCGCGATGATTAAGGCGGCCCGCACCCGCGCGCGTCGTTCGCGCAAGCCGCACAATGACGCGCAGGCGGCCTTCGCCGAACATCTCACGGAGTCACTCGCCCAGCAGATGGCTGAAAAGATTGGTGCCGACCCGCTAGGTGGCAAGAACCTGCTTTCGCGCGCGGACATCGACCAGCTCCACGATGACCTGGCGGAGGAACCACAAGTGCGCGAGCTCATCGACGAGTTCTGGCCTACCCTGGACCCGCGCGCAGTACTGGCGGATTTGCTATCTTCGCGTGCGCTTATCGACGCCGCGGCACCGGACTACGACACCGAGACCCGCGACGGCCTGTACCGCGTGCAGGGCGACGCGTGGGCGCCTTCCGACGCCGCGCTCCTCGACGAGCTCGCGGTACTCATCGGCATGCCGAATCCAGAGGAGGAAAAGGCTGCCGCGGATCAGGCCTGGCGCGAGCAAGTTGCCGACGCCGAAGACGCGCTCGACATCTTGTCCTCCTCCGATTCCACAGACAACGACGATGACATGTTCGACGCCGAGATCCTGTCTGCACACGACGTCATCGACGCTGAGACCCTTGCCCGCCGCCAGGAGGTGCGCGATAACCGCACCACCGCGCAACGTGCCCAGGAAGACTACACGTGGGCCTACGGCCACATCATCGTCGACGAGGCCCAGGAATTAAGTCCGATGGAATGGCGCATGCTCTTTCGCCGCAGCCCTTCGCGCTGGATGACGCTCGTGGGCGATACCGCGCAAACCGGAGCGCCCGCTGGCGTAGACGATTGGGCCGAAGCGCTTGAGCCCTTCGTGGCCCAGCGCTTCCGCCACCACAAGCTGACCGTGAACTACCGCACGCCGCAGCCGATTACCGAGCTGGCCAATTCCCTCCTCGAGCTCATTAACCCCGAGGCAGCTCCCGCCGTGGCGGTCCGCGACGGCGCGGAAGTCGTCTTCACCGCGCAGCCAGCAACGCACGCACCGGGGACTGTCACCGATGCCGACGGGCGATTGAACGCCGTCATCACGCGCGAGAACGTCGAGGAGATCAAGGGGCTCGAATTCGACCACGTGGTGGTCGTTGACCCTGATGCCATCGTGGCCGCCTCGCCACAGGGCCTGCAAAATCTCTACGTTGCGCTCACGCGTGCGACACAGACGCTGACCTTGGCCGGCCGCTTCCAAGAGACTTTCCACTAGTCTGGTGGGCATGGCTTTATCTGACATCGCACGCAAAATTGAACGCGCCACAAATAAGGCGGCGCTAGAGCGCACCACCCGCAAAGGCTGGACGCCGGAACTTACGGGTTATGCCGGATACGGCAACACGGAATTCGTCCACGTCTTGGGCCGCGTGCTCATGCACGATCCAGCGGCCGAGGCCACCGAGACGTGGGCGCAGCGCGGTTACCGTCAGTTTTTCACGATTCAGGTAAACAACCTCGACGTCCGTGTCACGGTCAATGGCAAGACCGTCCACGGCCGGACCAATTACAACGGCTATATCGATATCTTGGTCCACGAGCATGGCCTAGGTGCCGGCTGGCACGAGGTAGTCATCGAGGCAGACGGCGCCGAGCCCATTACCTCCGAGGTGCTCATCGTGTCTGAGGACTCCCCACTGGGCGTCGTCAGCGATATCGATGACACCGTCATGGTGACCTGGCTGCCGCGTGCGATGACTGCGGCATGGAACTCGTGGGTCAAGCGCACCAACACCCGCCAGCCGGTTGAAGGCATGGCGCGCTTCTATCAGCAGTTGCAAGAACAGCACCCGGAGATGCCTTTCATCTACCTGTCCACCGGCGCGTGGAATACCTACGACACCTTGGTCAGCTTCATGGAGCACAACGGCTTCCCGCGTGGTCCACTCCTACTGACTGACTGGGGCCCTACCCCCACCGGGCTTTTCCGCAGCGGTCAAGAGCACAAGCGCGTGCAGCTGCGTAACCTCTTTATCGCTTTCCCATGGATGAAGTGGCTGCTCATCGGTGACGATGGCCAGCACGATCCGCTCACCTATGGTGATGCCGCGAACGAGCACCCAGACCGCGTGGCCGCGGTGGCCATCCGCAACCTTTCGCCACAGGAGCAGTTGCTCTCCCACGGTTCACTGGGCCCGCTTGCCGACGCCAACGAGGAAGGCTCGTTTAGCATCCCCCTCATCCAGGGCGGGGACGGCTCGGAGCTCGCCGCACAGATGCACAAGATTTCGGCGGAGCTTGAGGCTGGGGCCTTTGCAAAGGACGCACCGGAGACCGACGACGTCAAGTAGCGCAAGCGAAAAGCCCAGTCAGATTCCCCGCGAGGGAATCTGACTGGGCTTTTTAAAGCAAGATATTAGCTCACGGTGTGAACAATCATGACGTCGCAGTCAGACTGGCGAGCGACGTCAGCCGGTACGGACCCCAGCAGGCGGCCGGTCAGGGAGTTGATGCCGCGGTTACCAACGACGAGCAGCTCAGCCTGATTGTCATTAACGATGGACATCAGAGCCTGGACCGGGGTGCCCGGGCGGACGGCGGTCTCTACCTTGGTGGCACCGAACTTCTCAGCGTGCTCCTTGCCGGTGGTGAGGTTAGCCTCTGCCTTCTGGTCACCCAGAATGGTCACGGAATCTTGGCGCAGGGTCTTGGAAGCCTGCTCCTGGTTCTCGTAATAAGCGCAACCGATGATAAGAGTTGCATCGAATGCGGCGGCGATCTTAGCGGCGCGCTCCACTGCCAGGAGGGAGGACTTGGAACCGTCAGTGCCGACCACGATCTTCTTGTAATCGCTCATGATGACCTTTCTTCAGGGGCCTTATACCCCAAATGATGATGCAGAATGTGCAAATTGCTAATCCTTATAAAGGCGCAAACGTAAGTTTAACAACTTTGTGACCTGTCCGTTGCGCAACGTGGCATTTTATACCCCGAATGGAAAGTGCTGTTTTTCTCACTTTTGGCGCCGTTTGTCGTCACCGCAGCACGCTAGATTCCCGCCTCTTTCAGGCCACGCATTTCCTTCTTCAAATCGGCAATTTCGTCACGCAAACGACCCGCCAATTCGAACTTCAACTCGCGGGCCGCAGCCCCCATTTGGGCGGTGAGGTCGTCGATAAGCTTTTGCACTTCGTCGGCAGCCATGCTCGAGACGTCGGGTTTGTCCACCATCGCCGCTGGGTCGGCGGAGTCCTGCTCTTCCCCATCGGATTCGTAGACCTGGTCCAAGATGTCCGCAATCTTCTTGCGCAGCGGCTGCGGGTCGATGCCGTGTTCCTTGTTATAGGCAATCTGCTTTTCACGGCGGCGCTCGGTCTCATCAATGGCCTCTTGCATGGACTCGGTGATTTTGTCCGCGTACATGATGACCTCGCCCGAGACATTTCGAGCCGCACGGCCGATAGTCTGGATAAGCGAGGTAGTCGAGCGCAGGAAACCCTCCTTGTCCGCGTCCAGGATGGCCACCAGAGAGACCTCCGGAAGGTCAAGGCCCTCGCGCAGAAGGTTGATGCCCACGAGGACGTCGTATTCACCAAGGCGCAACTGACGCAGCAACTCCACGCGCTGTAGGGTGTCGATATCCGAATGCAGGTAACGGACCTTGACGCCGTGTTCTAAGAGATAGTCGGTGAGGTCCTCGGCCATGCGCTTGGTCAAGGTGGTAACGAGCACGCGTTCCTGCTTTGCGGTACGGGTGCGGATCTCGTCGATGAGATCGTCGATCTGCCCCTTTGTGGGCTTGACCGTCACCTTTGGGTCGATCAGGCCGGTTGGGCGAATGACCTGCTCGACATACTCGCCCTGGGAGGCAGTCAGCTCGTAGTTGCCCGGAGTAGCAGACATATAGACGGTCTGGCCCACGCGCTCTTCGAACTCGTCAAAGGTCAGCGGGCGGTTATCCGTGGCCGAAGGAAGGCGGAAGCCAAACTCCACGAGGTTGCGCTTGCGCGACATATCGCCTTCAAACATGCCGCCGATCTGCGGAACCGTCACGTGGGACTCGTCGATGATGGTCAGGAAGTCCTGCGGGAAGTAATCCAGTAGCGTGGCCGGCGCAGAACCTGCCGGGCGGCCGTCGATATGGCGGGAGTAGTTCTCGATGCCTGAGCAAAAGCCCACCTGCTCGATCATCTCGAGGTCATACTCGGTGCGCATGCGCAGGCGCTGGGCTTCGAGCAGCTTGCCGCGATTTTCTAGATCCTCCAGGCGCTCAGCCAGCTCCGCCTTGATGTCTTCCACAGCCTTGGCCATGCGCTCCGGACCCGCCACGTAGTGCGTCGCCGGGAAGATGCGCACCTCGTCGACGCGTTCTAAGACGTCACCGGTCAGCGGGTGGATGTAGTAAAGCTCATCGACATCGTCGCCGAAGAACTCAATGCGCACCGCACGCTCCTCATATGCCGGAATAATATCCACGGTATCGCCTTTGACACGGAAGGTACCGCGGGTAAAGCCGACGTCGTTGCGCTCGTATTGGATATCTACCAAAAGGCGCAGGAAGCGGTCGCGGTCGATCTCCTCGCCTTCCTCAATGACCACCGAGCGGTCCAGGTAGGACTGCGGGGTACCCAAGCCGTAAATGCACGAAACGGAGGAAACTACGACGACGTCGCGGCGGGACAGCAGCGACGAAGTGGCAGAGTGACGTAGGCGCTCGACGTCCTCGTTGATGGAGGAATCCTTCTCGATGTAGGTATCGGTCTGCGCGATATAGGCCTCGGGCTGGTAGTAGTCATAGTAAGAGACGAAGTACTCCACGGCGTTATGCGGCAGGAGCTGGCGCAGCTCGTTAGCAAGCTGTGCCGCCAGGGTCTTGTTCGGTGCCATAACCAGCGTGGGGCGCTGCTGTTGCTCAATCAGCCAGGCCGCCGTTGCCGACTTACCGGTACCGGTAGCGCCCATGAGCACGACATCGCTTTCGCCACGGCGCAGGCGCGCGTCTAGCTCCGCGATGGCGGAGGGCTGGTCTCCGGAGGGTTCAAACTCTGATTCCACCTTGAATTCGGCGGAGCGACGCTCCACCTCGCTCACTGGGCGATGCTCAGAGACCGGCAAAATTGGATGTTCCGCTGCAAATGCCATGCCCGCAAGTCTAGCGTTTTAGGGCAATGCAGCGCGCACAGCCATAATCCACGTCTCTAGCTCGCCGGTGGGTTCCCACAGTGCGTACACGGAAGAGGTATCCGGGTCGAGGGTGGCGTTAATCTGCTTGCGCAACCACGCCCGCGACTGCGGCTTGTAGAGCGCGTTGATGCTTTCTGCGCTAATACCCTGGGGCAAATGTTCAGGTGAAGTCTTGGCCAACATGCCAAGGGCAATGACCACCTCGGCCTCGTCGACGTCGAGCGGCGGGGCGGCGCACATGCGCTTGAAACGTTCGAAATCGAAGGAGCCATCACGAATGGCGGCGAGCAGGTCGCACGCCGCGTGATTATCGAAAGGTCCTACATCCCACGTTCCCATAGATTGGGACAATAGGAAAGGAAAGTGAACGTAGCTAAAGCGCAGCGTTAACATTCATCGCTACAAAACTTAAATTTTCGCGTCGAGGGCCGCCACCAGTCGCTCTACTTGCGGCACCAAATCCTCGCGCGCACCGTTGTTGTCGATGACGAAATCCGCTGCGGCCAGGCGCTCCTCATCCGGGATCTGTGCCGCTATCCGACGCCGCGCGTCATCCTCGTCCAAACCTCGGAACTCGACGAGGCGGCGCACGCGCTCCTTAACAGCGACGTCGACCACGACCGTATAGTCCATGTCGCGGTGCAGGCCTTTATCCACCAACAAAGGCATGTCATAGACGGTAAAAGCTTCACCGCGTTTGCGGGCCTGCGCGAAACGGGATTCGGTCTCAGCCGCAATGCGCGGGTGGGTGATTTCGTTGAGGCGCGCGGTAGAGGCGGCGTCGCCAAACGCGCGCTTAGCCAACAAGCCTCGATTCAAGCTGCCATCCGCCTGGAGGATGTCGGAACCGAAAGATTCTGCCAGCTCCGCTAGGGCGGGCTGGCCCGGCTCGACGATATCCCGCGCAATCTGATCTGCGTCCACCACGTTCCAGCCGCGTTCCGCCAGAAGCTCGGCCACGGTGGACTTGCCGCTTCCTATGCCACCGGTTAAACCAATCAGTTTCATAATTGGCCAGGGTACGCGAAAAGGCCGCACCCCGCGTTTGGAAGCAAACGGAGGATGCGGCCTTTATGAGCTAGCTGGGATTAGTTGCCAGCGAGCTTGTCGCGCAGAGCAGCAAGCTGCTCGTCGGAAGCCAGGGAGCCGCCAACCTCAGCCGAAGCCTCGGATGCCGGAGCTGCATCGTTGGACTCGGAGGAGTAGTTGGAGGACTCGTTAGCCTCTGCAGCCTCAGCGGCTGCGGCACGGTTGCGCTCGATCTGAGCGGTGTGCAGGTTGAAGCGACGCTCGGACTCTGCGTAGCGTGCCTCCCAAGCCTGACGCTGCTCGTCGTAGCCCTCGAGCCACTCGTTGGTCTCTGGGTCGAAGCCCTCTGGGAAGACGTAGTTGCCCTGCTCGTCGTAGGAGTCAGCCATGCCGTACTTGGACGGATCGAACTCTTCGGTGTAGTCCTCGTCTGCCTGCTTAACGGACAGGGAGATACGACGACGCTCGAGATCGATGTCGATGACCTTGACCATGACTTCCTGGCCAACGGTGACAACCTGGTCCGGAACCTCGACGTGGCGCTGAGCCAGCTCGGAGATGTGAACCAGGCCCTCGATGCCCTCTTCGACGCGAACGAATGCGCCGAACGGAACGAGCTTGGTGACCTTGCCCGGGACGATCTGGCCCACAGCGTGGGTGCGGGCGAATACGCGCCACGGATCTTCCTGGGTAGCCTTCAGGGACAGGGAGACGCGCTCGCGGTCGAGATCAACGTCGAGAACCTCAACGGTGACCTCGTCACCGACGGTGACGACCTCAGATGGGTGATCGATGTGCTTCCAGGACAGCTCGGAAACGTGAACCAGGCCGTCGACACCGCCGAGATCGACGAATGCGCCGAAGTTGACGATGGAGGAAACGACGCCCTTGCGGACCTGGCCCTTCTGCAGCTGGTGCAGGAACTCGGAGCGAACCTCAGACTGGGTCTGCTCGAGGAATGCACGGCGGGACAGGACGACGTTGTTACGCTGCTTGTCCAGCTCGATGATCTTTGCTTCCAGCTCCTGGCCGATGTACGGCTCCAGGTCGCGGACGCGACGCATCTCGACGAGGGAAGCAGGCAGGAAGCCACGCAGACCGATGTCCAGGATGAGGCCACCCTTGACAACCTCGATAACGGTACCGGTAACTGGCTCTTCCTTGGCGTGCAGCTCCTCGACTGCACCCCAAGCACGCTCGTACTGTGCGCGCTTCTTGGACAGGATCAGACGGCCTTCCTTGTCCTCCTTGGTGAGAACGAGTGCGTCGATCTGATCGCCGACCTCGACGACCTCATCTGGGTCGACGTCGTGCTTGATGGACAGCTCGCGGGATGGGATGACGCCTTCGGTCTTGTATCCGATGTCGAGCAGGACCTCGTCGTGGTCAACCTTGACCACGGTACCCTCGACGATGTCACCATCGTTGAAGTACTTGATGGTGGCGTCAACGGCAGCGAGGAAGTCCTCAGCGGTTCCGATGTCGTTGATCGCAACCTGAGGGGTGTTAGAAGTTGGCATATGTAGAAATGCTCCGAATTGATGTAGGAGATCGTAAATGGACAGTTACGCGTCTCTCAAAAAGCGTCTCTAAACAGGCAAAATAGCGATAGTTTAGGATGGATTCCGATCCCGACGTGACGATGTATAAAGCCCTCCTACGGAAGCCTTAGACAACCCACGGCATAGACACGCCCGTGCAATACTACATCCGCGCAGCTAAAACGGCAAATACTTCAATTTTTCAAAAGGACTTCATCCATGCAGACTCCCTCCCGCGCGAACCAATCCTTTTGGGACAACGATGCCGCGGCCTATCATGCCGCGCATCCGAAATATCTTTCCTCCTTTTATTGGTGCCCGGAGATGCTGCACGAGGCTGACGCACACCTGCTTGGCGACGCCGCCTTCCTCGCCGCCGCGCGCGTGCTCGAGATTGGCTGTGGTTCAGCGCCTTGTACCGCGTGGTTGCAGGATAAGGCGGGCTTTGCCACCGGCTTCGATATCTCACGCGGCATGCTCTCCCACGCGCCGAGCGGCCTGCCGCTAGTACAGGCAGATGCCCTGGTGCTGCCTTATGCCGACGAGTCCTTCGACATCGCCTTTTCCGCTTTCGGCGCTTTCCCTTTTATTGCTGACTTAGCCGCGGCGCTCGCGGAGGTCCGCCGCGTGTTGCGCCCGGGCGGGCGCTTGGTCATCTCCGCTACTCACCCGATGCGCTGGATTTTCCCCGATGACCCGTTAAACCTCACCGCTGAGCTCTCCTACTTCGACCGTGCCTACTTAGAGCACGACGCTGATGGCAACTTAAGCTACGCGGAGTTCCACCGCACACTGGGCGACTGGGTGCGCGCGCTACAAACCCGCGGCGGTTTTCTCATCGAGGACGTCCTCGAGCCGGAGTGGCCACAAGACCTCGACATCACCTGGGGCCAGTGGTCGCGCGAGCGCGGCGAAATCTTCCCCGGCAGCATTATTTTTATCTGCACCGCCGTTTAGTAGCAATCGACTATGAGTAATCTATAGCGCATGGATTTTTTGGCTAAAGAGCACCTAGGCATCACCCTCCGCCGCGTCGTGGCGTGGTGGATTGATGCCTTCCTCGCCGCCGCCATCATCATGGTGGTGCGGTGGACCATCAACACGCTTTTCGACGCCCCCATCACCGGCCACGCCGCCGCCATCTACGACATCGCGGCCCTTGCCGGAGTGTTCTACCTCTACCGCGTTATCTGTGAGGCACGCAAGCGCACCTCGCTGGGCAAATGGTCGCTGCAGTTGCACGTCATCACTGACAAGCCCGGCTGGTGGTCGGCCGCGCTGCGCAATAGCTGGATTCTTCTCACGCTCATCTCTTTGACCGGCGTGCCACACGTGGAGGCAGTAGTTCTCGGCGTGTTGGGAATATCGGTTTTGGCAGCGGGCCAAACGCCTTTCGACATGCTGGCTAATTGCCTAGTCGAGCGCCGCCCACTGCCTTTCTAGCTTCGCCTTCGCGTAGGCCGGGATACCGTGGTCCTCGATGCCCTGGGCTGCCAGGCGTGCGCCAGCTTTAGTGCGCTGCGGCATCCCAATCCTTACCGGCACCGGCGGAGACCTCGAGCGGGACGTTGAGCTCGATGGCCGAATCCATCTCGCGTTCTAGAATCTCGCGGACCTTGTCGGCCTCGCCTGGGGCGACTTCCACCACAAGTTCGTCGTGGACCTGCAGCAGCACACGGGAGCGCATTCCCTCAAGCGCCCTATCCACGCGAATCATGGCGACCTTGATGATGTCCGCAGCCGTGCCCTGAATCGGAGCGTTCAGCGCTGCACGTTCGGCGTTCTCACGCGCGAGGCGATTATCAGAGTTCAGCTCCGGCAGGTAGCGACGGCGCCCGAAGACGGTCGCGGTGTAGCCATCCTTGCGGGCTTGCTCAACGACGTTGTCGAGGTAGCGTTTCACGCCACCGAAACGCTCGAAATAGCTTTCCATGATCTCCTTGGCCTCGCGGGCCGGGATGCCCAGCTGCTGGGACAAGCCGAACGCGGAAAGGCCATAGACTAGACCATAAGACATCGCCTTGACACGGCGGCGTAGCTCCGAGGTCACCTCATCGACCGGCACGTCGAAGACCTTCGAGCCGACGTAGTTGTGCAGATCCTCACCCTCGCGATAGGCCTCGATAAGCCCCGGATCCTCGGACAGGTGAGCCATCACGCGCATCTCAATCTGGGAATAATCGGCCGTCATCAAGGTCTCGAACTCCGTGCCCACGATGAACGCAGAGCGAATCTGGCGCCCTGCCTCCGTGCGCACTGGGATGTTCTGCAGGTTCGGCTCGGTGGAGGAAAGTCGGCCCGTGGAAGCCACTGTCTGGTTGAAGGTGGTGTGGATGCGACCGTCGGGCTGCACGGTCTTGATGAGGCCTTCCAGGGTGGTCTTCATCTTCTGATACTCGCGGTGAGCAAGCAGGTGATCGAGGAACGGGTGCGGGTGGTTGACCGCCAGCTGCTCAATCTCCTTGGCCGCGGTGGAATAGCCCGTCTTAGTCTTCTTCGTCTTCGGCATCTCGAAGGTCTCGAAGAGCACGGTCTGCAGCTGCTTTGGCGAGTTCAAGTTCAGCGTCTCATCGCCAGCCAGCTCGCGGGCAGCGCGCTCCTGCTCGGCAACCTGCTCGATGAAGGCATCGCGCTGGGTTTCTAGAATCTCCACGTCCACGGCGATACCGGTGGCCTCCATGCGCGCGAGAATGCCCACGAGCGGCAGCTCCAAGTCGGTATAAAGCTCGAAGGAATCGATATCCTGCAGCTGCTTAGTAAGCGCCGCGGCCAGCTCCATGATGGCACCCGCCTGGTCCACTAGGGAAGAATCATCCAGCAGCGAGAGCTGGTCGCTGGCCTGGGCGAGAGTCTTCTTCAGGTGACGTTGATAGACATCCGGCAGGTCATAGGTGCGCTGGCCCGGGCGCAGCAAGTAGGCAGCGATCGCGGTATCGTGCGCGATGCCACGCAGCTCGATGCCGCGGCCTGCCAGCATATGGAAAGCGGCCTTGGCCTCGTGAAAATACTTCGGCGCAGAAGAAGCAAACCAGGCGGCAAGTGCGGCGTCATCCTCCGCGCTCAATTCGCCAAGTTCGACCTGCATGCCTTCAAAGTCGGCGTCGACAAGCGCGAGTGCGCTCGCGTCACCCTGGCCGGGGCGGGAGTCACCAGTGACAAAGACCGCGACGTGCTCTTTGCCCTCCAACCACTGGGCCAAAGGCTTGTCGACGACCTTAATCTCCTGCGTCGGTGCCTCCTCCACGGCTGGCGCCCCACCGCCATCGTTCGGGATAGCCTCCAGCACGCGCTCGCGGAGATTGGTGCCGAATTCGAGCTCGTCGAACTTCTCGGCCACCTCGCTAACGGTTGCACCCTGGAAAGCCAGATCGTCTGGGCCGACCTCTAAATCCATGTCCGTGATCATCTGCGTGAGCTTGCGGTTCATGCGCACCTGTTCGATGCGATCGCGGAAGTTCTGGCCGGCCACACCCTTGATTTCCGCGGCGTGTTCGATAAGCTCCTCGAGGGTGCCGTACTGGAGGATCCATTTGGTGGCCGTCTTCTCGCCCACCTTGGGAACGCTCGGCAGGTTATCGGAAGGATCGCCGCGCAGGGCCGCGAAATCCGGATACTGCTGCGGAGTCAGACCGTACTTCTCCTCCACCGCGGCCGGGGTAAAGCGATGCAGAGTGGAAACGCCACGCATGGGGTACAACACGGTGGTGTCCTCGTTGACCAGCTGCAGGTAGTCGCGGTCGCCGGTAACGATGAGGGTTTCATAATTATCGGCCTGAGTAGCCAGCGTGGCCACGATGTCATCGGCCTCGAAGTTCTCGCGGGATAGCGTGGTGATACCCAGGGTGTCGAGTACCTCGCGGATGAGTTCTACCTGGCCGCGGAACTCCTCGGGCGCGGCCTCGCGCTGGGCCTTGTACTCCGGGAACATCTCGGTACGGAAGGTCTTGCGCCCGACGTCGAAAGCCACGCCCACGAACTCCGGCTTCTCCTCGGCGATGATGTTGGAGAGCATGGACAAAAATCCATACACCGCATTCGTGTTCTGACCGCCGGAGGTGGCGAAGTTTTCTGCCGGCAGCGCATAAAAAGCGCGGAAGGCCATTGAGTGGCCGTCGATAAGCAAAAGGCGCGGTTTGGTGGTCTTATTGTGTGTTGTCGAAGAAGTCACTCGCCCCATCATAGAGCCTTTACCCCCACCTAATTAGTAATTGCTCGCCCGGCTGCGCTAAACTGCTTTCCAGTCAACAAGACGCGCCCCTGTAGCCCAATTGGCAGAGGCAATGGATTCAAAACCCATTCAGTGTGAGTTCGAGTCTCACCAGGGGCACCACCTTCATCCCCTCGCTCGGCAACTTTGCCCGGCGAGGGGATTTCTTACGTTCGGGGCCGCAGAATTGTGACACAGCCAGTGAATAATATACCGCGAGTGGTATTTATTGTGATAGGTTTATTCCTCGGGCGGCGCGGAGATTTTCTCCGACTGCTTAAAAATCTCGGCCGTGTTGCGGCACGTCACGCCCTAGAACCCAATCATCCAAGGTTAGTTTCGAAAGTATGCAATATATTCTCAACGCCATTCGCGGCGCACTCATAGGCTCGGCAGAGCTCGTTCCCGGAATCTCCGGTGGCACTGTCGCGCTTATCGTGGGCATTTACGAACGCGCGCTGCACAATGCAAACTTTCTCATCTCTGGCCGGTTCAAAAAGGTGGAATGGGGCTTTCTCGCCTCCGTCGCTGTAGGCATGTTCGCGGCCGTATTTGGACTGTCGACGCTGTTGCATAACTTCGTCGAGAGCCAAGTATCGATATCAAGCGCCCTGTTCTTAGGAATGGTGACGGTATCCATCTTCGTGCCGATCTCCATGATGACTCGGGCTGAGCGCTTCAAGGTCTCCTCCATCGTCACCTTCGTGGTGGCGTCCGTACTTATTTTCTTCGTCACGGGATTCACCTCGGAGCCGGTGGACAATCCCTCACTCATCGTGGTCTTCTTGGCCGCCATGGTAGCGGTCTGCGCGCTCGTGCTCCCCGGTGTCTCGGGCTCGCTGATTCTGCTGACGATGGGCCTTTACCAGCCAGTCATCGGCGCCGTTTCCGACCGCGAGCTTGGCACCATTGCCGTATTCGCCTTGGGTGCCCTGTGCGGCCTCGCAGCGTTTGTAAAGCTGCTCAACTACCTATTGGATAATCACCGCTCGCTGACCCTGGCAGCCATGGCCGGCTTCATGTTCGGCTCCCTGCGCGCTTTGTGGCCGTGGGGTGCGGACCAGGACGCATCCAGCGGGGCAATCATCGCGATGATGGTGCTCGGCGGCATCATCGTATCCGTATTCATCTTCATCGACGCGCGCAAGGCCAAGGCCTACAACGAGCCGGAAAAGCAAAGTTAGAACACCCCAATGAAAAGAAAAATCGCCACCACAGCCGTGGTACTAAGTTGCACCGTCCTAGCGACGGGATGCGTCACCAACGAGGAATCCTCCATGCCTGAGGGCTGGCAAGCACCTGACATCGAGATGGTTCCGGAAATCGCGGCGATGTACCACGACAACGATGGCGTGCTCACGGCGGGCACCAACCCGCCGTTTGCGCCCTTCGAGTTCAAGGACTCCGATGGTGCGCTCGTCGGCGTTGAGATGGACATCACCAACGCTATTGCCGACGTCCTGGGGCTCGAGTTCCAGCCCGTCGAACAGGATTTCTCGCTCATCCTGCCCGCGGTGCAATCCGGGCAAATCGACATCGGCGCCTCCGGATTTACCGATAACGAGGAACGCCGCAAAAACTTCGACTTCGTCGACCACCTCTATGCCGGCATCCAATGGGCCGAGCGCACCGAGGGCATCAAAGACGTAGACCCGGAAAACCCGTGTGGGCTTACCGTCGCGGTCCAGCGCACCACGGTCTCGGAAACCGACGACCTTAATCCGAAACGCGATGCCTGCGGCGGCGACCTGCGCATCCTGGCCTATGACACCAGCGACAACGCGGCGCTTGCCGTGTTGATGGGCCGCGCGGACGCAATGTCCGCCGACTCGCCTGTCTCCTCCTGGGCCGTCAACCGCTCAGAGGGCAAGATGCGCATGGTCGGTGACATGTTTGACGCCGCACCTTATGGGTTGGCGGTGCCGAAAGACTCCGAGCTCGGTCCTGCTGCCGCTGCGGCACTGGACTACCTCATCGAAACAGGCGAGTACGAAAAGATTTTGAGCCGCTGGGGCATCTCTGAGGGCCTCGTGGACCAGGCAATGATTAACGAAAGGCCAGTCAATGACTAAGACAACTCCGGCCGCGCAGCCGCAAGAAATTCAGGCTCGTCCCCTGCGTCACCCATGGCGCTGGGTCTTTGCCACTATCCTCGTCCTTCTAGGGCTCTGGTTTGTCATCGCCTCCGCGCGCAACGAGGCATTTGGCTGGGATACCTACTTCCAGTACCTCTTTGACAAGCGCATCGGGGCCGCATCCCTGCATACCCTGGCCATTACCATCCTCGCGATGCTCATCGGCGTCGTCGGTGGCGCGGTGCTCGCGGTGATGCGCATGTCCCCCAACCCGGTTTTGCGCGGCGTCGCCTGGCTATTTTTGTGGATCTTCCGCGGCACCCCGGTCTACGTGCAGCTGGTGTTCTGGGGCCTTTTATCCGCGCTATATCAATCCATCAACCTCGGATTCACCGAGATTTCGCTCTCGGGAGTGTTGACCAACGCCTTCCTGCTGTCCGTGCTGGGTCTCGGCTTGAACGAGGCGGCCTACATGGCAGAAATCGTCCGCTCCGGCATTTCTGCAGTGCCGGAAGGCCAGAAAGAAGCCTCCAAGGCTCTGGGCATGGGCTGGTGGATGACCATGCGCCGCACTGTGCTTCCGCAGGCGATGCGCATTATCATCCCGCCGACGGGCAACGAGTTCATCTCCTTGCTCAAGACCTCCTCGCTCGTGGTTGCGGTGCCCTATACCTACGAGATTTTCGGCCGCGCCACCGATATCTCCGCCGCTCTCTTCGAACCCATCCCGCTGCTTATGGTCGCGGCCACGTGGTACCTGGTGATCACCTCCTTGCTGATGGTGGCCCAGTACTTCTTGGAGCGCCGCTTCGAACGCGGTGCCACGCGTGAGCTCACCGGGCGTCAGCTAGCAGCGCTTGCCGACGCCGAGGGCACAATCCCCCGTAACGTTTCCGTCATCCCGGAGGTAAATAACTAATGGCTACGCCAATGATTTCCGCACAAAATGTGCACAAGTCCTTCGGCAGTTTGGAAGTGTTGAAAGGTATTACTCTCGACGTCATGCCGGGCGAGGTCGCCTGCCTGTTGGGACCTTCAGGCTCGGGCAAGTCGACGTTTTTGCGCTGCTGCAATCACCTAGAAAAGGTCACGGCGGGCCGACTATACGTCGACGGGGACCTGATTGGTTACCGCGAGCGCGACGGAGTCCTCTACGAGATTACGGAAAAGCAGGCCGCCGCCCAGCGCACCGATATCGGCATGGTGTTCCAGCAATTTAACCTTTTCGCCCACCGGACGGTGCTCGAAAACATCATTGAGGCGCCGGTGAACGTGAAAAAGCAGCCGGTGGAAAAGGCAAAGAAACGCGCGATGGAGCTGCTCGAACAGGTAGGCCTTGCGCACAAGGCGGATGCCTATCCGGTGCAGCTTTCGGGCGGCCAGCAACAGCGCGTGGCCATCGCGCGGGCGGTGGCGATGGAGCCGAAGCTGATGCTTTTCGACGAGCCGACCTCTGCACTCGATCCCGAACTCGTCGGCGAGGTATTGCGCGTGATGAAGGTTCTCGCCGCGGGTGGAATGACCATGCTGGTGGTCACCCACGAGATGGGATTTGCCCGAGAAGTCGCCGACAAGATTTTCTTCATGGATGGCGGCCAAGTCATCGAATCTGGCACTCCGCAGCAGGTCATCGACGATCCGCAGCACCCGCGAACCAAGGAATTCCTCTCCTCGCTGCTATAGCGAGCTTACGATGAGTTATCCACAGATTTAGCCCGAAAAAGAAATTGGGGCTAGCAATCGGTTGACTAACGCTCCTAGCGTTTAAGGCATGACTCTTCAGGCATACCTTGATGCACTGCGCCCCGGCATGGAAATCATCGCCGGGGCCCAAGGCATGTCTGCCGCGCAATTAGAAGCCCTCGGCGCCCCGGATACCGAGGCCCGCATGCTCGCCCGCTTGGCGCACACCTACTTCGGTCCGACCAAATTTAGCGCCAAACAGCGCACGGCCCGCGAGTCCACGCACAGTCTGCCGGTGCTAAAAATCATCGAACGCTACGCCGCCAAGGCGGCCAATCAGGCCGAAGCGTGGCGGCTGCGCGAGAAACTCTGCGCGCTCCAGGCGCCCGCCAGCGACATCGAAAAGCAGGCGCGCCGGCTGACCCGCAGGCCAGCACGGGGGCCGCGTGCTGGGGCGCGGTTGTATCGACGTCGCAAAGCGTGGACACTTGCCATCACCGGCCCCAACGACATGATTGCGGACTTATGGGCGCGCTTGGATAAGACCAAGCCTGTGGAACAACTGACCGGCCTTCTCTACGGCGGCGTGAAGGCTGCACAGCGCCCGACGCCGCGCACCAACGTCATCGTGCGCCTGCCAGAGTTTATCGACGTCCTGCACGGCACGGGCGACGAGATCACCCTGCGGCTGACCAACGGCGCCACCATGACTGGAAAAGATTACCTGGAGCGCGTGCTTGCCGACGCCGGCCTCGGCGAGCTGTTTACGCTCATCCACCCGGTGGAAGGCCCGGTGAACCTATACCGCGCACAAAGGCACGCCAGCTCGAAGCAGCGACTTATGGCGGCCGCGGAAAATCCGACGTGTCCGTGGCCGGAATGCAACATCGGCGCCGATGAAGCCCAGGTCCACCACATGCACCCCTGGCGCTTAGGCGGCGAGACCAACATGGCGAATCTGACCACCTGCTGTGGCTACCACAACGGGGTTAACCAAGACGACCCGAACGCCCCGCCAGGCCGCGGGAGGCTAGACCGCATCGATGGTGTGGTCACTTGGCACCGCGGGCGCTGCTAAAAACGCGCAAAAGCGCTGCTCCTTAAGGGGAACAGCGCTTGTTGGCGTGCCTAATGTTCCTCTGACATGGGGTTGTCTGCGGACTGGGCTTGGATGACGTCGTCAAGCACGGCGTGAATATACGGCGGTGCCTGATGATTGGAGTACTCGGAAGCTAGCTCCACGCCCTCCACGAGTGCGGTTGCGTTCGGGACATCCTCGTTGAAAAGAATCTCCCACACGGCCACGCGCATAATTGCGCGGTCGACGGCCGGGATACGGTGCAGCTCCCACTCAGAAGAAAGGTAACGCTCGATGGTCTCGTCGATGGCGTCGAGCTCTTCGGCCGCGCCCTTGACGATGACCTGAGTGTACTCGGCAACCGGGGCGACGCCGTTGGCGTCCTCGCGGGCCAGTTGGACGCGGTCCTCGATGATGCTTACGGGATCGACGTCGCGGTTTTCTGCCTCGTACAGAATGTCCGCGGCGCGGCGGCGCGCGCGGTAGCGCGCCGTGTGGCGCTTGTAGTTGATGTCTTTTTGCTCAGACACGTTGCGCCCTAGTTGTTGACGCGGGAGAGGTACTCGCCGGTGCGGGTATCGATCTTGAGGACGTTGCCGATCTCAATAAACAGCGGTACCTGGATCTCGGCGCCGGTCTCGAGGGTAGCTGGCTTGGTGCCGCCGTTGGAGCGATCGCCCTGCAGGCCTGGCTCGGTGTGCTCAACCTTCAGGTCAACGGAGATAGGCAGCTCGCCGAAAAGAGCCTCGCCGTCGTGGAAGGAGACCTGCACACGCATGTTCTCCAGCAGGAACTTGCCGGCCTCACCGAACTTGTCGAAAGGCAGCTCGAACTGCTCGAAGGTCTTATCGTCCATGACAACGAAATTCTGGCCATCGTTGTACAGGTAGGTCATGTCGCGACGATCTACCGTTGCGGTCTCCACCTTGACGCCAGCGTTGAAGGTCTTATCGGTGACCTTGCCGGAGACGACGTCCTTGAGCTTGGTACGCACGAATGCAGGGCCCTTGCCCGGCTTAACGTGCTGGAACTCGACGATCTGCTGCAGCTTGTTGTCAATCTTGAGAACGAGTCCGTTCTTGAAATCGGTGGTATCAGCCATGGATCAAACTCCCAGTAAAAATAGTGGTGAAAACAGTGTTCCAGCATACCTTATGCAGGTTTGCCAGCATAACAGGGCCAAATTATAGAACCTGCAAGTCCTTCGGGAATGAAGTGATGATCTTCGGCACGCCGGAGGTGATGATAAGCGTATCCTCAATGCGCACTCCGCACTTGCCCGGTACGTAGATACCCGGCTCGATGGTAAGGGTCATGCCCTCGGCAAGTTCGCCCTTACCCGTTTGCGCAGCAGCCGGGCCCTCGTGCACGTCAAGGCCGATGCCGTGGCCGGTGGAGTGCACGAAGTACTCGCCGTAGCCGGCCTCGGTGATGATGTCGCGGCAGGCGGCGTCGACGTCGACAAGCTTGGCCCCTGGCACCGCCGCCTTGACGCCAGCCTCTTGGGCGCGCAGGACGATATCGTATATCTCGCGGGAGAGCTCGTTCGGCTCCCCGACCGCGAAGGTACGGGTGCAATCGGAGTTAAAGCCACGCAGGTGCGCGCCGAAGTCGATGGTTACGAGGTCGCCGGAGACCAGTACGCGATCGTCGGCGCCGTGGTGCGGCTTTGCGGAATTCGGGCCGGAGGCGACGATGGTATCAAAGCTCACGCGCTCAGAACCCAGCTTGCGCATGCGGTATTCCAGGTCTGCCGCGATCTGGCGCTCAGTGCGCCCCACTGCTACCTCGCTGGCAGCAACCAAGCCCTCCAGCGCTTCGTTGGCCAGCGCCGCGATGTGTTCGAGGCGCTCCAGCTCCTGTGGGTCCTTCACCAGGCGAATGTCTTCGATGACTCCGCTCATCGGAACCAGCTCCACTCCCTCAGGAGCTGCCTCTTCCAAGGCCTTGAACTCAGATACGGAGACATAATCGGCCTCAAAGGCCACGCGCAGTGGTCCCTCGAGGCGCCTGAGCAACGCCGGACCCACCGGGCGGCCCAAGACTGCTTCGAGGTCTGGGACTTCTTCTGCAATCTGGGTGGTATAGCGGCCATCGGTTGCCATCAGCGCCGAGAGGTCCTTGCGCAGCAGCAGGCCACCGTTGGAGCCGGAGAAGCCGGAAAGGTAGCGCACATGCACCAGGTGGGTTACCAAGACGGCGTCGATGCGCATGCCGGCTACCTCTGCAGCGAGCTTGCGGCGGCGGTCACTAAAGCGGGTATCAGCGAGTGTCATGTGTTAATCCTTTTCTTCTTGACGGTCAACCCATGATAACGCCCACCACCCGCGGGTTTGGGGCTAATCGCTGAGAAAATAACCGAGTGCGGCCTCGTAGCCGTAGATACCCAATCCGGCGATAACCCCGCGCGCGATCGGGCTTAAATAAGAATGTTGGCGGAACGGCTCGCGCGCGTGCACGTTGGAGATATGCACCTCGACGAAGCCGGCGCCGTCGGCAACCTCAGCAAGGGCGTCGCGCAGCGCGACTGAAGTATGCGTAAAGCCGCCAGGGTTGATGATGACGGGCCAGCCGGCGTCGGCAGCCTCGTGGACCTTATCGATGAGCTCGCCTTCGTGATTGGACTGGTAGAACTCCAGCTCTGCCTCACCTGCGGCCGCACGCATGCGCTTTTCGACGTCCGCGAGGCTCGTCGTTCCATACACTTCCGGCTGCCGCTTGCCCAGGCGGTTTAGGTTGGGGCCGTTGAGAACCAAAATCTTCATGTCTGCTCCGAACTAGTGGGAAATGGCTGCATAAGCCGCGCGCAATTCGGCCTCGGTGGCATCTTCGATGCGGGTGGTCTCGCCGATGCCGGTGAGGGCTACGAAACGAATAGCACCCCCGCGGTTTTTCTTATCCCTCGTCATGGCCTGGTAAAGCTCGTCGAAGTGGCCTGCTTCGTAGGTCGTGGGCAGGCCGAGCGAGCGCAGGATCTGGGTGTGGGTGTCCAAAACGGCGGCGTCGATAAGCCCGCGGGCGTGGGCTAGGTTGGCGACGAACATCATGCCCACGGCCACGGCGCGGCCGTGACGCCAGGTGTAGTCCTCGCGCAACTCGATGGCGTGGCCGAACGTGTGTCCATAGTTGAGGGTCTCGCGCAGGCCGGCCTCTTTGAGGTCCTCGCCCACCACGCGGGCCTTGACCGCGATGGAGCGCTCGATAAGCTCGGGCAGACCGCTAAGCGGGTCGAGGCAAGCGGCGGGATCTGCGAGGTAACGCGAGATGATGACTGGATCGTGGATGAAACCGGTCTTGACGATCTCCGCCGACCCGGCGACGATTTCATCCTCTGGCAGGGTGTGCAGGCGGTCCGAGTCTACGAAGACGGAATCGGGCTCGTGGAATGCCCCGACCAAGTTCTTGCCGGCAGCGGTGTTAATGCCTGTTTTGCCGCCGACGGCGGCGTCTACCATCGCCAGCAACGTGGTGGGCACCTGGATGACCTTGATGCCGCGCATCCACGTCGCGGCAAGGAACCCCGCGAGATCGGTGGCCGCTCCCCCTCCGAGTCCTACGATGGCGTCGCGGCGACTGAAGTTTGCCTCGCCAAGGCTGTCCCACAGACCACCCACGACGTCGAGGCGCTTGGCGGCCTCGGCATCGGGAATGGGCAGCAGGGTAACCACGACGTTGCGCGCGGCAGCCTCCGCGGCAAGCTGACGAGCGACGGCCGCGACGGCAGGCTGGAACACGATCCCCACTTGGCCCGCGCCGGTTGTGCTGAGCCGGTTTGCGATGGCTTCGGTCAAACCCGCGCCGACGGTGACCTCATAAGGGCTAGGGCCTGAAACTGGAATCGTGGTCATAAAAACTCGTTTCTTAAAGCGTGTCGATAAAGCCCAAGATGGCGCCGACTACCTGCTGTGGGCTGCGCTTATCGGTGCGGACCTTCAAGTTGGCGACCTGCTCGTAGTACGGCCTGCGCAACTCCAGCAGCTCAGCGTAGTGCGCCAGGGGGTCGGCGGCGGCGAGGACGGGGCGGTTGGCGTCGCCAAGCGTGCGGGTTACCCCTTCCTCCGGGGAAACGTCAAGGAAAATGACGGTGTGGCGGTCCAGGAGGTCGCGGGTGCCTTCATCGAGCACGGCCCCGCCGCCCAGGCTGACGACGCCGCGCGAACACAGCGCTTGCTTTACCACTTCCGCCTCCAGCTCGCGGAAGGCCGACTCACCCAGCGAGGAAAAGACCTCTCCACAGGCCGCGCCCTCGCGCTGTTCAATCATCTGGTCGGAGTCGACGAGTTCGCAGTTGAGGGAATGAGCTAAACGGCGCCCGATGGAAGACTTACCCGCCCCAGGTGGCCCAATGAGAACAACGCGGGGACGCGGGCTACCAGTCACGGAAACCGGTGTGGTCATTACTTACTCCTGTTCAAAAGCAAGACGCTGGGAAACATACTCATTGTAGGCGGCGATATTGCGCTTGGTCTCCATGACGCTATCGCCGCCAAACTTTTCTAGCACCGCGCGCGCGAGAACGAGGGCGACCATGGCTTCGGCGACCACGCCCGCGGCGGGCACCGCGCACACATCGGAACGCTGGTGGATGCCGGTGGCCGCCTTGCCGGTTGCCATATCCACGGTGCGTAGGGCGCGCGGGACGGTGGAGATCGGCTTCATGGCAGCGCGCAGACGCAGGGTCTCGCCGTTGGTCATGCCGCCTTCGAGACCGCCGGCGCGGTTGCTCAGGCGAGTAACGCCCGCGCCTTCCCGCACCATTTCGTCGTGGGCCTCGGAGCCGCGGCGGCGGGCCTCCTCGAAGCCGTCGCCTACTTCTACGCCCTTGATGGCCTGAATGCCCATGAGCGCAGCGGCGAGCTGGGCATCGAGGCGGTCCTCGCCGGAGATGTGCGAGCCCAGGCCAATGGGCAGGCCTTCGACAACGACCTCGACAATGCCGCCTAAGGTATCTCCCTGCTTTTTGGCGGCCTCAATTTCCGAAATCATCGACGCTTGCGCATCCTCGCCGAAGGCGCGCACGGGTGAAGCATCGATGGCGTCGAGATCCGCGTGCGTCGGTGTGGGGCCCGCATAAGGCTCCGAGGCGCCGATGGAGATGACGTGGGAGATAACCTCCACGCCGAGGGTCTCGCGCAGAAAGTTACGCGCGATGGTGGCGGCGGCCACGCGCGCGGCGGTCTCACGAGCTGAGGACCGCTCCAGGATCGGACGCGCCTCGTCGTGGCCATATTTGACCATGCCTGCAAAATCCGCGTGGCCCGGCCGCGGGCGGGTCAGCGGGGCGCCACGGCCGGAAGCCATGGCCTTGGCGGTCTCCTCGTCGGACATGTCCAGCGCGTGTGGTGACATGATGGTGGTCCACTTTGGCCACTCGGTGTTACCGATCATGATCGCAATCGGGCTGCCCAGAGTCTTACCGTGGCGGATGCCAGAAAGGAGAGTTAATTCGTCGGCTTCGAACTTCATGCGGGCGCCCCGGCCATAGCCTAAGCGGCGGCGTGAGAGCTGGGCAGCGATGTCATCCTGCAATACTGGTACCCCGGACGGCATGTGCTCAAGCATGGCGATGAGCGCCTGGCCGTGGGATTCACCTGCGGTAGTCCAACGAAGCATGCGGGTTATTATCGCACGCCGCGCACACGCGGGCTAGCACTAGGGTCGAACTTAGAGCGCAATCACACACGCCGCCGCAGCCAGCAGCATTCCGGGCCCGTGCGGGGGTGCGGCGTCGCGGCGGGCAAGGCCCCATAACGCAGTGCTAAGCGACGCCCCCATCATCGCCAGCAACTGCCCCATCACCCCTGCTTCGTGGACGGTCCACATGCCCAGCGGAAAGGCGAGTTTAATGTCGCCGCCGCCGACCCCGCCGCGCCATAGTGCGAGTGCGAGGTAGAGCCCCGGCCAGATGAGCCCGGCCGGGGAAAAGATACAAAGCGAGATAAGGCAGGCGGGCAGGGTAAGCCAATTGGGTAGGCGTTTATAGCGGATGTCGAATATACACAGCATGACTATCCACGCGGCGATGCAGGCGTGGATATAAAAGTTTCCCCCCATGGGGCCACAGCCTAGCTCAAGGCTGCATCGAGGGCAGCGCGCATGGTGGCTTGCGGCGCGGGATGGCCGGTAAACTGCTCAAACTGACTGAAGGCTTGATGCGCGAGCATGACGTGGCCGCCCACCGTGGCGTAGCCGTTGGCGGCCGCATGCGAGACGAGCGGCGTGGGCCAGGGATCGTAGATGACGTCGAGGACTGGCGCGTGGGCTAGGTCAAAGAGGTGACCGTCGAGGGCCGCGGAGGGAACCGTGGAGACGATGAGGTCTGCCTCGCGCGCGAGGGCGGCGAGGTCAGCGTCGAAGGTGGCGCGATAAAGCTTGAGGCCGAGGGCGTCGGCAAGCGGGGCGAGCTCGGCGAGCCGGTCAGAGCGGTTCAGCACGGTGACGTCGGTAATACCGCGCTGCGCCAGGGCCCAAAGCGCGGGGCGGGCGGTGCCGCCGGAGCCGATGAGAAGCGCGCGACGGGCGGTCTTTTCCCCCATTAGGACCGCCAACGCACCGGCGACGCCCTCGGTGTCGGTGTTGTCGGCGCGCCAGCCCTGCTCGGTGCGTACAAGGGTATTCGCAGAGCCAATGAGTTCGGCACGTTCAGTGCGCTCCGTGGCGCAAGAAAGGGCGGCGAACTTGCCCGGCATGGTCACGGAGAAACCGCGGAAATCAGCAGGCGCTTCCTCGAGAAAGCGCGGCAGCGACGCCGCCGTGACCTCAAAGCGGGTGTAGTCCCAGTCCTCTAGCCCCAGGGCTGCATAACCGGCGTTATGCAGCACCGGGGACAAGGAATGGTCGATGGGTTGACCTAGAACCGCCGCGCGTGGCATTACTCGGCTGGCTTTGCTTCAGGATCCTCGCCACCCTGCACGCCGCCGCGCTGGGAATCGAGAATGCCGGAGTTGATGGCCTTGTCAACGTTGGCCAAGTGCTCGTCGTAGTTATCGGTGAACACGGTGGTGCCGTCGGCGTCGATTGTGGCGAAGAACAGCCAGTTGCCCTCCTCCGGGTGCTCCATGGCGTCGATTGCTTCAACGGAAGGAGAAGCAATCGGGGTATCCGGCAGGCCCTCCTTAGCGTAAGTATTCCACGGGGTGACCTCGGCACGAGCTTCATCGGAAGTCGCCAGCTCTACGTCCGGCAGGCCGTAGTTAACGGTGGAGTCCAGCTCCAAACGCATCGGCTCGTCCAGGCGGTTCAGGATGACGCGGGCCACCTTGCCGAACTCGCCGGCCGGGGACTCGCGCTCGACCAAGGATGCTGCAACCAGCAGCTCGTATGGGGTCTTGCCCATAGCCTGCGCGCGGTCGACGATGCCGGTCTCGTTGTAGCGCTCGGTAGAACGAGTAATCAAGTCCTTCAAGATGGCCTGCGCGTCCATGTTCGGATCGACCACATACTGGCCCGGAGCAATAAGACCCTCAAGGCGCTTCGGGTCCTCGCCACGGGAGCGAATCTTCTCCAGCGCCCATTCGGGCGCGCCAAGCTCGGCCGGATCGACGGTCGCCGCGACCTTCTCCAGTTCTTCCTTGGTCACGGAGCCGCCCTCTTGCTCAGAGACTTGCGCGATCAGCGAGTAGACGCCGTAGCGAACATCGCCGCCGACAACCTTAACGTCGGAAAGCGTGGCTCCGCCCTGCACGTCCAAAGGATCGACCTTGTTTTTGTCATCGAGCAGCGCAGAAACCGCCGCCTTTGCATTCATCTCCTCCTGCAGGCGGTAGAAGCCCGGCTGAATGCTGCCAGCGCGAGGGTTGGAGTTGGCCGCCGAGGAGAAAGCATCCGCGGTCTTGACCACGTTCTTTTCCACGAGCTCCGGGCCGAGCTGGCTCATCGACGAGCCTTCTGGGACCTCGACCAGCTGCACGGTGCCGTTGCCGGTTCCCTCATAGTCCATGCTGCTGCCTCCTCCAAGCAAGCGGAAGCCGATGTATCCCAGGGCGCCGATGATAAGCACCACGGAGGCCACCACCACGGCAAGGCCGCGCTGGCGGCGCTTGACGTGCTTCGGCTCCATGGAGCGCCCGATTCGTTCTTGGTTTCGGCTCACGTAACTAGTCTCCTGCTGTTGAAGGCTCGTGGGTGGTTGCATCTGCTTGAAGCGCGTTGTTACGTGCGTCCAACCAGGATTGCAAGATTTCTACTGCGGCTGCTTGGTCGATGACTTTGCGGCCCTTTTTCTCGGATACCCCCGACGCCCGCAGCGCTGTCGTGGCGGCGACTGTGGTCAGCCGCTCGTCAGCCATGCGGACAGGTGGTTGCCCTATCGTTACATCTTTTCCCAGCCTGCGGCGGATGCGAAACGCGATTTCCTTGGCGTGTTTAACACTTTTCGAGCCGTTGCCCTGCAGATCGCGGGGCAGGCCTACTACTACCTCTACCGCTTGGTACTCGTGAATGAGCTCCAAAATGCGGTCGATATCGCCTTTATCGCGGTCTTTGAAACCGGTTTCGCGAGCGACGGTCTCGACAGGAAGCGCCAACTTGGCGTTGTTGTCAGAGACCGCGACACCGATGCGTACGGTGCCTACATCTAGCGCTAGTCGACGCCCATTTCCCGGGTCGTCCACCCCGGGAGTATCGGGTTGTACGGCCATGCTCTATGAATGTCCCTTCGCGGTTGGATGCGACGCAAAAAGTCGCAAAACGGTAACGATGACATTTAGATTCTAGTCATACTATTTGCGGCTATGGTTCGCAGGGGCATAAGTTTTAGCTTATTGGCTGTTTAAAGGCCTAATGTTTACCCCTATCGCGCAAAAATCCCCGCACCTTTTGGCTTAAAGATACGGGGAGAATTCGCGGCGAAAGAATTAGGCCTTTTCGAGTTCGTCGCGCAGGGCGTTGAACGCGGCCGAAAGGCCTTCGGCGTTAGAGCCGGAGCCTTGCGCCATGTCTGGCTTGCCGCCGCCCTTGCCGTCGATGTAGCCAGCGAGCAGCTTGACCAAGTCGCCAGCCTTGATGCCGCGCTCGATGGCAGCCTTGGTGACGCCGGCGATAAACGGCAGCTTGCCGCCCTCATTCTCGGAGGCGAGGACAACCACGCCCGGCTTGTCGCCGAGGCGGTTCTTCAGGTCGGTGGCCACGGTGCGCAGGTCGCCGCCGCTGACGTTGTTCGGCAGGCGGGTTGCCACGACGCTAAAGCCGTTGACCTCGACGGCGGAGTTGACCATCTCAGCGGTCTGGGACATCAGCTGGGCCTTGTGCAGGTCCTCGATCTGCTTCTCAGCAGCCTTGAGGCGCTCGGTCAGCTGCGCGATGCGCTCTGGAAGGTCCTCGGACTGGATCTTCAGCTCGCGGGAAACGCCCTCCACGAGTGCGGTTTCCTTTGAGTAGTAGCGGAACGCGTCCAGGCCAGAGTAGGCCTCGATGCGGCGCGCGCCGGAGCCCACGGAGGACTCGCCCAGCACGGAAACCGGGCCGATCTCCGCCGTGTTGGTGACGTGGGTGCCGCCGCATAGCTCGATCGAGAACGGGCCGCCCATCTCGACGACGCGGACCTCAGAGCCGTAGTTCTCACCGAACAGCGCCATGGCGCCCATCTGCTTCGCCTTCTCCAGCGAGGTCTCGATGGTGTTGACGGCAAAGTGGGCGTCGACAGCCTGATTGGTGATGAGAGCGATCTCCTCCAGCTGGGCCGGGGTCAGCTGCTCGGTGTAGTTGAAGTCGAAACGCAGGTAGCCCGGGCGGTTCAAGGAACCTGCCTGAACTGCGGTTGGGCCCAGCACCTTGCGCAGCGCCGCGTGGATGAGGTGGGTGGCCGAGTGCGCCTGGACTGCGCCGTGACGCCACTTCTTATCGACCTCAGCGGTCACGGAAGCACCCAGGTCGATGCCGCCGGCAGTAACGGTGGCCTTATGGACCCACAGCTTCTTGCCGATCTTCTGGACATCGCCTACCTCAAGCAGGCTCTCGCCCGCGTACAGGCGGCCGCGGTCTGCGGTCTGTCCACCGGCCTCGGCGTACAGCGGCGACTGGTCGAGGATGACCTCCACCTGCTCGCCCTCGTGGACCTCGTTGACCTTCTCGCCATCGCGAACCAGACCGATGATCTTGGCGTCGGAAGTAAGCGTCTCGTAACCGGTGAAGACGGTCGGGTTGTTATCGACCCACTCACGGTAGAGAGAAAGGTCGGCGTGGCCGTGCTTCTTGGCCTGGTTATCGGCCTTGGCGCGGCGGCGCTGCTCTCCCATCGCGTCGTTGAAGCCATCCATGTCGACCTCAAGGCCGGCCTCCTGGGCCATCTCTAGGGTGAGGTCAATTGGGAAGCCATAGGTATCGTGCAGCTCGAATGCCTTCTCGCCGGAGAGCACCTTGGTGGTTGCAGCACGCGAGGTGGACTTGAGCTCTGCGACGGCTTCGTCGAAAAGCTTAGTGCCCGACTCCAAGGTCTTGAGGAAGGCCTTCTCCTCTGCGATGGCAACGCGCAGGATGCGCTCGCGGTGCTCCGCAATTTCCGGGTAGGACGGAGTCATGGTGTCCATGATGGTGTTCATGAAGCGCTCCATGCTCGGCGCGGTAGCCCCCAGCAGGCGTGCGGAACGGATGATGCGACGCAGCAGGCGGCGCAGGATGTAGCCGCGGCCTTCGTTGCCCGGGGTAACGCCGTCCAAGATGAGCATCATGCCGGTACGGGAGTGGTCCGCGATGACGCGGAATCGGATGTTGTCCTGATCGCTTGCGCCCTCGCCGTATTTGGAACCAGAAAGCTCCTCCGCGGCGTCGATAACCGGGCGCAAAAGGTCGGTCTCGTAGACGTTGTCTACGCCCTGCAGGATGCAGGCCACGCGCTCGATGCCCATGCCGGTATCGATGTTCTTCTTCGGCAGCGGGCCCAGGATTTCGAAATTGCCCTTGCCGATGCCCTCACCGCGCTCGTTCTGCATGAAGACCAGGTTCCAGATCTCCATGTAACGGTTGTCGTCGGCCACTGGGCCACCCTCGGCGCCGTATTCCGGGCCGCGATCGTAGTAAATCTCGGAGCATGGACCGCACGGGCCAGGAATGCCCATGGACCAGTAGTTATCCTCCATGCCCAGGCGCTGGATACGCTCCTTCGGCACGCCAATCTTGTTGTGCCAGATATCGGCAGCCTCATCGTCGTCCAAGTAAACGGTAACCCACAGACGCTCCGGGTCGAGGCCGAAGCCGCCGTCTTCTACGGAGCCGGTGAGAAGGCCCCAGGCGTTTTTGATTGCGCCTTCCTTGAAATACTGGCCGAAGGAGAAGTTGCCGGCCATCTGGAAGAAGGTGTTGTGGCGGGTGGTAATACCTACTTCTTCGATGTCCAGGGTGCGCACGCATTTCTGGATCGAGGTTGCCAGGCCGTTGGGAAACGGCGGGTTCTGCTGGCCGAGGAAGTACGGCTTGAACGGAACCATGCCGGCGTTGACGAAGAGCAGGTTCGGGTCGTCCAAAATGAGCGACGCGCTGGGAACCGCCTCGTGTCCGGTTTTCACGAAGTGCTGGGTAAAGCGTTCCCGGATCTCATGAGTCTTCACGAGCTAAAAGTCCTTCACTGTTTAAGCGGTACGTAACAGCGCTCAACTTTACCCGTATCGCTTCCTAGCACGGGTATCGGGGGAGAAAACTTTAGCGCCGCTTGCCGCGGATGATGTTGCGCAGCCGCCCCAGGTAGTCATGGATGCGCTTTTCGGCACCATGTTCGGTGGGTTCGTAGTACAGCACGCCTTCCAATTCATCTGGGAGGTACTGCTGCTTAACGACGCCGCGCGGGTCATCATGCGGGTAAACATACCCCACGGCATTGCCGAGCTTTTTCGCTCCTTCGTAGTGGCCGTCGCGCAGGTGGGCCGGGACGTGACCGATGCGCCCAGCTTGCACGTCGGCTTGCGCGGCGCTGATTGCTTGGATCACTGCGTTCGACTTCGGTGCGGTGGCCAGGTGGATGGTGGCTTGGGCCAGCGGAATTCGCGCTTCCGGCATGCCGATCAATTGCGCGGCCTCGGCTGCTGCCACGGCGGTTTGCAGCGCGGAAGGGTCGGCCATGCCGATGTCTTCGGAGGCATGCACGATAAGACGGCGTGCGATAAAGCGCGGGTCCTCGCCAGCCTCAATCATGCGCGCCAGGTAGTGCAGCGCGGCATCAACATCCGAGCCGCGGATCGACTTAATGAACGCAGAGACGACGTCGTAGTGCTGGTCGCCGTCGCGGTCATAGCGCACGACGGCGCGGTTGACGTTGTCACGGATGACTTGGGCGGTCAATTCTCCACCGTCGGCCACGGCCTCGGCCGCGGCTTCCAGGTAGGTCAGCGTGCGACGGGCGTCGCCGCCGGCGAGCAGCACGAGCTGGTCGAGCGCTTCGTTGTTTGCGCTAATGCGCCCACCCAGGCCACGTTCGCTGGTGAGGGCGCGTTCGGCGAGTGCTTTCAGGGAGGCGTCGTCTAGCGGCTGCAACTGCAGCAACAACGAGCGCGAGAGCAACGGCGCCACCACGGAAAAGGAGGGGTTTTCCGTGGTCGCGGCGACGAGCAACACGGTGCGATTTTCTACTGCCGCGAGCAACGCGTCCTGCTGGGTCTTGGAAAAGCGATGCACCTCGTCGATAAACAGCACGGTGCGGCGGCCATGGATGAGTTCTTGGCGCGCCCGGGTGATGACCTCGCGCACCTGCTTGACTCCCGAATCCAAGGCGGATAAGCCCACGAAGTTTTGGCCAATCGATTTTGCGATCAGCGAGGCGATGGTGGTCTTGCCAGTACCGGGAGGGCCATACAAGATGACAGAAGCCTCGCCGGAGCCTTCGATGAGCCGGCGCAGGGGCTTCCCTTCTTCAAGTAGGTGGCCTTGACCCACAACCTCATCGAGGCTTTGCGGGCGCATCCGGGCCGCCAATGGCGAGCCGGAATGGGTGGCAAAGATTTCTTGGCCAGGCAGCGGCGCGGATGCCTCTGTCCCGCCGGGTGCTGGGCCAAACAGAAAATCTTGGCTCATGGCCTAGCCCTCACGCAGACGGCTGGCTACGGTCTGGCCAAACTGCGCAACCGGTTCGCATGCGGCGGAATCGCACTTGGCGGAATACCTCGCCAACGCCTCAAAGGTCTCGTACAAGTCGCGGCGGATGAGAGTTTCCTCTTCGCTAAATGGACCCTGGTCTGCAGGACGCAGCAAGGAATGGCGTGCGTCGTGCTCGATGCCTGCGGAGCCTTCCGAAAGAGCCACAACGCCCTCGATACCGCCGGCGTACATCGTGGTCACACTGGACAAAGCCCAGCCGATGAGCGAGGCGACGATGAGCTCGTGGAGCTCGATATCGTCCCCAAGACGCGGCCATACCTGCACCACGCGGCGCTGCCAGGCGGAGATGAAAATCTCGGCCTCTTCATCCGAAATCGGGCGCGCGAAAAGAAACTGCGGGAAGCCGGCGATGACACAGGCGACGTCGAAGCCGACACTGCGATAGCCCGCCCACTCATAATCCAAAAAGGCTAGGTTTTGGGAAACGATGACGTTATCGGGCGACAAATCAAAAGGCGTAAATGCGCGCTCGCGACCGATGGACAGCGAGCTTGCCGCCTGTTGCGCCAGCTCCACAAAGTCTGCGGGCGCCGGCAGGCCAGCATCGGCCAGGATGTCTGCTCCAATGAAGATCGAGCGCTGCAGGGATTCATCGCGCAGCGACTGATGCTCGGCGTATTCCGGGTGCTGGCGCAGCATGCGGTTGAGCAGCGTCTCGTAGTCCCGCTCGCGGTCTGCGGTACCCGCATGCATCTGGCCCAAAGAACGTCCCAGAGAACGCAGGATCTCCTTGCGGTCCTCGCCCTGTGCTTGGGTGAGAACATCGGCCAAGGTGTCGCCCTCACCGACGTCGGAAAGCACCAAAATGCGACGATCCAAATCATGGGCAAAAAGCACCGGGCCCGGGCGCACGTCCTCGCCCAAAGCGGTGGTGAACTGGTACGCCACGACCTCGCGGAGAAGCGCGGCGTCATCAATCGCATGCCCGGTAGAAGGGTTGTATTTGATGACCACGGAGCGGTGCGGCAAAAATGCCGTCGGAGTCATCCGCGCGCGCAAGACGGTGGCGTTGCCCGAACCGCCTAGGTCAGTTACCTGCGTAAACTCGGCAACCCCGCCGTAACGGCGCGAAAGCAACTCGGCGGCCATCTCCACGACCTCGTCTTGGGTATAGGCCGTGTCAGTAACGTCCGTATTCTCCGTGGTCACTTCATCTTCCTTTACTTGATCGCTGAGCTCTATGTCAGCCGCGCTCGCAGCAAAAGCGGGGCACCGCCTCATGCGGTGTGGTGAAACACTTTCCCGCAGATTCGGCCCTGCCCCGCTTTAAAAGCAAGCTTTAGCGCTTACTTCGCTGCAGCCTTTTCTTCTGACTTCTTTTCCGGTTTGAAGTCGACGCCGGTCTCCTTGCGCTGTGCGGCAGGGATCGGTGCCGGGGCGTCGGTTAGCGGATCGACGCCGCCGCCGGACTTCGGGAAAGCAATGACGTCGCGGATGGAGTCGAAGCCGCCGAGCAGGGACACGATGCGGTCCCAGCCGAATGCGATGCCGCCGTGTGGCGGTGCGCCGTACTGGAATGCGTCGAGCAGGAAGCCGAACTTCTCCTGTGCTTCTTCCTCGCCGATTCCCATGACGTCGAAGACACGCTTTTGCACATCCTGCTGGTGGATACGGATGGAACCGCCGCCGATCTCGTTGCCGTTGCAGACGATGTCATAAGCGTAAGCGGTAGCCTCGCCCGGGTTCTGGTCGAAGGTGTCGAGGTACTCCGGCTTCGGGGAGGTAAAGGCGTGGTGCACGGCCGTCCACTTGGAGTGGCCCAGGGCAACGTCACCGGATGCGGTGGCGTCGGCAGCCGGCTCGAACAGTGGTGCGTCGACGACCCAGGTAAAGGCCCAGTCGCCTTCCTTGATGAGGTCGAGCTTGCGGGCGATCTCGCCACGGGCTGCGCCGAGCAGAGCGCGGGAGGACTTAGTGTCGCCTGCGGCAAAAAAGATGGCGTCGCCAGGCTTTGCGCCCACGTGAGCGGCGATGCCCTCGCGCTCGGCGTCGGTGATGTTCTTGGCCACCGGGCCGCCCAGGGTGCCATCCTCAGCAATGGTGATGTAGGCAAGGCCCTTAGCGCCGCGCTGCTTTGCCCATTCCTGCCAAGCATCGAACTGGCGGCGCGGCTGGGATGCGCCACCTTCCATGACGACGGCACCGACGTACTCGTTCTGGAATACGCGGAAGGTGGTGTCCTTGAAGAACTCGGTGCACTCGACGATCTTGATGTCAAAGCGCAGGTCCGGCTTATCGGAGCCGTAGTACTTCATCGCATCAGCGTAGGTCATACGCGGGATCGGCGTGGTGATTTCGTAGCCGATGAGCTTCCACAGCTCGGAGACGATCTCCTCGGCTAGTGCGATGACGTCGTCCTGGTCCACGAAGGACATCTCGACGTCGAGCTGGGTGAACTCCGGCTGGCGGTCAGCGCGGAAATCCTCGTCGCGGTAGCAGCGCGCGATCTGGTAGTAGCGCTCCATGCCGGCAACCATAAGCAGCTGCTTGAACAGCTGCGGCGACTGTGGCAGGGCGTACCAGGAGCCTGGCTTCAGGCGTGCTGGGACCAGGAAGTCACGGGCGCCTTCTGGGGTGGAGCGGGTCAGGGTTGGGGTCTCGATCTCGGTGAAATCGTGTGCGTCGAGCACCTTGCGGGCTGCACGGTTTGCCGCAGAGCGCAGACGCAGCGCGTCGCCCTGGGTCTTACGGCGCAGATCCAGGTAGCGGTACTTCAGGCGCGCTTCCTCGCCGACCTCTCCAGAGGTGGATGGGTCATCGATCTGGAAAGGCAGTGCTGCGGACTTGTTGAGGACCTCGAGCTCGGTGACGTTGACCTCGATCTCGCCGGAAGGCAGGTTCGGGTTCTCGGAGCCTTCTGGACGCGGCTCGACGACGCCGGTTACCTTCACGCAGTACTCAGAGCGCAGGTCGTGTGCATGCTCTGCAACTCCGGATTCGCGGAAAACAACCTGGGCGATGCCGGATCGATCACGCAGGTCAATGAAGATAACTCCACCGTGGTCGCGACGGCGGGAAACCCAACCGGTGAGAGTAACAGTCTCGCCTGCGATGTCCTTGCGGAGCTCGCCAGCCAAATGAGTGCGCAGCACTGTTGTTCAATCCCTTCTCTATATTTCTTCTTGCAGACGCCCACGCTACGTGTAAACAGCACGCGCCGAGCGGTACAAGTCGTCAACGGCCCAAGTCTACCCTCCGAGGTATGGACAAGTTGCGATGAGCCTAGTTGTGACGCCGTTCACCCCCGCCCATGGTCGTGTATGCAGCCTTTATGGCAAGATCAAACCCATGACTTTTAAATCTGGCGCAAGTTTCGACGGCAAGCGAGCCACCACGGGTGGCCGCGGACGCGGTGGCGGTACCATCGCTGCCGGCGGCGGTATCGGTACCATCGTCCTCATTGGCTTGTTCCTGCTCATGGGCGGTAATCCCGGCGATCTAGGACAGTTGCTCGGCGCCGAAAGCAGCCAGCAGCAGGGCGAAGAAACCGGCTCCGGGCATCTCGACCATTGCAAGACGGCTGAGGACGGCAACAAGTACGACGACTGCCGCGTCGACTACACGGCTCAGTCGGTGGACGCTGTGTGGAAAGAACAGCTTCCCGTCCAAGCAGGCATCGAGTACACCGAGCCTGGCCGAGTAGTGTTCGAGAACTCCACCATGTCCGGCTGCGGCCAGGCTTCCGCGGCAACTGGCCCCTTCTACTGTCCCGCTGATCAGTCAGCGTACTTCGACGCCTCGTTCTTTGAGCAGCTCAAGAACTTCGGTGCGGAAAACGCTCCACTTGCGCAGATGTACATCGTGGCCCACGAGTTTGGCCACCACATCCAACAACTAGAGGGCACGTTGGGTCTTTCCAACTACAACCAGCCGGGTGAGGATTCCAATGCTGTGAAGATCGAGCTGCAGGCTGACTGCTACGCAGGCATCTGGGCTTTCCACGCTGACGAAGGCGACAATGCCAAGCTAGAGCAGATCACTGACGAACAGGCACAAGCCGCCATCGATACCGCCCGCGCAGTGGGTGACGATAACATCCAGCGTCGCTCCGGCGGCGAGGTTCGCCCTGACCAGTGGACTCACGGCTCCTCCGCGGACCGCGCCCAAGCGTTCATCAATGGCTACAAGTCCGGCAAGATGTCACAGTGCGACTACTTGGACCGCAACGCTTATAAGTCCTAGTGAACGCAATGCCTTACTAGCTGCTTGGCTAACTTGCGCCACAGCCCTCAGCCCGTTGCCTCATCCACCAGGATGTTGCAACGGGCTTTGCCTTTCTTATCCCTCCCATTTTCCTGTTAGCCCTTTGGGTCAGCCTAGTTGTGAACCTGCTTGATTCTGAGTGGATACAGATTCATGACTGTTGTAGTACCTCCGCAGGGCCTGCGCCGCCACGAGGACATCAGCCCGGCTGAGCGCGAGGAGTTGGTGATGGCCTACACCAAAGCTCCGTATGGGACGAAGAAGGCTGCTGCCGCCGCGGCCCGTGTGAACCCGGAATGGATTCGCAACTGGCGCGCCGCGCTTTCCGACGCCGAGCTCTACTGCGAGCGCCACTACCTCGCCGTCTTGCTCGACCTCTTCGAGGTCCGCCTCCCCCCTGGGCGACCTCGTCGCCGACTTCGGCACACTGTCATCCGAGTAATCTCATGCTGACGCGGCAGGCCTACGCCTCGTCCTCCGGCAGCGGCTTGCGCCACCTGAGGTTGAGCAACTGAATCCGCCCGCGCGGGTCGCCGTCCCACTCCACCTCGAGGTCGTGGCGTTTAAGAATGTCCACGAGGAACCGCCCCAAAGCGGCGTCCATTCGAGCCCACTCGTCCTTCCTCTCGGGGTGGCCTTTGCGCAGCTTCTCGGCGTCGACCTCACCAGCAATCGGCGGGCCCGGCGTCCACGCACCGAAGACGAGATTAAGCTCCGTCGGCTCGTACGCCAGTCCCTCGGCATCCTGCATGTGGAAGCCACACGATGCCCATTCGCGGTAGCGATACTCCCCGTCCGGCGCATCAATCGGAGTACGTTCCTCTCCAAGCAGCTCGTTACAGTCGCTGACATCGAATCCAAGGCTCATTCCCGTCACGAGCCCCTGCTCTTCCATCTCATCGAACGCAGCCTGCACCCGGTCGTAATCAGTGGGATGCTCCCACTCCGACTCCTGGGCCTTGCGTTCTATCCACACCTGCTCGGCGGTCGCGTGCGGATCATCATTGGGGTACCCGTCTTCAAGTTCGTTGTCATCCACGGCTCCGTGGACCTCGTCCAAGGTCATGAAACCGGGAAGGATCCAATGGTTGAGTTGTTGGCGCAGCGAATCTGAAATCTCAATGCCTCCACAGGATAATGAAAATCTCCCCGCTGCGCCACGACACCTGACGTGGCGATTATCCCGGCGCGCCAGCCACGCCTTCATCACCGGACGCAATCGAATACCACGTCCATGCAACGTATCCGATATAAGCGAGTGGCAGGACGAGCGGAAAGAAGAAACCAACAGCCACGCAGGCGGCAAGCCCACCGATAGCCGCTCGTCCGCCTGCTAGTTCCGATTTTGCAGCAATGAACCGTGCTGTTGCTACGGCAGCGATGAAGAAAAGGGCAACGCCGAGCACCCAATGGATTCCACTTCCAATGCCCATGATCAGCGTCACAACACCTGCACAAACCCACAGGATCTTTCGAAGACTCAAGCTAGAACCCACCTACTTCTTAGGGGCAGTCGTTACCTGCCGCTGAAATGCCCACGGCAATACATGACGAAATTAGTCGCTTGAGCATAGCGATTTCCTTTCAATCGGAGATTGTGGTGATCGGTATGGGTCTGAACCCGCTCGCAAGTTAGCACAGACTTCATGATGTGTCTTGGAACCTTTTAAAACCATCGGACACCTTCACCTGAATGTCGCCCAGCAGCGATGGTACAAGCGACCTATGCATCCCAATTGTGAGCACATCGAGGCAGAGAACACCGTTGCCACATTCCCGATGGGTGAATACAATGTATTCAAATCGTTAACGAGAAGGAAGAATCTAATGACAACTATGACCGTACGCATGAGCAACGAAGACGCCGAGCTCGTCCGCAAGTATGTCGGATTCGAAGGCACAACGATCTCGGAATTCGCCCGAAGCGCAATGCTGGAGAAAATCGAAGATCATGCCGACCTTCAGGAACTTCGAGCCACCATCGAAGCCGATGACGGACAGCGTTTTAGCATCAATGATGTTCTCGAAGAGCTTGATTAATGTCAGCCAACAGCCCTAGCTACAGCGTTGAGCTCACCGCCTCGGCTCGGAAACAACTCAAAAAGATGGACCGATTCGATGCCAAGCTTCTGCTCACTTGGATGAAAACCCATCTCGAAGGCTGTGCCGAGCCGCGTGCTTTCGGCAAAGGCCTCACGGGTGATCGATCTGGCGAATGGCGCTACCGTGTCGGCGCTTATCGAATCCTCACGCTCATTCAAGAATCAACCATCACGATCGAGGTTTTTGCTGTTGGAAGGCGCGACACGATCTATCGCTAACCGAAACATAAGAAGCGAGCCCCAGACCTTCTCAGCCTAGGGCTCGCTTTCGGTTGAGCTCAGAGCGCACGTAAGGTTTTGGAACCCACCGAAGCAAGTGACCGTGCTGCTTTCTTTCCCCGCACAGCCACTGCACAAGAAGCACTCGATGCTCTGACCGAATCAGCGAAGTACGGTACGCATACTTGCGCGCTAATTTTTACAGAAGATGGCGCAAAGAATGAGCGCCCGCTGGGCATCGCCACTCCCGCTGACCTCGTAGGTTTGGTCGATGCGCTGGAGTGGGAATAAAGCTCACCCCCTCCATGTTGACACGTCATATAAAATCGTTGGCGAACACACCTTAAGGACTTCATATGCAATTCGGCATCTTCACCATCGGTGATGTCACCGCGGACCCAACCAAAGGCACCATCCCCAGCGAGGCCGAGCGCATTCGCAATATGACAGAGATTGCGCTCAAGGCCGAGGAGGTTGGCCTCGACGTCTTTGCCACCGGCGAGCACCACAACCCGCCCTTCGTACCCTCCTCACCGACGACACACCTGGCATATATCGCCGCACAGACAAAGAACCTGCAGCTATCCACCTCCACAACGCTTATCACCACCAATGACCCGGTAAAGATCGCCGAGGACTATGCCTTCCTGCAGCACCTTTCCGGCGGCCGCGTAGATCTCATGATGGGCCGCGGCAACACGGGCCCGGTTTATCCGTGGTTTGGCAAGGATATCCGCGAAGGCATCCCACTGGCGGTGGAGAACTATCACTTGCTGCGCCGGCTGTGGCGCGAGCCGGTGGTTAATTGGACAGGCAAGTACCGAACGCCTCTTCAGGGGTATACGTCTACCCCGGCGCCCCTTGACGGCGTGCCGCCTTTTGTCTGGCACGGCTCCATCCGCTCG
The DNA here is from genome assembly GCF_001807495.1 of Corynebacterium sp. HMSC08C04. Lineage (NCBI taxonomy): Bacteria > Bacillati > Actinomycetota > Actinomycetes > Mycobacteriales > Corynebacteriaceae > Corynebacterium > Corynebacterium sp. HMSC08C04. The sequence continues at coordinate 265,248 of NZ_KV789229.1, read as the reverse complement.
GTGCAGATTGCCGAGCAGGCCGCCTTCTACGGCGATGGCTTCTTCCACAACAACATCTTCTGGAACAAGGAGCACACCGCGAAGATGGTGGACATTTACCGCCGCCGCTTCGAGTCCTACGGTCACGGCCGAGCGGATCAGGCCATCGTGGGCTTGGGCGGCCAGGTCTTCATCGGCGAGACCGAAGCCGAGGCGAAGAAGTTCTTCCGCCCCTACTTCGATAACGCACCGGTGTACGGCCACGGCCCTTCCCTGGAGGAGTTCACCGCGCGGACGCCGCTGACTGTAGGCACGGTGGAGCAGGTCATCGAGCGCACCATGCAGTTTGCCGATTGGGTGGGCGATTACCAGCGCCAGCTTTTCCTCATCGATCACGCGGGCCTGCCGCAGGAGGTAGTGCTGAAACAGATTGAAATCTTAGGCACCCAGGTGGTTCCGGAGCTGCGCCGCCGCATGGAGGCCCGCCGCCCGGAGCATGTGCCTTCAAATCCGCCTACCCACGCAAGTCTGAAGGCCAACCCCGCCGCACCCCATTTCAAGGTCAACCCCGGAGAGGAGAACTAGATGCGTTCACTGGTCGTTGTTACCGCAGGGCTATCCACGCCGTCATCAACGCGCGCGCTTGCCGACGCCCTCTCCCAGGCCGTGTGCTCCCAGGTCGGCGCCCGAGGCGAAGGCGTGGAGACCACCATGATTGAACTCCGTGAGCTTGCCACCGAGCTCGCCGAGGCCATGACGAACTGGGGCGCCACCACTCCCCGCCTAGATGAGGCAAAGCGCGCACTATCGACGGCGAGCGCACTGATTGCGGTGACCCCGATTTTCCAGGGCAGCTACTCGGGCCTTTTCAAGCTCTTCTTCGACACACTCGATCCGCACGCCTTGGAGCACCTGCCCACAGCGATTGCGGCCACGGGCGGGTCTTCGCGGCACGCGTTGGTGCTCGACTATGCGTTGCGTCCGCTGTTTAACTACCTGCATGCCACAGTGATCCCCACCGGCGTCTTCCAAGCCACCGAAGACTTCGGCACCGTAGAAGGTACACGCAACGCCCAGCGCATCGAGCGCGCGGCCAAAGAGCTTGCCGATCTCATCGTGGCTCCCACCGACCGCGTCGCAGGACTTGCCGCCCCGAACTTGGCAGAGCCTTCCCCACGTCCCACCGGATTGGACGTGGAAGAAGAGTTCACGCCGTTTAGCGCGCTGCTGAAAGGCCACGACGGCACCGCCTAGCCACAGCGTCATCTAGCAGCACCGCGCACCGGGGTTGGCATCCTGCTCGGCGTAGCGGGCACGCCAATATTCGCGCTCGGTTGGAATCGCGGCGTCGGGATGATGCGCTTTAAGGTGAGCGCAGTACTTCGCGTAGGCGTGATCGCCCATGAGCTCGCCGACGTACCAGGTGATTCTCTTAAACGCACTAATCACTAATGACCCCCGGTTTCTTCGAAGCTCATGTTGTACTGCGAGGCTACTTCCTTCTCCCGCTTGGTCGGCATCATTCCACGAGGCAGGAACAGCGTGGACGGGATGTCCTCGGTCTCCGAATCCGCTGGCTCGATACCGGCTACGCGCTGCTTGACCGCCTTGATACACGACACCACTGCCGCCCCAATAACGGCTAGGACGAGCACGGCGAAGAGGATAGATAGACAGCCTTGGATGAAGGTATTGCGCACCACTGCGTCAATTTCTTCGACGGACTTTGCAGACCCGAACTCGCTAAGCCCCTGAGCCGCGGCGTTTTTGAAACGCGCGTGGTTAGCCCAGTAGCCGATGGTCGGATCGGAGCTGAAGATCTTCTGCCAGGACGCGGTCATGGTCACGATGAGGTCCCAGGCCAGCGGGATAAGCGGAATCCAGACCCACTTATAAAGGCCCTTCTTGATCACCACGACCACGACGAGTGCGAGCGCCATCGCAGCTAACAGCTGGTTCGCGATGCCGAAGAGCGGGAAGAGCACGTTGATGCCGCCTAGCGGATCGGTAACGCCCATGATGAGGATGGCACCCCACAGCGCACAGACGATGAAAGTAGAAAGGTAGGTGCCGAGCTTCCAGCTTTGGTCGCGGAACTTGCCCAGGCCCGGGATGCCGCCCAAGGAGTCGGACATCATAAAGCGTGCCACGCGGGTGCCAGCGTCCACCGTGGTGAGGATAAACAGCGCCTCGAACATGATGGCAAAGTGGTACCAGAAAGCCTGCATGGCTGGATTGCCCAGCATCTGCGTCATGATTTCGGACATGCCATAAGCCAGCGTTGGCGCGCCGCCGGTGCGGGAAACGATGGACTCCTCGCCCACCGCCTGGGCTGCGGCGGTTAGCTGCTCGGCGGTGATGCCTGCGCCCGGCAGGTTGAGGGTGCCCACGAAATCCGCCGCACCTTCCGCAGTGCCTTGCGTCTTCGGCGCTGGGGAGTTCATGGCGAAGTACATGTGGCGATCAATGATGACCGCGGAGATAAGCGCCATGACCGCGACGAAGGACTCCATGATCATGCCGCCGTAACCGATGGCACGCATGTGGGATTCCTTCTCAATGAGCTTTGGCGTGGTACCCGAGGAGATCAGCGCGTGGAAGCCAGAAAGTGCGCCGCACGCAATGGTGATAAACAGGAACGGAAAGAGGTTGCCGGAGAAGACTGGGCCATTTCCGTCCGTGGCGAAGCTGGTCACTGTCGGCATGTGCACGGACGGGCGCTCAATCACGATGGCGATGGCAAGCAGCGCGATGACGCCAATCTTCATGAAGGTAGACAGGTAGTCACGCGGGGCAAGCAGCAGCCAGACCGGCAGGATAGCTGCCACGATGCCATAGCCAATGATGGCAAAGGCTAAGGTCTCCTTGGACCAGGTAAACATGCTGGCACCGAGCTCAGTATCAGAGACCCAACCGCCGCCGATGATGGCGGCAAGCAGCAGGATGACGCCAATGACGGAGACCTCAGAGACCTTGCCAGGGCGGATGTAGCGCAGGTAGAGGCCCATGAACAAAGCGATGGGGATGGTCATCGTGATGGAGAAGACGCCCCACGGCGAATCCGCCAAAGCGTTGACCACGATGAGCGCCAGCACTGCGATGATGATGATCATGATGGCGACGGTGGCGATGATGCCCGCGATGCCTCCAATTTTACCCATCTCATCGTTGATCATTTGGCCCAGCGAGCGGCCCTTGCGCCGCGTGGAAACCCACAACACCAGGTAATCCTGTACCGCGCCCGCAAAGACGACGCCGAGGACGATCCATAGTGTGCCCGGGAGATAGCCCATCTGCGCCGCCATGACCGGGCCGACAAGCGGGCCCGCGCCGGCAATAGCGGCGAAGTGGTGGCCAAAGAGCACGCGGCGATCGGTAGGCAGGAAGTCCTTACCGTCGTTGGCGTACTCGGCAGGAGTCGCACGACTATTGCGCGGCTTTACCACCTGGTACTCAATAAGGCGTGCGTACAGGGTATATCCGATAATGTAGGAGCCAACGGCGGCTAGGACCAACCAGACGGAGTTGATGGTCTCACCGCGGTGGAGAGCGAGCACTCCCCAACCGGCAGACGCAGCGATAGCGGCAATCAAAATGACGATCTTCTCAACGTTGCCGATGACCTTTTCCGGCTTTACGTCGATGGGCTGTGCCTGGCCGTCGACTTCAACAAATTCGATGTCGGACCGCGGTTCGGGTCCGGTCTTGATACTCACGATAATCTCCCGAGGAATCAGACAGAGCAGATGAAAGAACTTTTATCCAGCCACAGTTGTTAGGCACGCTGAATTGCTTAACTATTGTGAACCGAGATACTAATCAGTATTCATTGTGTGCAAAGGTCACACAATAAAATTCAATAATTTCTATCGGCTTATCCCCAAAAATCGCTTGACCTTGGTCACACCCACCCCGAGGGGTTAACAACGCTGCCTCCACGTAGTGAACTACTGCCAAAGCGGTAACATGGAGAAACTGTATGCGCGGCCTTCCGGAAAAAGTCCTCGTCACAGAGAATTTCGGCCGCAGCAAGATCGCAATTAACACGGGTTTAGCCACAGCCTGCCCCCTAGAAATACTCCCCCCACCTACCCCCAATTTAATTTCCAAACTCACAAAGCAAACTCACAAAGGAGGCACCGCCCAGCATGGCAATCAGCGTCACCGACATTTTCTCCATCGGCATTGGCCCATCTTCCTCGCACACCGTCGGCCCAATGCGCGCGGCCCTTGCGTTCCTGAAAACGCTGCCGGAGCATCCAGCCAAGGTGCACACCGAGCTGCGGGGCTCGCTTTCGCTGACTGGCCGCGGCCACGGCACCGACCGCGCGGTGATTCTGGGCTTGGCCGGCTGGGATCCGCTGACCGTCCCGGTTGACGCGGAACCGCGTTCCGATCAGCCCATTCCGAGCAAAGGCATGACCGACGGCCCGCTGGGCGCGATGGAATATTCCATCGAGTTCAACAACGAGCCGGTCCCCGAGCACCCGAATTGCCTCATCTTCGATGCCTGGGATGCAGAGGGCAACCTACTGGCCGAGCACGCCGAGTACTTCTCCGTCGGCGGCGGATTCATTCTCTCCCGCGCGGAACTCGACGCAGAGGTGGCAGCCTCCGCCGAGGTACCTGCCGGCATGGCAGCGGCCGAATCCACCGACGATGTTCCTTACCCATTCACCACGGGCGAGCAATTGCTGGCGCTGTGCGAGAAGCACGATTTGAAGATCTGGGAGATTGTCGCCGCCAACCAGGAAGCGCTCCATAAAGAAGACGGCGGCCTCGAATACGTCTACGCGCACCTGGACTTGGTGTGGGACATCATGCGCGAGTGCGTCACCGACGGCATCTCCACCTCCGGCATCTTGCCGGGCGGCCTGCAGGTCCCACGCCGCGCGCCGGGCATGTACAAACAGCTGATGGAAGGCCACGACGATAAGACCTGCGGCTTTTCCGCTATGGAGTGGGTCAACCTGTTTGCGCTCGCCGTCAACGAGCAAAATGCCGCCGGCGGCCGGGTCATCACGGCCCCAACGAACGGCGCCTGCGGCATCATTCCCGCGGTGTTGCACTATGCCCGCGACTTCAAGCCGAACTTCACCCGCGATTCCGCCCGCCGCTACTTGCTTACCGCGGGTGCCATCGGCATGATCATCAAGCACAACGCCTCGATTTCGGGCGCCGAGGTGGGCTGTCAGGGCGAGGTAGGCTCGGCGTCGTCAATGGCGGCGGCCGGCATGGCTGAACTGCTAGGCGCAACGCCGGCGCAGATCGAAAATGCAGCCGAGATTGCGCTGGAACACAACCTCGGCCTTACCTGCGACCCAGTCGGCGGCCTCGTGCAGATTCCGTGCATCGAGCGCAACGCCATCGGCGCGGTCAAGTCCATCAACGCCGCGCGCCTGGCGCGCATGGGCCAAGGCACGCACCACGTTTCTCTCGACGCCGCCGTGCAGACGATGGCCGATACCGGCCGCGACATGCTGGCGAAGTACAAGGAGACCTCCATTGGCGGCCTCGCGAAGACGCTAGGCTTCGCCGTCACGCAGGTGGAGTGCTAGTGCAAAAGCCTTGTGTGGCAAAAGGTAGTCTTATCGCTAACGCACAGACTCTAACCTAGAAAGCGATACCTACCTCCATGCGAGCCGATGCATTACGCCGCCGAATAGCCATCATCGAGGCGGCATGTGCCATGTTTAAACGCCATGGCAACTCGGTCTCCCTTGAAAAGATTGCCCAGGAAGCAGGCGTGGGCGTCGCCACGCTCTACCGCAACTTCCCGGACCGTGAACGATTGATTCACGCGTGCGCGGAACACATGAGCGACGATTTTCTGGTCTTCCAAAATCGCTTGATTAAAGGCTTCGAATCCGATCCTTCGGACGCGGAAAACTTCGTCCTGGACTATGCTCTCAAGCTCACGGACATGGGTTTGACCAGCCTCATCCCCTCCTTCGTGCCGGAGGACTTAGATACCCTGCCGGAAGACTTGAAGTTGAAGCGCGACGCGTTGCAGGAAAACGGCGAAAGGTTCATCGAGCTCGGAAAGCAGCACGGCGTAATTGGCCCAGGCGTGGGGCACCTCGACTTCGTGGTAGGAATCTTGACGCTGGTGCGCCCCAGGAAGGTGCATGTGGAGAGCTACGTGCCCGATATCCAAAAGCGTATGCTGCGCATCTACTTGGCAGGCATCAAAAGCGGCATGGCGAACGCATAGTAGCAAAACAAAAGGCGCCTTCACTCCCCAACCGATATGTGGGAAGGAAAGCGCCTTTGGCATCTCAGCGAGATGCCCTTTGACGTCGTTGGCTTAATTCAGCTGGCCGCGCAGGTGCTCAACGAGCGCGTCAATGGCGACGTCGCTTTGCTCATGCGCGGCAAGGTCCTTGACCGCCACGACGCCGTTTTCAAGCTCCTGCTCGCCCAGAACAAGCGCGAAACGAGCGCCGGCACGATCCGCGCCCTTCATAGCGCCCTTAAGACCGCGGTCTCCGAAGGACATGTCAGCGGAGATGCCGGCGTTGCGCAGGTCGTTGACAATGCCTGCCATGCGGCGCTTAGCATCGGCGCCCAGTGCCACGCCGAAGACCTCAACGCGCTGGTCGACGCCGTCGAGCTGGATGCCCTCAGCCTCCAGAGCCAAGATGGTGCGGTCGACGCCGAGGCCGTAGCCGATGCCGGAAAGCTCCTGGCCTCCCAGCTGAGACATCAGGCCGTCGTAGCGGCCGCCTCCACCGATGCCGGACTGCGCGCCGAGCAACGGGTGCACGAACTCGAAACAGGTCTTGGTGTAGTAATCCAAGCCGCGGACCATGCGCGGATTGATGGTGTACTCGATGCCCATGTCATCGAGCAGGCCGGTGACCGTCTCGAAATGCTCACGGCACTCGTCGTTTAGGTGATCGAGCATCAGCGGGGCGTCGGCAAGCTGCTCCTGGACCTCAGAATGCTTGTCATCGAGGACACGCAGCGGGTTGAGCTCCGCGCGCTTGCGGGTTTCCTCATCCAAGTCGAGCTTGAACAGGAACTCCTGCAGCTTCTCGCGGTAAGCCGGGCGGCAGTTCTGGTCACCCAAGCTGGTCAGCTCGAGACGGAATTGGCTCAACCCGAGGGAACGGAAGGAGCGATCTGCCAGGGCGATGACCTCTGCGTCGAGCGCGGGATCGTCAACGCCGATGGCCTCGACGCCGACCTGCTGAAGCTGGCGGTAGCGGCCAGCCTGCGGGCGCTCGTAGCGGAAGAAAGGTCCGAAGTAGTTGAGCTTGACCGGCAGCTGGCCGCGGTCAAGGTTGTGCTCAATGACCGAACGCATAACGCCTGCGGTACCTTCTGGGCGCAGGGTTACCGAGCGGTCGCCGCGATCTGCGAAGGTGTACATCTCCTTGGAGACCACATCGGTGGATTCACCAACACCGCGCGCGAAAAGCGTGGTGTCTTCGAAGATCGGAAGCTCGATGTGCTGGAAGCCGGAGAGATGAGCCTGATGGACCAGGTTCTCACGCACCTTGTAGAAGGTCGCCGATTGCGGCGGAATGTAGTCCGGGACTCCCTTGGGAGCGGACAGGGCCTTAAACTGCTTCTTATCACTCACGCGTATCAGAGTACATCCCGTAGCGTGGCCAAGAATGGATTAGTTGCCCTTTCGGCGCCCATCGTGGTGGTTGCGCCGTGTCCGGGCAGGACAGCGAGCTTGTCATCAAGCCTCCAGACAGGCCCGGCAAGCGAGAACTGCATCGCGCTTGGGTCAGAGTGCTCCAAGTCGGTGCGCCCGATGGAACCTTTGAAAAGGACGTCGCCGGAAAGCACGAATTCCTCGGCAATAATAAGGACAGAGCCCGGCGAATGGCCTGGGGCGTGCTCGATGCGGAACTCGTAGCCGATGAGTTCCAAGGTCTTGCCGCCGTGGAGCTCGCGAAGATCGTCGATGGCGAGCATATTCGCGGCGTCGAAAAGCAGCTGCGATTCCGGTGAGACCCCGGAACCGTCAACTAGCATGAACGCGTCCTTGGGATGGATGTACACCGGAAGGTTAAGCTGCTTGGCAAGGTCACCTGCCTCGCGGGTGTGGTCGAGGTGGCCATGGGTCAAGACGATAGCTTCGAAGTTAAGGCCATGCTCTTTACCCAAGTCGAGAACACGCTGCATCGCATGCATGCCTGGGTCAACCACGAAAGCGCGGGAGCCATTGGCTACCACATAGGTATTGGTCTTGTAGGGCCCAGCTGCGAAACCTAAAACGCTCAAAGTCATAAAATGCAGTCTAGCGCCCGCCCCCAATGCAGTGGGGCCAGGCGCTAGATGAGATTTAGTGAGCTTTTACTCGCCGAATTACTTGCCCAATGCCTCGATCGCAGCGTCGTAGTTCGGCTCGGTGGTGACTTCATCAACGAGCTCGGTGTAGATGACCTTGTGCTCTTCATCGGTGACAACAACGGAGCGAGCCAGCAGGCCCTTCAGCGGGGAGCCCTGCAGGGTAACGCCCAGCTTCTCGCCGAAGTCAGAGCGGAAGTCGGAAGCGCTAACGACGTTCTCGATGCCCTCTGCTGCACAGAAGCGCTCCTGCGCGAATGGCAGGTCACGGGACACGGACAACACGACGGTGTTGTCTAGGCCGGCAGCCTTCTCGTTGAAGGAACGCAACTGCGCTGCACACACGCCGGTGTCTACGGACGGGAACAAGGAGATAACCAGGCGCTTGCCCTCGAAGTCCTTGTTGGTTACCTCGGAAAGATCGGTGCCGACGAGCGTGAACTCTGGCAGCTTCTGCCCTACCTCAGGTAGGTTTCCGGCGATTTCGGTTTCGTTTCCATTGAATTTAACGTGAGCCATGGCGCCCCACCCTACTGAAGGATTGCCTGGCGTGCCACGACGGGCAAATACGATCCGTTGGGCCAGACGGGCTAGACTCTGTCAGGTATAGCTCGAGCCCACTGGCTTAGAAGCTAGCGTTTAACTCGAAATCCATCGCCAAAGGACCATTAAATGCCCAACAACAAACAGCGTGGCGAAGAAGCGCTAAACCAGCTCGACCGTGAGCTCAAGGCCCGTGACCGCAAGGAAAAGACCCGCCCTCTGGGCGTCGTCGCGGCCTCGCTCGTAGTTATCCTCGCCTTGGTCGGCGGCATCTACTTCTTCGCCACCCGCGATAATTCCGATGAGAAGGTCGTGGCCGAAGAATCCAGCGCCGCAGAGACCACTGCTCAGGACACCCCGGATGCCAAGCCACTGTCCGGCAAGCGTGCTGAGGCACTGCCTGCGAGCGTGCAGTGCACCTACGAAAAGGACGGCCAGGATGCCAACGGTGCGAAGGTTCCGGACGGCAAGGATGTCTCCACCAAGGGAACGGTGAAGGTTAACTTCGCTACCAACAAGGGCGACATCGAAATGGAGCTCGACCGCGCTAAGGCTCCGTGTGCCGTCAACGCAATTTCGGACCTGGCGGATCAGGGCTACTATGACGACACCATCTGCCACCGCATGACCTCCGGCGTCTTGAGCGTCCTGCAGTGCGGTGACCCAACCGGCACCGGCTCCGGCGGCCCTGGTTTTAGATTCGCCAACGAGTACCCAACCGACGAGACTGATGAAGCTGACACCAAGAACCCGGTGACCTACCCGAAAGGCTCCATCGCCCTGGCCAACTCCGGCGTGGACACCAATGGCTCCCAGTTCTTCGTCAACTACGCCGACTCCATGCTCACGCCTGAGTACACCTACTTCGGCGACCTGACCGACAAGGGCCAGGAGACCATGGACAAGATCGCCAAGATCGGCGTCGAAGGCGGTGCCTCCGACGGCAAGCCGGCCGAGGAAATCAAGATCAAGAAGGCGTCTGTCGAAGCCTAAGCGCCGACAAATAGATGTCCTTTCGTCTCCCCCTGGGCACCCCTGATGGGTATGCCCAGGGGGCTTCGTCTTACATGCACCTTTTTCAGAGGTAGCTGAGATTTTCTTATGCGTGCGCAGGCCTTTTCACAAAATAGGCTCAATCATCTAGTGCATTTTTCCTATTTCTCCTGCACACAACAATCCTCCAGATACTTCACAGGATGAACTTTTTCGCTTTATCGGTTGCATATCTTCAGGGCCGGAACTAACATTCGTGGGGTCTTTGAAATTCCCAAACTCCTAAGGATTGAACACATGAAGTTCTTCTCCCGTAAGGCACTGGTTGCAGCAGCTGCAGCCGCTACCATCTCCTTCGGCGGCGCTGGCGCTGCTATGGCTGCAACCCCAGCCGCACCTACTTCCACTACCACAACGGCTGCTCCTACTACTACTCAAACCCCTACGGAGACCAAGACCCCTGAAAAGGAAGGTTCCTCTTCCTCTTCCTCCGACGATTTCACGGCAAAGGACGTCAAGGAGTGGATCGGCGTTGCCACCGCAGTCATCACCGCCCTCGGCGCACTGTTCGGCTTCGTCAACAAGTACTTCAAGATCTTCTAAACTCGATCCGAAGATCTAGAACAACCGCTCACCATTTGGTGGGCGGTTTTCTTATGCCTGACCTGCTGTGGTTTCAGTGATGCACCGGACGGTTTCAGCTAAGCACCGATGCCAGAGAACGCATCACGCGCAAAACTAAACCCTCGATGCAAACAACGGCATCGAGGGAATTCCTATTTGAGTGCTCCTCAATAAAGCTCTGCTAGCGCACAATTCGTCGAATACCGAACACGCCCAAGACTTTCTCCCACCAGGGAAGGTTACGTGGCTCATTCAAACGCTGCATGTATGCCTTCATGAAGAAATGTGCCTCTTCCAGCGCTTCAAACTCTTCGTCAGAAATCGCCTGAGAATTCTGAGCAGACCTATCTGCAATCGTCATGGCACGTCCCTCCTCTTTCGGTGCCCTTAACCTTACATCGCTGATACAGCGTAATCCACCCTTTTTCCTGGGTAAAGATTGAGGCGTTTACGCTTCCTCACTAGATTCCGTCGTCGAGTGCTCACGCTCTACACCATTCTCATAATTCTCCTTGATGTATTCCGATATTGCTTGGACAAACGTCTCGTCTTCATCGGAGCGATCAGACATTGTCACGAGCGTTGGCAACAACTGCCATCCTGCTCGACGCTTTCTTTCGTCGCTATCAAGAGTTAGATTCATTGCCCACTCGATTCTGTTGTAGTAGGCATCGCGCCTATCTGAACTTTGTTTTTGCTTGAACGAACGCCAGGCGATTACGAGACCTACAACAGCAACAATTGCGTTCGGAATCGCCCCACGGTAATTCACGAGCTTTAAAATGACATCTTTCCACTCGTCACCCGTAAGCCACCAAGTCAGAAGGAATGCTGCAGCAACTCCGATGATAACAATGACGAGCAATATGCAAAGTGCGCCAGGCAAGGAAACAGACCACCCTATAAGCCTGTCTCGAGTCTTCAGCGATCGATCCTGACTCTTCGGTGTCATTGGCTCCGCCATCTGCGTGTTAGGGGGTTCTTCCTCATTAGTGTCGCTCATCAGAAGAAAGAATATTCGAAAAAGATTAAGTTGTCAGAAGTCCGGAGCTTTTATCAGAGCTTTCCAGGTAGCTTGGCATTACGAACAGCCCAATGCACAGCTACTTCTCCCCTGGTTTGTCGTCCATGCCCTCGATGAGCTCAGCGCCGAGGATGTCGCGGAAGAGGTCCGGGTCGACGAATTGGCCGATTTTGATGACGGAAATTTGGCCGGTGGGTTCGAGGATCATCATCTGGACATCGCCGCGGCGGCCGAGTCCGGCTTTGCGGGTTGCGGAATTTACGTCGCTGACGGTGATGTGAGCAAAGTGCATGTTGTCTTCGAGCAGCTCGCCGTTGTAGACCAGCAGCACGGGACGGCGGTCAAGGTAGCGGGACCAGCCAATGTAGCGGCGGATGGTGCCGAAGGCAGCCTCTAAAACCATGAGCGTTAGAAGGCCGATGACGCCGGCGGCAAGGGTAGGTGGATTGCCCACGATGACACGGCCGGCCACGGCACCGAACATAATGATGATGACCGCATCGGAGGCAGTCATCGACGTCAGCACGCGGGTGCCAAAGAGCTTGACCAGAATCATAAAGGCCAAGTAGATACCGATGGTGGCAAGTAAGACCACAGGGATTCGGTGTAGCTCAATGCCTAATTGATAAGCCGACTCACGCCCGAATAAATCCACAATATCCACGTCAAACTACTCTACTATCACGCATTTCCTTCACGGAGCTTGGATAGACAAAGGCACCGTGGAGAAGATTCCACGGTGCCTTGCTTTAGACTGCAGTGCTTAGATGTTGAACTGCTTGCGCAGGTTCTCAATGAAAGCACGCACCGGCGCCGGCAGCATGTGCATGTTCATGCCCACCACGCCGATGATTCCCACGATGGCAGCGATGACACCCGCGGCAATGCCCAGGCCCTTGGACGAACCGGAGTTCAGGGAGGAAAGGGAGCTCAGCGAGGAGCTGTCGGCAGTATCGCCCTTGCCAGGCTCGTCGCTGCAGGTGGCGTCGTCAAGCGGCAGCGTTGCCTTAGTACCAGCGTCGGTGGTGATTTCGAGCGGGGTATCGCAGGTGAAGTCCGCCGGCACGTTAAGCTTCAGCGTCGCGCGGCCGGGCTCACCGAATTGGTCGTCGCCGTCCTGCTTCGCGTTGTCGATATCCGCAGTGGCGGTCTCCTCCCCCAGCTTGACCGTGGCGGTCTTTGCCATCGGCTCGCCCTCAGAGGTGTAGTTGAGGGAGGACAGCTCCACGGTGATCTCATTGCCCGGCTTAACCTCGCCGGTGATGTGAGCGCCAATCTGGCCCTGACCCTCACGAGCGGCTGGCTTGCCAGCCTTGATGTAATCAATCATGGCCTGAGTGTCCATGTAGCCCAAGTCCACAACATCCTTGATGGCGCCCTCAGCGAAGTAGCCGTCGCCGCCGCCGATGAGGAAGGTGGACAGCGCGATGGTGTAGTCCTTGCTCGGGTCGACCTGCTCACCGTCGATGGTCACGGACTTAATGCGGCTACCGTGCTCACCGGTCTGGTCATAGACCACCTGCACGTTATCGGAAAGGCCCATGGCTAGGCGCGGACGAGATGAGCCTTCCTGCCACTGGTTCTCCAGAGCGTTGATGAGGTCAGCGCCGGAAACCTTGCCGTAAGCCACGGAGTTGCCGAATGGCTGCACCGTGAAGACATCCTTGTAGGTGACCTCGCCTGCAGGCAGGTCCGCGCGGACACCGCCGGCATTCATGACGCCCAGGTCGATCTTCTTGCCCACGGCCTTCGCCACAGATTCGCGCTGTGCCTGCGCGATGAAGTTGTTCAGGGTGGATTCCACGCCGCGGTTGGAGCCCGAACCCTTGCCCTCATCGGAGCCACGGAAGAGCGCCTCTGGCATGGTGCCCACGACGTCAGCACCGAGCTCCTCCGCCTTGGCCGCAGCTTCATCGACGATCGCGGCGATTTCGGCATCCTCGCTAAGCGACGCCGCGTCCGTCGCGTCATACTGCTTCATCTTGATGTCGGTGACCTTCTTCGCCTTGGTGTCGAAGGTGATATCCAGGTCATTGAGCAGCTTGCCGTACTCATGCCCCTCCGCCCACTGCAGCGGCAGGGCGCCCTCGCGGGCGACCTCGCCCTGGGTCTTCACGTGGGTATCGCCGCCGAAGAGCGCGTCAACGTCGGTGCTGAATCCGTCGGCGAACTGCTCGGCATCCTCGTGGAAGAGCGCGATGACGACGTCAGCCTCGCCGGACTCCTTCAGGCGCTTTGCCTCTTTATTTGTGGCCTCAACTGGGTCGGTGAAGGTCACGCCTGGAATCATTGCCGGGGCAACCTTGAACTCGGTGTTCTGGGTAACGGTGCCAACAAAACCAACCTTGACGCCGCCGATTTCCTGGACGGTGGAAGCATCGAGAATCGGCTTGCCATACTGCAGGACGTTTGCGCCCAGGATCGGAAATTTGGAGTGCGGCTGGATACGGTCCCGCAGGTCATCGATGCCCTTATCAAACTCGTGGTTGCCCACTGCAGTAGCATCGAGGCCCATCGCGTTGAGAACGTCCATGGTGTACTCGTCCGCGGAGATGGCGGAGATATATGCAGAACCGCCCACGTTATCGCCGGAGGAAGTCAGCGCATATTCTTGGCCTTCGTTGACCTTCTTAATCAGCGACTGCAGCAGAGCCGCGCCCATCTCATCGCCGGGCTTTGCGGTCTTGTCCTTGGGCAGACCATTTTCCAAATGACCGTGGATGTCAGTAATGTTGCTGACGGAGATAGTCACGGTGTTCTCCTGCGCGAAGGCAGGGGTTCCGCTGAGAGCGACGGCAGTAACGGTAGAGGCAGCGAGCAGCTGGCCAAAGCGACGAAATCCACGAGTTCTCCTGTTTCATGAGAGAGGTACGGACATCTTGTTTATAGTCGCTTTGAGGCACCTTTGCAGTCCACATGAATGCCATTACCTGGCGTTTTACCGGGCATGCCCGGAAAGTTCACCTGCCCGCAAACCGCCAGCTATATGGCATTAAGAAACCCTCACCCTAGGTTGGGTGAGGGTGACGGCGTCCCGCCGTCACGGTCTGGGCTTTACTTTCTAGGCCGTTACGCGGTAGACGTCGAAGACGCCCTCGGTGTTGCGCAGCGTGGTCATAAGCTGCCCCAGTTGCTTGGTATCCGAGATGGAGAAGGTAAAACGCATCGTGGCGATGTGGTCATCACCGCGATTGGAGCTCATGGACAACACGTTGAGCTTCTGCTCACTGAACACGCCGGTCAGCTCAGCCAGCAGGCCTTGGCGGTCGATGGCCTCGAGCTGGACGCTCGCAGCAAACTCGCCGGCGGCGCCCTTGCCGGAGGACCACTCCACCTTCATCATGCGCTCTGGTTCCTGCTTGAGCTTTTCGGCATTGGTGCAGTCTGCACGGTGAACCGAAACGCCGCCGCCACGGGTGACGAATCCGAAGATGGCGTCGCCAGGCACGGGCTGGCAGCAGCGCGCCAGCTTAGCCATGACGTCGGGGCTACCCTCCACCAGGATGCCGGTTCCCTTCTCGGAATCGGTGGTGCGTTGAGTGCGGGAGTTCTCCAACTCCGTGAGCGAAGTACGTAACGCCAGTGCCTCAGCGGCATCGTCTTGGTCGCCGAAGAGCGACATCAACTGGTTAGCCACGTGCTGGGCCGAGACGTGGCCCGCGCCGATTGCCGTGTAGAGCGAATCGACGTCGTCAAAGTGCAACTGCTCTGCCACTTGGCGCATCGAGGATGCGGTGAACAGGCGGTGCATCGGCAAGCCTCCGCGCTGGATTTCCGCGGCCAAAGCGTCGCGACCGGCCTCTAGGTGCTCCTCGCGGCGCTCCTTGGCAAACCACTGGCGCACCTTCGCCTTCGCGCGCGGCGATACTAGGAACTCCTGCCAGTCACGCGAAGGACCGGCATTCTGATCCTTCGAGGTAAAGATCTCTACCTTGTCGCCGGACTTTAGCTGGGATTCCAACGCCACCAGCTTGCCGTTGACCTTCGCACCGATGCAGCGGTGCCCCACCTCAGTGTGGACGGCATAGGCAAAGTCCACCGGCGTGGACCCCGCTGGCAGAGTCACCACATCGCCCTTGGGCGTGAAAGCAAAGATCTGCTTGGTGGTCAGGTCATAGCGCAGCGAGTCTAAGAACTCGTTCGGGTCTGCAGCTTCCTTCTGCCAATCCAGCAGCTGGCGCATCCACGCCATCTGGTCGACTTCGGCATCGCCGGCGCCGTTCTTGCCCTTTTTCTCCTTGTAACGCCAGTGCGCGGCCACACCGAACTCGGCGTTGTAATGCATCTCGTGCGTACGCACCTGAACTTCCAGGGTGGAGCCGCCTTCTGCAATCACCGTGGTGTGCAGCGACTGGTAGACGCCGAAGCGCGGGGAGGAAATATAGTCCTTAAACCGGCCCGGCAGCGCTTGGTAGAGCGCGTGGACCACGCCGATGGCGGCGTAGCACGAATTGACGTCATCGACCAAGATGCGGATGCCCAGGAGGTCGAAGATCTCCGCGAAGTCGCGGCCACGGACCATCATCTTTTGGTAAATGGACCAATAGTGCTTCGGGCGGCCCATGACCTCGGCCTGAATGCCGTTTTCACGCAGCGCCGCACCAACCTGCTTCTTGATCTCCTTAAGGGCGCGATCGCGCGAAGGCGCGCGATCTGCCACCATGCGTACAATCTCGTCGTACTTCTTCGGGTACAAGATGGCAAAGGAAAGGTCTTCCAGCTCCCACTTCACGTTCGCCATGCCGAGGCGGTGCGCCAGCGGCGCGATGACGTCTAGGGTCTGGCGCGCCTTCTTTGCCTGCTTCTCTGGCGGCAAAAAGCGCATGGTGCGCATATTGTGCAGGCGGTCGGCGACCTTGATAACCAGCACGCGCGGGTCAGTAGCCATGGCCACGATCATCTTGCGGATGGTCTCCGCCTCCGCGGCGGCGCCCAAGGCTACCTTGTCCAGCTTCGTCACGCCGTCGACAAGCCGGGCAACCTCCGGGCCGAAGTCGCGCGTGAGGTCATCCAACGAGTAGTCAGTATCTTCCACCGTGTCATGCAGCAGCGCCGCGACGATGGTGGTGGTGTCCATGCCGATCTCCGCGGCAATTGTCGCGACCGCCAGCGGGTGCGTAATGTAGGGCTCCCCCGACTTGCGGAATACCCCCTCGTGAAGGCGCTCAGCAGTGTCATAAGCATTGTTGAGCGCTTCTGCATCGGCCTTGGGGTGAAACTGCCGGTGAATGGACATAAGCGGGTCCAAAACCGGGTTGATCTTTACCCTGCCGCCGGTCAAAGACCGCGCTAAACGGGCAGACATGCTGCGCATGCCGCCATTGGGGCGCTTTGTCGACTTCTCAGTGGTCACGGCGTCGCCCTCCTCATAGGTCATGGGGGTGATGTGTTTGGCCTAGTACGGCCTTAGCCACATCATTCTAGCCGGTCGCGCCCGCCTGATTGAGCACTACCAGCGGAACATCTGCCAATCGCTCGCGGCCGGCTAGGCCATTGACCTCTAGCACCACGACGTTTCCGGCAACTTCCGCACCCGCGGACTCCAAAAGCAACTTCGCGCCGTAGAGGGTGCCACCGGTTGCCAGCACGTCGTCGACAAGCACGACACGTTTGCCCTTGATGTCCACGCCATCGGCCGGAATCTCCAGCGCCGCGGAGCCGTACTCTAGGGTGTATTCCTGGGTCAGTACTGGTGGCGGCAGCTTGCCTTTCTTGCGGATGGCCAGAATTCCCAGGCCCAGCTTATAGGCCACGGCTGACCCCAGCAGGAATCCGCGGGCATCCAGGCCGCCGATCATGTCGGCGCCCAGGTCCTTACAAGCCTGCGCAAGGCCATCGACGACGGCTTGGAAAGCATCGGCGTCGGCTAGCACGGGCGTGAGATCCTCAAAGAGGATGCCCTCCTCCGGGAAGTCCTTCACTAGGCGGACTTTTTCCGCCAGTGCACGTGCAGCGTCTGAATAAACTTCACTCACGGTCTAAAAATCCTTATTAAAAATCAGTGTTAAGTGGAAAGTTCTGCGCACTAGCTCGCGGAAGCGCTCACGGCCCAGCGGTCCATGTTCCAGCCAATGCCCGCGCTGCCAGTGTAAGGCACTACTCCCTTGACGTTGCGATCCACGATGAACACGCGCGGCTGTGCTGCCACCGGAATGGAAGGCACATCCTCCCAGAGCTTTTCCTCCGCGCCTCGAATCTCCTTCAGATTCGAGATATCGGCATCGGGCGTGGTGTACTCGCTCATTGGATCGACAGGACCCAAGAAGACGTCGATGGTAGGCGTCCATGTAACCGGATCCATCTCGAGGTAATGCTGGGACATGTACTCGGCGGACTGGTCCTCGATGGTGATGCCGGCCGGCTCGCACATGGACTTAATTTCCTCCACCATCGCGGCATAGCGCTCATCGGGGCCTAAGTAGCCAATCTTGATGGTATTGCCCGAAAGTTCCGAGGCCTTGGTCATGTCCGCCTTCTTGTGCGCATCCGCGATATCGCTAAGGTGTGTGCCTACCGGGTCGGAGTGACGCAGGGTGCGTGTGTAGACCGGCGGCACGTCCACGCCGGAGATGTCCGAACTGACCTTGGCCAGGCGGGACTGGTCGATGCAGGCCGCGAAGGCTTGACGCGCCCACGGCTCCTGAAAAACGCCAGCCTGCGACAGCGTCAACGCATCGGTCAACCCGCCGACGGTGGGCTCAACCTCATAGGGGCTTTCCTCGTCGGCGGCCGGCAGCCACTTCGGCTTAGCGGAGCCTGCGTCGACGACGCGCAGGTTACCAGACTCCCGCAGCGCCTTGGCATCTGCGGTATTTGGCCACACCACAACCCTGTCAGTAGAGGGCTGATCACCAAAGTATTCCTCGTTGGCGCGCAGGATGACCTCGCCGGACTCCCCGACCTTATCCACGACGAAGGGGCCAAAGGAAACCTGCAGCGCGGGATCAAAGTCCTCGGCTGTCGTGGAGAAACCGTAGCGCCAGGTCTCGGCGACCTGTTGTAAGGACGCAGGATCCTGCGTGGACAGCGCCGCGTTGAGCTCTTCTAGGTTCATCCCGGCCTTCTTAGCCACGGCATGCGCCGGCATGACGGTGCCCGGGCCAAAGAGGTAACGCCACCTATCGCCTTGGTCCTTGTTGAAGGTGATGGTGAACTTCTTCGCGTTGGGTGCGCAATCAAAATGCGCGATCTCGCTAGTAAGCGGCATGTGCGAACCAAACTCGGCTGGCATGACGCCAGCGGTATATGCCAACAGGTAGTCATCGCAGGTCACCGGAACGCCGTCGGAGAAGGTTGCCTGCTCCGACAAGGTGAAATTGACCTGCTTATATGGGTTCTCCGGGCTGGCCGGTATCTCCTCGGTCTGCACCAAGTCCGAGTTTGGAATCATCTGCCCCGATGGGCCCGGCATGTAGATGCCTGGGTATAGGCGGCTCGACAGCTGGGCCGCATTCGCAGCGTTACCAAAGGACGTTCCCGCATTGGTGGTGGCCAGGCGGGTATTGACCATGTAACCGAAAAAGTCCGTGGAGTGAGAGCCAGAATCCTTGGCTTGCCCAGCGGAATCCTCGCCTGCCCCATTCGAACACGCCGTTGCGCTTAGCCCGACAACGGCGAGGAGCGCCATCGCAGCTCGCTTGCTCCAATGACGCTCGTTCTGTGGTGTGTTTACCACGGTAGTACTCGCTCCTTTTCACCCCGTTGTGCTTAACGGCCCGGGCGCCAGCTTGCGCCAGCGCTGCCCGGCGTATCCAGGTTACGCGGGGTGCCATTCTCGCCAGTGCTTGGCGACGCCGCCTTCTCGCCTGTTGCCGCACGCTGCGGCGAAGCCACGGTTCGCGAACCCTTGGCCGCCTCTGTTGTGTCTTCTTCGGTGGCATCCTCGCCGTGCTCGGCTCGGAAGGCCTTGACCGCAGCATTGTGCTTCTTTACTGCCTTGCGGCGGTTAGCCAAGGTAACCAGCAATGGAGTAGCAAGGAAGAGCGAGGAGAAAATGCCCTCGATAACGCCGATCAGCTGGATAAGCGCGAGATCGCGCAGGGTGCCGATGCCCATGAGCCAGACCGCGATAACAAACAGCGCGATGATTGGCAGCACGGAGATGATCGAGGTGGAAATCGAACGCATGACGGTCTGGTTCGTAGCCAAGTTGGCCAGCTCGCCGTAGGTGCGCTTGCGCTGCCCCTCGAAGCCTTCGGTGTTCTCGTTGACCTTGTCGAAGACGATGACAGAGTCATAGATGGAGAAGGTCAGAACGGTCAGCAGACCGATGATGACGGCCGGGGAAACCTCCAAGCCGAACAAGGCGTAGATGCCGGCGATGATCACGCCGTCGAGAATCAGCGCCAAAATGGCGGCGAAAGCCATGTCGCGCTGCAAGCGCACTGCCACGTAGATGGTGGCTGCGACCAAGAATACGAGCATGGCCAGCAACATGCGCTCGGTGATGGAAGAACCCCAGGACTCAGAGACCGTGGAGGAGCCGATCGCATCCGGAGTGGCCTCGCCGGATTCGTCCTTCGGCTCATACTTTTCAAAGATGGCCTGGCGAGCGGTGTCGACCTGCTCCTGGGAAAGGCGCTCGGTGGTGATTTCGAGGGTGCGGGAATCGCCGGCGCCGACAATCTGCACCATCTCCGGCTCGATGCCGGTTGCTTCCTCGAAGGTGACTCCTACCTGCTCGGCCACGAGGTCGCCTGCAGGCATGTTGAGCTTGGTGCCGCCCTCGAAGTCGAGGGAGAGGCTGAAGCCGCGAATGGCGATGGCCAAGACGGCGGCAACCACGAGGGCTGCGGTGATGGCGTACCAGGTCTTGGAACGGCCAATGAAATCGAATCCGCCCTCGTCCTCGTAGAGGCGGTCCAGCTTGGAAATTTTGTGGGACTTAACGCTAGAGGTCATGCTTACTTCTCCTCCTCAGACGGGCGGGACGCATCGGATTTTCCTGCCGCCGGGGTCTTTGCGTAGTAGCCGCGGGCACGGCGCTCCTCGACGAGCGCGTAGATGCCACCGAGACCATTCATTGCGGGCTTCGCAGCCGCAGGCTTGCCGCCGATGAGCTGCATAAGCGGCGCCATAACGAGGAAGGAAACAACCAAGTCGAAGGCAGTGGTAAGGCCCATGGTGAAGGCGAAGCCCTTAACCTCACCGATGGAAAGGAAGTAGACGATGACGGCGCCGATGAGCGTCACGGCGTTACCTGTGACGATGGTGGCACGCGAGCGCTCCCAGGCCTTGGTAGCAGCGGAACGGAAGGAGCGGCCCTCGAGCAGCTCATCCTTGATGCGTTCGTAGTAGACCACGAAGGAGTCAGCCGTGGCACCCACACCGATGACCAGACCAGCGACGCCGGAAAGATCCAGGGAGTAACCAATCCAGCGGCCCAGCAGAACTAGGGCGCCGTAGGTCAGGATGCCGGAGGCAACCAGCGTGATAAGGGAAACGCCGGCGAGTGCGCGGAAGTAGTACAGGGAGTATGCAGCCACGAGGAGGAAGCCGACGATGCCGGCGATAAGGCCCGCCTTCAAAGCTGCCTTGCCCAGTGATGGCGGAACAGTCTCGACAGTGCCGCCAGGCTCGCCGTTGGAACCGGTAAAGGAAAGCGGCAGTGCGCCGTACTTCAGGTTATTAGCCAGGCTACTTGCTTCTTCCTGGGAGAAGTCACCGGTGATGGAGGTAGCAGAACCAACCGGGGTTGCGCCCTGGATGACAGGTGCGGAGATAACCGCGGAGTCAAGGGTGATGGCAACCTGCTTCTTCAGGTTCTCCTGGGTCAGCTTGGACCACGTCTCAGAGCCGTTCGGGCCATCGCCGTCCTTGAACGCGAAGCTGATTTCCATCTGGCCAGTCTGTGGGTTCAGCCCACCATTGATCGGCTTGTTGGTGTCGATCTCGTTACCGGTCAGGCGGGTGCCGTTTGGATCCTTGATGCCCTCGAGAAGCGGGGACGGCGCCAGAATATACGGCGTCTTATTAGCAAAGTCACAAGCCACGAACTGCTTAGCTGGATCGTCGGTGCCGGCGAGCGGATCGGTATCGGCGTCGCAACGTATCAGTGCGGAAGCCGCGGAGATGGTCGTGGCGTCTTCAGACTGGCGGTCCTTGAGCAGCATCTTGGTCATCTCATCGCGGAAGTCTGCCTTCTCAAGCGAGTTGGAAGGCTCTTCCTTTGGCTTAGCGGTAACCTTCGGTGCCTCGGACTTCTTGGCGTCCTTGTTGCCGGCCTGCTCTGCGCCCTGCTGGATTGCGTCGTTGACCTTCTTCAGGGATTCATTGGCCTGCTCAGGGGTGATAACGCGGTATTCCACCCAGCGGTTAGCCATATCCTGCAAGGTGTCTTCCAGCTTGGACATATCCGGCATCGGCTGCTGCGCAACAGGGCGGAACAGAAGCTGGGAGGTCTGGCCCACTGCCTGTGCCTGGGAGGCGTCCTCGCCAGGGACGGTGATAACGAGGGTGGATCCGTTAATAACCACCTCGGAGCCAGAAACGCCCATACCGTTGACGCGCTGTTCAAGGATGTCGCGTGCCTGCTTGAGCTGATCCGGCGTCGGTTCCTCTCCCTGCGGAACGAGGGTCACGCGGGTACCGCCCTGCAAGTCGATGCCGAGCTTCGTCGAAGCCTCGCGCGGGCCGGTAAGGAAAATAAGGGCATAAATTGCAACGACGATTAGCGCAAACAAGGCCATGGCGCGCTTGGGCCATTGCCTGTTTTTGTTGCGCAATGCGCCACGATTTTTTGCGGACAAGAAGTTCTCCTGTGCAACTAGAAACAGGGTTTAACAAATTAAAAGTGAATAATTCGTGCGGCCAATGTTTTACTGCCCCACGAGCACGATCCCTCATGCTACGTCATGGACGGGCCATTAACTCAACAGGCTCTTAGCTTTTAGCACTGAGTGTGACCAGCGCTACAACAGCAGCTAACGCTGCGAATCCTCAGCAGACTCAACAGGCTCAGTGGTCCCATCCGCAACGCGTGCATTGTCGACGTCGGGGGCCTCGCCAGGCTGCTCGGTTTCAACGGTGCGCACGATGGCCATCTTGTCGAAGGTTGCGACAACGCCTTGGGCAATCTGTAGCTGCACATCGCGTTCGGTGGTGGCAACCACAGTGCCGTGCATGCCGCCCGCAGTAATAACTTCCTGCCCAGGGGCGAGGTTCTCCTGGAGATTGCGCAGCTTGTTCTGGTGCTCCTTCTGCTTCCGCATAGTCATGAAGCTAGGCAGGATAATAAGGAGGGCGATAACGAGTAGAAATGCGTATTCCATAACAGGACAGTGTGCCAGAAACCCACATCTAGCGGCTGCCAAAACGCCGCGACGCGGCTTCTAAAACAGCGTCTCGCCCAACGTACCCTCGGGCGGTTCCAATCCAATATGGCGCCAGGCGGCTGCGGTAGCCACGCGGCCCCGGCCAGTGCGGGCAACCATGCCGGCGCGCACGAGGTACGGCTCGCAGACTTCCTCCACCGTGGAAGGCTCCTCACCCACCGCTACTGCGAGGGTGTTGACACCAACCGGGCCGCCGCCGTGGCCCTTGATGAGTGCTTCCAGCACCGCGCGGTCGAGGCGGTCCAGACCTTTTTCATCGACGTCGAAGACGGCCAGCGCGCCCTGCGCTGCGGCGAGGTCAATGTGGCCGTCACCGTTGACCTCGGCAAAGTCACGCACGCGGCGCAGCAGGCGATTCGCAATACGCGGCGTACCGCGCGAGCGAGAACCGATCTCTACGGCAGCATCTTCATCGATGGAAACGTCCAAAATCTTTGCCGCACGGGTGATTACTCGTGTCAGATCAGCAGTGTCGTAGTACTCCATCTGCGCAGTGAAACCAAAGCGGTCACGCAACGGGCCGGTTAGCATGCCGGCGCGGGTGGTAGCGCCCACCAAGGTAAAAGGCGGAATCTCTAACGGGATGGAAGTAGCACCAGGGCCCTTGCCCACAATGACATCGATGCGGAAATCCTCCATCGCCATGTACAGCATTTCTTCTGCCGGACGTGCAATACGGTGGATCTCATCAATGAATAGGACGTCACCTTCCATCAGGTTAGACAGCATGGCAGCCAGGTCACCGGCACGCTCTAGCGCTGGGCCGGAGGTCATGCGCAATGACGTGCCGAGTTCCTGCGCAATGATCATCGCCATGGTGGTCTTACCCAGGCCAGGCGGGCCCGAGAGCAACACGTGGTCTGGAGTTAACCCACGATTCTTAGCACCCTTCAACACCAGTGAGAGCTGTTCGCGCACTTTGGGCTGGCCGATGAATTCCTCAATGGACTTCGGACGCAAGGAACGCTCAATGTCGTGCTCGCCCACCTGCTCGCTCGCGTCAATGTCGAGGTTGCGCTGCGGCGCGCTCGGGTCAGCGAGCCCCTCAGGGAGCTGAAACTCAGTGCGTTCTACATCGGACATGCATTCTCACTTAATTTAGATAGTCGGGCGGGGGTTAAGGCTCAAAGCGAATATGAACTGCGAAAGTTACTTCTTGCGTCCCAATTGTGCCAGTGCACCGCGCAGGACGGTAGAAGTCTCCGCTGCCGGATCTGCCTCCACAATAGATTCCACGACGGGCCGCGCCGCCTTATCGCTAAAGCCTAGACCAACGAGCGCTTCCACGACCTGCTCGACCACCGGCGCATTGACCACAGCGGAAGTACCCGTTGTAACTTCGCCGGCTCCTGCTTGCGGGGCAAAGACGCTGACCTTGTCCTTCAGCTCTAGCGCTAGGCGTTCTGCCATGCGCTTGCCCACTCCAGGAATAGACTGCAGTGTCTTTGCATCACCGCTAGAGATTGCCGCTGCCAACTGCCCCGCTCCCATCACGGACAGCGCCGCTACTGCCAGCTTTGGCCCCAGGCCGGAGACGGACTGCAGCACGTGGAACATCTCGCGGTCTTCATCGTTGCCGAAACCATACAAAGTCATGGAATCTTCCTTGACCACCATGGAGGTAAGCACGGTGGCTTCCTCCCCGCGACGCAGGGTTCCAAGAGTTACTGGGGTGGCGAGAAACTTATACCCCACGCCCGCGCATTCGATGACAGCGTGGTCGAGGCCGATGGTCAACACGGTTCCGCGTAGCGAGGCAATCATGTGGGTGGGGCTCCTTTATTTTGACGGGATGAAACTTAAAGCGATGAAACAGTAAGTAAAGCAGTGCGAGTCTGGATAGCGTCATGCTGGCCAGCGCCCCGGCTACGTACCAGACGATGTCCGCGGCTTATTGGCCCGGCCCTTCACGCCGCTGGTCTTAGGCCAAGAGCCGGTGCTCTCCCCCACGCGGGCCAAAGCGGGTGCACGCCAACAGTGGCATACGGCAAGTGCTAGGGCATCGGCGGCGTCGGCAGGCTTGGGTGCTTCACTCAAGCCAAGGATACGGGTAATCATTACCGTCATCTGCTTTTTATCGGCGCGGCCATTGCCGGAGATGGCTTTCTTTACCTCAGACGGGGTGTACATGTGCACTGGGATGTTGCGCTCAGCAGCAGCAAGCACCACCACGCCAACCACATGGGCGGTCTGCATGACGGTGGAGACCTCACCGCGTTCGAAGACGCGCTCGATAGCGACGACATCGGGACGGTAATCATCCATCCACTCTTTAACTGCCACCGAAAGACGCAGGAGACGCTCGGTTAGTTCTTTATCGCTCGGCGTACGTGCCACGCCGACTGCCACGGGAATCACCGCGCGGCCGCGCCCAGCCTGGACTACCGAAAGGCCACAGCGGGTAAGCCCTGGGTCAATGCCCATGACGCGCAAGCCTTCAAGGTTCACGGCAAGCCTTTCTGTGGGTAGTTGGATTTGAAATCCGAGCGAAGTTCAGGAAAAAAAGATCCTTCCACATCATACACACACATGTTCTAAAAATGGAGCGGGGCCAAAACGAGCAACCGCGCCTTTTCTCCTTATCGCCTAAGCGAGGCGGAGAATAAGGCGCGGTGCGAAGTAGCAGAGCCTGGCTAAATGTTAGTCCTGCTCGAGCTCAGCCAGAACCTCTTCAGAAAGATCCATGTTGGTGTAGACGTTCTGCACGTCATCAGATTCTTCCAGTGCGTCAATGAGGCGGAAGATCTTACGAGCATCAGCGGCACCCAGCGGAACCTCAACAGATGCGCGGAAGTCGGTCTCATTGTCATCGACCTCGATGCCAGCCTCAACCAGGGCTTCCTTAACTGCCGGGATATCGCTCGGCTGGCAGACAACCTCGAACTTCTCGCCCAGGTCGTTGACCTCTTCAGCGCCTGCTTCCAGAACTGCCATCAGCACGTCATCCTCGGTCAGCTCGCCCTTGTTAACCAAAACAATGCCGGTGCGGGAGAACATGTAGGCAACGGAACCGGACTCGCCGAGGTTGCCGCCGTTCTTGGACATTGCGGTGCGAACATCGGTGGCTGCACGGTTGCGGTTATCGGTAAGGCACTCGATGAGCATTGCCACACCGTTCGGGCCGTAGCCCTCGTACATGATGGTCTCCCAGTCGGCACCGCCGGCCTCTTCGCCGGAGCCGCGCTTGCGGGCGCGCTCAATGTTGTCGTTCGGCACGGAGGCCTTCTTGGCCTTCTTAATCATGTCATCGAGAGTCGGGTTAGCAGCCGGATCGCCACCACCGGTGCGGGCCGCGACCTCGATGTTCTTAATCAGCTTGGCAAATTCCTTGCCACGCTTGGCATCGTTAGCAGCCTTCTTATGCTTGGTAGTAGCCCATTTGGAGTGTCCGGACATTTCATCCCTTTCATTGTGGCTCTATGAAACTTCCTGCAATTATACGGACGGGCGTAGAGCAGTTGAAAACAGCCCCCACCGTTTTTCCGGCGTTTGAGTGAATATTTTTCTAGACGTTTTGCCAATTGCCGTTGTGCGAGCCTACCTGCATGCCCTCGTGCACGGTTCGGGTAAGCCCTTCCTGGACCACCACGGCAACCAAATCCCCGTCCTGGTTAAAGATCTTTCCGGTGGCCAGACCAGTCGCATTCTGCGCGGATGGTGATTCCTGCACATACAGCAACCACTCATTAACACGCACTGGACGCAGGAACCAGATCGAGTGATCCAGGCTGGCAAGCTGTACTTGCTCGCCTTGGTGTGGCAGCAGCGAAGCACGGATTAAGGTCATGTCAGACATATAGGCAAGTGCCGCACGGTGGGCATCCTGGCTGCTTTCTGACGCCGCGAATTCTTGCGAGGTGTTGCGGAACCACACGTAGCGGAACCCAGCGCCTGTGGCTTCGGCAAGTTCAGGGTCACGGCTTTCCTGCGGGACCAAACGGATATCCCAGTCTTCCCACTCCCGCAGGATGATGCGGGTGGAATAAGGAGCACCACCGCCGGCGGCGGCAGCCTCCTCCGGGCCCATAACCTCCGGCATGGCGTCCTGGTGCTCAGGACCAAAGTCATCGGCGATATGGAAACCCGCGTTGAGCAGGAAAATCAGGCGATCGTCTTGAAAGATGCGCACCTGACGGGTAGCAAAGGAACGGCCGTCCCGCACGCGCTCTACCTCGGCGCGCGCAGGCGCTGCGGCATCACCCGGGCCCACGAAGTAGCCATGCAAGGAATGTACGAGCTTTCCTTCAACGGTGTGCTGGGCTGCAGCGAGCGCCTGGGCCACCACCTGCCCGCCAAAGGTGCGCGCAATCTGGGACGGAACCATGGGCACGGAAAAGACATCACCCTGAGCCTTTTCGTTCAGCGGCGCTAGATCAATAACCTCGCACACCTTAGCCATTACCTACGCGGGACTCCCCTCTTTGCTCAACGCGCAACCTTAACGTGCGCTCTTCACATGCAACCCTGCCAACTTTACCTGTGCGCCGGGCTAGCGCGTAGGATATGCCGCATGACTTTACTCCGCCCTGCTCGCCTGCACCGCGTCGTTGCCTACCTTGAGATGTTCACGTGGGCATTTCTTATTTTTTCTATGGTTCTGAAGTACTCCGGCGTGACGGAGGCTCTAACTCCTATCGCGGGCGGTATCCACGGTTTTGGTTTCCTCTGCTTCATCGTCGTGGGCGTAATGGTGTGGATCAATAACAAGTGGTCTTTTGGCCTGGGCATGTTGGGGCTTATCGTTTCGGTCATACCTTTTGCCGCGCTCCCGTTTGCGTTATGGGCGGACAAGCACGATAAGTTCCTGCCGCATTGGCGCTTTAGCGATTCTGAGCAGCCGCACGGCCTTGCCGAGCAGCTTTTGGCCCAGGTAGTGCGCTTCCCAGTGCGCACTCTGAGCGTGTTCGTCGTAGTCATTGCGCTGGTCTTTGGCGTTCTGCTGATGCTCGGGCCACCCGTCGATGTCGAATCCACTATCGAGTCGAACATCTAATAGCATTACTTAGGTGAAAATTTTTCGTTCCGTTCCAGCAGTTTGGACTGGCTGGATTTGTTTCCGGCTTATCCTCATCGGACTGCTGCAATGGAACAACGTCCCGCTAGGAGATATTTCCTATTACTTCTCCGGGCGTTTTGGGACAAACTCCTCGGATATGACCGAGTACCCGCACCCTGGCACGTGGCCTTCAATTCTCGTCGGCTGGTTGAGCGGCCCGAATCAGACCAGCTTTACCGGTATTTTTACAGGGCTGTGCCTGCTTGTCGACGCCGCTTTCCTCATGGTCTTGCTTCACGGCTGGCGCCGCAAGCCGCAGGCCTTCGTCGCCGCATGGTTTTGGGTTATCTTTGGAACCGCAGTGGGTCAGGTCTTTGTCTGGCGCCTCGATATTTTTCCGGCTCTGGCAGTTGCTGCCGCAGGAATGCTTCTTGGCCGCAACTCGCGGCTTGCGGCGGCGTTGCTTGGCCTTGCCACCACGATGAAGCTGTGGCCCGGCGTGCTCGCCGCAGGCCTGGTTGGCCGCTTCGATGCCCGTGCGACTTGGCAGCGCCTTAGCGCGTTCTTCGCTTCCATCGTGGGCATCTGCCTGCTCGTCATCACCTTCAATGACGTCGAGCGCCTCATTTCCCCGCTGCGCTACCAGGGAGTACGGGGACTACAGGTGGAATCGATACCCGCAACACTTCCGGTATTTGCCTCACATCTTTTCTCGGACACGTGGTCCATCGGCTACGCTGCCTCCAAGAGTTTTGAAATCACCGGCCCTTGGGTGAGCACGCTCTTAGTTCTTAGCAACGTTTTGACCTTGGCGATGCTGTTTTTCGCCATCGGCTTCGCACTCATGCGCTTCCGCAACGGCAACTGGGGTGCGCGCAGCACGCTGGCCTTTTTCATCACGATGATCTGCCTGCTTTTTATCAGCAACAAGGTCTTTTCCACCCAGTACATCACCTGGCTCGGCCCGATCTTGGCGATAGCGCTCAAGGATGCCTGGCCGCGTGACTCATCGGTTGCGCATCAACATATCGACGAAAAAGTAGGTAAAGTGCTGCGCAACCTCGCACTGTGCACGCTTGGTGCGGCGGCACTGGGCACACTGGTCTACCCGTTCAACTATGACGCGGTGCTCTACGCGGGCCGCGACGGCCTCTTCCCTGCCTTCTTGTTGCTGGCGCGCAACGTGCTCGTCCTCGTGTTGACAAGCCTTGCTTTGTCTTGGCTGCGCTTGGAGCTCAAGCGCGAAAACACTAGCTCTACCAAGCAAGCAGCTCAGTAGCAGGAACTACTCAGTAATCCGCAGCTGGCTGAGCTCGAAGAACTCCGGCAGCGGTGCCGTGCCGCCCAAGCGGAACATGCGCACGAGGGGGCGTAGGCGTAGCGAGCGGGTATCGCTGACCGCTTCGTTGTAGAAGCGATGAGCAAGGTGGATGCGCCCCTCGGCGTCGGCAAGCAATGCGGGACGCTCGGCAAAGCGCTCGTTGACCGCGATAGACAGCTCCCGCTCGTGGGCCGAACGCGTCTCAAAATGGCCCTGGGTAAGCTCGCTCGACTCCGCGCGGGAGGCAACCTCCTCCAGCTCCGGAGCTAGCGCTGCCACGACGGCGGCGCGGCGGTCAAGGGTGGCCTCCAGCTGCGCCAAAGCCGCATCCGTGCGGATGTGCAGGGAGTTCAACCGCTGCGCGGTGAAATAGGCCCACATCAAGATGAGCACGAGCGCGACGATCGCGATAACCAGTTCTACTGCCATAGTCTTTTCCTGCTCTTAAATCTGCTGTGGGTAAAGGGCGGCAACGCCCGCTTCTACTTGGTGCGGACCTTAGTTCCGTCCTGCACAGTCTCATAAACCTGCATCACGGCAGCGGCCACATGGTCCCAATCGTAGGTGCGAGCGCGCTCGGTACCGGCTTCAATTAAAGCTTTACGCTTATCTTCGTCCTGCAGGACAAGGTTGAGCACCCGCGCGAGATCGCGGGCATCCTCGTTGCGGAACAACGCTCCGGCTGGGGTCTCAGAATCGGCGTCGCATACGGCGGCAAAGGCTTCAAGATCGGAAGCTACCACCGCGCAGCCTGCAGCCATCGCCTCTACCAGGACGATGCCGAAGCTTTCGCCGCCGGTGTTAGGAGCGACATAGATATCAGCGCGGCCGAGGATCTCCGCCTTTTCCACATCGCTCACGCGGCCAACGAAGTCCACGCCCTCGACCTCACGCGGGCGGCCGCCGCCCATGACGGTGACCTTGACGTCCGTGTCCACCATCGTGCGGGCCTCCAGCAAAATATCCAGGCCCTTGCGTGGCTCGTCGAGACGCCCCAAGAACACAATCTCGGGCACCTTCTGCCCGGATTGCCCTGGCTGCCCTTCTTGGTCTGGTTGCGCAGCGACGCGCTTGCGGGCAGCCGCATACACGGAGGTATCCACGCCATTCGGAATAAGTACTGGGTCGCCGCCGAGTTGTTCCACCTGCCAGCGGCGGGCCATCTCTGAGACGGCGATGCCGCCGCGCACCTTCTCCAGAATTGGTGTGAGGAAAGGCTTGGCCAGCTTCAACACGAGCGAGCTAGAAGCCGAGGCGTGATAGGTCGCCACGATGGGACCTTTGGCTTGTGCCAACGCAACCATGGAGTAGCTCGGCGAGTTCGGCTCATGGATGTGCAGCACGTCGAAGTTGCCGCGTTCGATAAACTTCTTGGCGTTGCGCTTTACCTGCGGGCCTACGGACAAGCGGGCCACGGAGCCGTTGTAGGTAATCGGAATGGCGCGCCCGCCTTTCATAACAAAGCTCGGCAGCTGTGTCTCCGGCGCTGCTGGGCCAAGGACCTCCACGTGATGGCCTTGCTCGATAAAGACGGTGGCCAAATCCAGGATGTGGGCCTGCACGCCGCCTGGCTCATCAAAGGAATACGGGCATACGATTCCGATACGCACTACTGCCTACTTCCCTACTTTTTACCGTTATCTTCGAGCTTTTCTTGGGACGTACGCTTGTCCTTGGCCGCGCGGCGTTTAACGTCTGCGTTCCACTGCGGCTGCAGCATATGCCAGTCCGCCGGGTGGGCCTTGATGTTCGCAGCGAAGCCATCGGCCAGGCGTTGGGTAGTCTCCTGCACATTGGTGACTTCCACCTGCGGGCTGACGGAAAGGCCCCAGCCTTCATCCTCGAACCAGGAGTGGACCACGTGCAATGCCGCCCCGGTTTCCATGGCCAAGCGGGCCGGGCCGGCAGCCATGTTGGCTTCCTCGCCCATGAAGTCGACCGTGACGCCAGTGCGAGTGAGGTCGCGCTCGGCCAGCAGGCAGACCACGCCGCCTGCTTCCAAGACTTCCTTGAGCCGGCCAAAAGGTGAGGTCTTCTCCCCTGTCAGAGCGATGACCTCAAAGCCTAGGGACTCGCGGAAGTCCACGAAGGCGTCGAAAAGCACCTCCGGCTTGAGCCTTTCTGCCACCGTTGTGAATTGGCCATAGTGGCCCACCAGAAACACCCCGGCCATGTCCCAGTTGCCAGTGTGCGGAAGCGCCAAGATGACGCCTTTGCCGCGGGCCATGGACTCATCGAAGTTCTCTAAGCCCTGCAAACCGGAAAGCAGCTTGGCGTGCAGATCCGGGTCCTGATGGATCGACGGCAGGCAGAATGCCTCCCGCCAGTAGCGCATATAGGAACGCATGGAATTGCGCACCAACTCGCGAGTGACGTTTTCTGGGCCCACCACGCGCGCTAAGTTTCGGCGCAGTTGCTCCATGCCGCGGCCATCATCGCTGGCGCGGTCTGCGCCCCAGTCAAAAAGGCGCTTGGCCCACTTCTCCGGCAACAAACGCACCAGCCGCCACCCTGCTAAGTAGCCGGCGGCAGACAGTTGCTCACGGTCTAATCCAGGAAGAAGGGCCATAGGCATTAATCCTTAAAGGTCTGGGGTGAAACGGGCCTTCGTGTCCTGGCGGGCAGCCTGGACCATGCGCTGAATGACGGTAAAGATGGAACCGAATACAAGGATCCACAGGGCGATCTCGATGGCGTCGGGAACACCCAAGCCCTCCAAGCCAATACCGGCCAGGCCGATGATGAGGCGCTCTGGGCGCTCGATCAGACCGCCGACCATCTTGAAGCCAGAAGCCTCGCCGCGGGCCTTGATATAGGAAATGACCTGCGAAGAAACCAGCACGATGAGGCAGGCCACCACGTGGATGGGGCGAGCGTTATCGACGTAAACCAGCCAGTACAAGATGGCAGAAAACAGGGCGCCGTCGGTGATGCGATCACAGGAGGCGTCGAGTGTCGCGCCAAACTTGGACCCGCCCGTGGTCATGCGGGCCATCGTGCCGTCGAGCATGTCAAAGGCCGCAAAGAGACCAGAGAGCACTGCTGCCGCGAACAGGTGATCCAGAGGAATGCAGACGACTGCGATAGCAATGGTGACAAGAGTGCCGACGATGGTGACCACGTTGGGGGTCAGCCCCATCTTCAGAAACAGCTTTGCCACGGGTTCCACGACGACTGCCGCTGGCTTTCGCCCGTGAACGCTAAGCATTGGAATCCTCCTCATCGATCTCCCGCCAGCCTTGGGCCAAAAGGGCACGAGTCTCTTGTAATAACTGAGGCAACACTTTAGTGCCCTCCAAGACAGTCATAAAGTTGCTGTCACCGGCCCACCGGGGAACCACATGCAAATGTAAGTGATCTCCCACGGAACCGCCAGACGCCTTGCCCAGGTTGAAGCCCACGTTGATTGCTTCCGGTTTGGACACGCGCTTTAAAACACGTACCGCCTTCTGTGCGAAGGCCATCAGCTCGTGGGATTCCTCTAGAGTCAAGTTCTCCAGCTGGGATTCCTTGCGATAAGGCACCACCATTAAATGTCCCGAGTTATAGGGAAAAAGGTTCAGCAAGGCGTAGACATACTCACCGCGGGCAATAATCAGCCCGTCCTCATCGCTGCCCTTGGGAGCCTCAACAAAGGGGTCCTTCGAACGCTTCGAGATATACGCCATCCGGTAGGGAGCCCACAGCCGCTCAAGGCGGTCTGGTTCCCCTGCCCCGGAATCGACGTATTGCTCGTTAGCGTCGTGCACTAATCAACTCTTCGTTCGGCTGCTCGTTGATGCGCTCAGCAACCCATGCGGCGATGAGCTCGATAGCCTCATCCACCGGCACGCCGTTGACCTGCGAACCGTCGAGGAAGCGGAAAGAGACGGCATTTGCGTTGACGTCGCGCTCGCCGGCGAGCAGCATGAAAGGCACCTTGCCGGTGGTGTGATTGCGGATCTTCTTCTGCATGCGGTCGTCAGAGGTATCCACATCGGCACGGATGCCGCGCTTGCGCAGCTTCGCAGCGATCTCCTCCAAGTGCGGGGAGAACTCGTCTGCAACCGGGATGCCAACTACCTGGTGCGGAGCCAGCCATGCCGGGAATGCGCCGGCGTAGTGCTCCAGCAGCACGCCGAAGAAGCGCTCGATGGAGCCGAACAGCGCGCGGTGAATCATGATCGGGCGCTGCTTGGTGCCGTCGGATGCGGTGTACTCGAGCTCGAAGCGCTCCGGCAGGTTGAAGTCCAGCTGCACGGTAGACATCTGCCAGGTACGGCCGATGGCATCGCGCGCCTGCACGGAGATCTTCGGGCCGTAGAAGGCAGCACCTGCAGGATCCGGAACCAGGTCCAGGCCGGACTTTTCAGCCACCGACTGCAGGATGGAAGTAGAACGCTCCCAGATCTCGTCGGTACCGACATACTTGTTCGGATCCTTGGTAGAAAGCTCCAGGTAGAAGTCATCCAGGCCGTAGTCCTTCAACAAGGAAATGATGAAGTCCAAAACCTTGGTCAGCTCTTCTTCCAACTGCTCCGGGGTGCAGTAGATGTGGGAGTCATCCTGGGTAAAGCCACGAGCGCGGGTCAGGCCGTGGATAACGCCGGACTTCTCGTAGCGGTAGACAGTACCGAACTCGAACAGGCGCAGCGGCAGCTCGCGGTAAGAACGGCCACGGGAAGCGAAGATGAGGTTGTGCATCGGGCAGTTCATCGGCTTCGCGTAGTAATCCTGCGGCTGCTTGGTGCAGTTACCGTCCTCGTCATACTCGCCGTCCAAAGCCATGGCCGGGAACATGCCGTCTGCGTAGAAGTCCAGGTGGCCAGACTTCTTGAACAAGTCACCCTTGGTCAGGTGCGGGGTGGAGACGAAGGAGTATCCATCCTCAATGTGACGGCGGCGGGAGTGCTCTTCCATCTCCATACGCACGATGGCGCCGTTCGGGTGGAAGACCGGGAAGCCGGAGCCAATCTCATCCGGGAAGGAGAAAAGGTCAAGCTCCTGGCCCAGACGGCGGTGGTCACGCTTTTCTGCCTCCGCAATCATGTGCTGGTAGGCCTCGAGGGCCTCCTTGGACTCGAAAGCGGTGCCGTAGATGCGCTGCAGACCAGCCTTGGACTGGTCACCGCGCCAATAAGCAGCCGAGGAACGGGTCAAGGTAAACGCCGGAATGTACTTGGTGGTTGGCAGGTGCGGACCACGGCAGAGATCGAACCACTCCACCTCGCCGGTGCGCGGGTTGATGTTGTCGTAGTGCGTCAGATCGCCTGCTCCAACCTCTGCTGCCTCATCGGAGTCTGGGTCAACGTTGCCCTTGTCCTGGATGAGCTCCAGCTTGAATGGCTCTTCAGTAAGTGCCGCCTCTGCTTCCTCGTTGGAGGAATACACGCGGCGTTCAAAGCGCTGACCAGTCTTGATGATCTTCTTCATGCGCTTTTCGATCTTCTTCAGATCCTCCGGCGTGAAAGGCTCGGCGGTCTGGAAGTCGAAGTAGAAGCCGTTTTCAATGGCCGGACCGATACCCAGCTTGGTACCCGGGAACTCAGCCTGAACTGCCTGTGCCATCACGTGTGCAGTGGAGTGACGGATGACAGCGCGGCCGTCCTCCTCGCTTGCTGCAACTGGGGTGAATTCGGCGTCGGCAGTCGGCGTATGCGAGAGATCGTAGAGAGCTCCATCGGCGCCGCGTACGACGACGACTGCCTCTGGGCCCTTGTTTGGAAGCTCGAGCTCCCGCATTGCTGCGCCTACGGCAGTGCCTGCTGGCACCTTAAAAGGCTCGTAGTTCACCGGTACAGCTGGAATCATTTCCGCCATTTAGACTTGCGCTCCTTATGCGCTCACGCTTCGATCGACATACCTGGCCGACCAAAGCTAATCGTAGAGTTACAGCGAAAGATTCTACCCCGCTTAACCCTCAAGAAGCGACTCGCCCCAGTAGGAGTTAGAGGTGGTACCGGCCGGTACAAAGTACATGGCTGAGCCGATGTGGGTAATCCACGTATTGAGCAAATCTTGCTCATCAAGGCGGGCTTGAATGGGCTCAAATTGCTTACTCGGATCCTTTTGATAACAGATGAAAATCTGCCCTGCATTAGACAGCTCACCTGGGTTTTCCGCGCTCGGTGGGAGGTTGTAGTTGAACGGCCGGCGCAGAATCTTCTGCTCCGGATGGTCCTTCGGCGGATGGGCGCGCGCCACGTGGGATGCCGGGTCAATTGCCTTCAATCCGAACTTATCGCGCGCGTTGAGGTCCACGGCATCGAATTCCTCGGTGCCGTGCATCGGCGCACCGGAGTCCAGCTTGCGGCCAGTGGAGTTTTCCCTGGAAGCGCGGTCAAGCTCTTCCCACGCGTCCAGATTCATGTGGATTCGGCGCACGACCATGGCGCTGCCGCCGGCGAATTTTCCTTTATCGATCCAGACCTGCTCCCGGAATTCCTCTGGAGTGTGCGGATTGACAGTGCCATCCTTTTGCCCGAAGAGATTGCGCGCGGTCTCCCCCTTCTTCGCGGCGCCGTTGGCATGACCAAAGCCCTGCTGTACCCACTTGGTGTCCACGTAGCTCGCACCCGCACGGGTCATGTGCCGCATCACGTGCGCCGCCGTTAGCGGATCATCGCTGCAAATCTGCAGCACCACATCGCTTTGGCCCCATTCCGGGCGCAACTTATCGCGCTTGTACGCGCGCACATCCCGGAGCCACTCCGGCTTGGCGACGCCCGTCCGGGCAAAGAAGCCTTCTCCCCAACCGCAGGTCACGGTAAGGCTAGCCGGGGTTTGCGCTAGCTCCGGCTCCAGGCTGCCCAAGGGGTTTTCTGCGGTGCACAGTCGGCGTGCGTCCTCAGTCCACAACCGCATCAGTGCCTTGGCGCCTCGCTTGGTGGTGGAATCTTTTAAGTCAAAGCCCACGAGCGCCACGTGTGCCTGCGGCGGGGTCTCGATTCCGGCCTGGTGCTCGCCATCGAATGCGACGATATTATCGCCCATGATCTCGGCTGCTTCATCCTGCGCTGGCTGCCCAGCAGCAGCTGCCGCACCAGACCCAGAGTCAGAATCGTCGCGAGAAGGTGAAGCGCAGCTGGCCACCGCCACCGCGCTGGCCGCGACGGCGCCGCCAACCAGCAGGCCGCGTCGGCTCAAAAACTCCGTGGTCTCACGCGCGGAGGAAGATGCAGATTTTAAGGACTCATCCATGTTCTTTTCCCTACTACTCATTCCAATGCTGGCGCGTGAGTAATCCACCCGCGCGTCGGCTTTAGCCTTTAGTGGTGCGAGTGCTCGCCGTGCTCCATCGAACCGTGGTCCATAGAGCCATGATCCATCGAACCGTGATCCATGCCCGACATGTCGCCGTGGTCCATAGAGCCATGATCCATGCCAGACATGTCGCCGTAGTTCTCATCGCCGGCGCCGATTTCGCGCACCGGCACCTCACCGGCCTCGACCTTGGAACCGTCCTCAAACAAGAGGGTGACCTTGACCGTCTCGCCCGCCATGACTGGTTCCTTCACACCCATCAGCATGAAGTGCTCGCCGCCTGGCTTGAGTTCTGCGGTGCCACCGGCCGGAATCTTCAGGCCGCCCTTCTTTTCCTGCATTACACCGTCAACAACCTCGTGCACCTGGTTCATCTCGGCGTCGATGGAGGAGCTAAAGCCAGTGACGGTGATGTCCTTGTCGGAATCGTTATGGATGGTGCCGAAGATGGCAGTCATCTCCGCATCCTCAGCCATGGCGCGAACCACGCCGTCCTCGATGGTGACATCGCCTGCCTGCTTATCGGAGGCGCTTGCGCTTGCCGGAGCCGCGCTGGTTGCAGCTTCCTTTTCGGCACCGGAATCCTGCTCGCTGTTGGAGCAGCCAGCCAGCCAGAGTGCGCTGACGGCAACGGCAGAAACAACGATATTACGCATCTTCATCATTAGATGTCTTTCTTGTCCAAGCTTTAAGGCGCGAAGGCACTCGTTTTATTTGTGCCTTGCCTGCGTCTTAAAAGGGGTGGTTTTTAAGAGTCCAGGTCATTTGCCCGGCGCATCTTTGCACCGGCCATGATGACCACGGCGACGATAGCCAGAACACCGACGATGCCCAGCGCCCACAGTGCGGCGGGCGGCAGGCCCTCGGAGTTGGTTTCATCTTGTTTAGCAGCAGCGTCATTCGCGTCATCGCCGTCTGCGGCATCGCCCGCTGCGCCGTCGGCAGAGCCGGCAACGCTAAACGGAACGGAACCACGGGTTGCATGCCCGTCCGAGGAGGTGATCTGGAAGCCCACCTGGTACTCGCCAGGTCCCGGCTTTACATCGTCCGGAACCTCGATGGTGAGCTCACGCTGTTTGATTTCGGGCTCGGCGTCGAAAAGCACCTCGCCCGTCTTAGTGTCGGTGACGGCGAAGGTGTTGAAGTCGTCCCTAGGTACTGCGGAAAACTCCAGAGTGATCTCCTCCGGAAACTCCTGCAGCGGAGAATCACTGACCACATTGCCGCCGATCACAGAGTCGTGTGCCAAGGCTGCAGGCGCGGACATGGCGAGCATGGACGCGGCAGCACCGAGCGCAAACAGACTGGTGGAGCGACGAAAGTGCATAGTTTTCTCCTCGAATTGCATGGCTTGCGAATGGGTAAATACATGCTATAACCGCACCCGAAACAATGGCCAATAACCTAAGCCTTGCTTAAAGCAAATCAGGATACCAACAAACTGAACGAGCAGCGGTTGCCTTAGTAGTCGCTGCCCCATTCGACTTAGTTCCCAGTGTCATAGGAAATGTGTTAATGCACACTATTTTCGGTAAATGGTTAACGCCTCCAGGTGGAAATTGACGCACCCGCCAATCGACGCCACGCCCGGTGGGTATGGCTGCCTGTACGAGATAGGACCTTCTAGATCAATTCAACGCAATCATCATTAATCAGCAGCGCCTGCCCATCACGCAAAAGCACCAGGTTCCAGTCTTTTCCGTACTTTTTAACCGTTTCACTAATAACCGAAATTGTGTATGGGCCAGTAGTTCCCTGTGCGTGAGGAACTACAACATAGGGAGTAAGTGATAGAGCCGTACGATCATGCAATTCGGGAACAGCACCTGGATCATCCATAACGGAAATCGGTTCGACCGATGGCCCGGCAAGGACCGCACCCGCCGAGCTGCCAGCATATGGCAAACCGCCGCGAACCGCTTCAGAAAGCAGTTCGAAGGCACCAGACTTCTTTAACTCATACAGTACGCGGTAAGCATTACCGCTTGCGACGTAGACACAATCCGCCTTCTTTACTTGAGTCTCAAACTCTTCAAGCGTGGTATTCGCAACGGTCAGTGAAACAAAGTCGGATGCAATAGAAGCCACTTCTTCCCGCTCCTTCTGTGCAAACGGCACTTCTTCCATCCCCACAGCAGCGTCATCGATGTACAAGATTTTGCCGTGTAAGAATTCGCGCAGCTGCGGATGAAGGTAGGACGCAAGAAACAGTTTCATGGTGCCAGTATGCATGAGCACTCCAAGCGGCGCAGCAATAAGCTCTGCAGGAGCTGCATTCTTCGCCACTGGAATACAGCTCATCCGCATCAAGGTAATGCCAAAGGGGCTAAAGAGTCATAAGTGCTCTTGAAACTTTCAAAGTGCACGACGAAAACGCTCCTGTCAGGAATCCCGAACAGGAGCGTTCTTATTTGAGCGGATGACGAGACTCGAACTCGCGACCCTCACCTTGGCAAGGTGATGCGCTACCAACTGCGCTACATCCGCATTTGGGATTCTTATCGAACCCCACTAGGTGCTTTAAGCACCTAGTGCGCGATACTGGGATTGAACCAGTGACCTCTTCCGTGTCAGGGAAGCGCTCTCCCACTGAGCTAATCGCGCTCGACACGCCAAAGCGTGTCAAAGTTGAGGTGGAAACGGGAATCGAACCCGTGTGCACGGTTTTGCAGACCGTTGCCTCACCACTCGGCCATTCCACCGTGGCGATACCGCCTCACACACAAGTGTGCTGGAGCGGATGACGAGACTCGAACTCGCGACCCTCACCTTGGCAAGGTGATGCGCTACCAACTGCGCTACATCCGCATTCGAAAACCAGGCCCGGTTTTCTAAGCCCGTTTCTGGGCCTTGTGCGCGATACTGGGATTGAACCAGTGACCTCTTCCGTGTCAGGGAAGCGCTCTCCCACTGAGCTAATCGCGCAGATATTTTATTGTCAACACGCTAACCAGAATAACTACCGATTAACGTCTTGGAGCGGATGACGAGACTCGAACTCGCGACCCTCACCTTGGCAAGGTGATGCGCTACCAACTGCGCTACATCCGCATTGCATCATACAAACTGCTGTGTGTAACAACCGTCTGCCGTGGTGCGAGTAGAAACATTATCGCGCACTTTCGAAGTTTCCAAATCCGCAGGATAATTAGCTGTTTTTACAGCGCTGCTCGATACCGCTTTTCACCGAACGAATTACACCAATGTCATTTTAGAATTCTCTTCAATAGACCGATTAGGAGTTGCCGCCGCCCTAGGTGTAGATTCAACACCGCACCGCGGTCCTATAGCTCAGTGGGAGAGCGTTCCGTTCACACCGGAAAGGTCGCTGGTTCAATCCCAGCTAGGACCACCGCTTTCTTAAAGTCGGCATCTTTTATTGAAGGATGCCGGCTTTGTTGTATCTCCTCCGCTGTTTCTCCACTAGACTGGCTGGCATGAGCGAAAGCATTGATGTATCCACGCTGGTCGGCCCTGACGAGCCGGGCATCCGCCTGATTGAGGTCTCGACCCTTTCTGGTTCGGCCACTATAGATGGCACCTCGGATGCCATGGGCAACGATAACGACGCCGCGTTGTTTGCAGCACTGCGCGAATGGGCCGACGTCGCAGTAGTGGGTTCAGGCACGGTCAAGGCCGAGGATTATGAGGGCTCCTCCCCTGGCAAGGCCCGCATTGCGGTGATGAGTAACTCGCTTGACTTGGACGTGGAGTCGAAGCTTTTTAATGTTGGAACTCCGCCCATCATTTTGACCCCAGACGAGAACCTAGGCACCACCGCGGCGAAGCGGTTAGAGGAAGCCGGCGCCACGTTGCTAGGCACTGGTGACGGCACGATCCCTTCCGTCGTGGAGGCACTTCGCGCGAAGGGCTGGTCCCGCATCAGCTGCGAGGGCGGCCCAGGCATCTATTCCCTTTTCATTGCCGCAGGCATGGTGGACAAGCTTTATTTAACCCTGGACCCGCATCTTTCGCCCTCGGTTTCCCAGCCGCTAGTCCACGCGCCGGATGAGGCAACGGCTAATGCACAGCCGTTGAGCCTGTCGCTTGAAAGCGTAATCCCGGACGCTGACGGCACGGTGTTTCTGCGCTACGCCGTAGTAGACGCCCCGTAAACTGCACATCGTGAAATCCCCGAGTCTCTCTCCAGCTGCTGACACGTTGCCATTGGACACAAAATCTTCGTATGGCTCGCGAAGCATCAAGGTTTTTAAAACCGCGGCTTGGCCGATTGCACTGTTGTTGGTGTTCCATCGCGTTGTCATCGTCGCGTTAAACGGCACCACCACCGACGACTTTACTACCGTGCATTCGGCCATGCGCCGCTTCCTGCAAGGCATTCCCGTCTACGAGCAGGACTACACGCATGTCGATCCGCTCTATCTCTACAATCCAGGCGCCACGCTTTTACTTTCGCCCTTAGGGTGGATGGATCTAACGGTGGCGCGCTGCGGCTTCATTGTGGTCAATGCATTGGCCATCATCGGCGCCCTCGCTGTCCTTATAAA
Source organism: Corynebacterium sp. HMSC08C04 (assembly GCF_001807495.1). Lineage (NCBI taxonomy): Bacteria > Bacillati > Actinomycetota > Actinomycetes > Mycobacteriales > Corynebacteriaceae > Corynebacterium > Corynebacterium sp. HMSC08C04. Next base: position 224,378 of record NZ_KV789229.1, on the reverse strand, counting down.
ACTCGTCGGACGCAACCTGCGCAGCCCGGAATTTCCGGCCTCCATCATCTTGGCTTTTGCCACTGAGTCAGTGACCAATACCCTTGCCTTCACCAACATCAACGGCATTCTCTTCTTGGCCATGGCGATATTCCTTTGGGGCATTTTGGACACGCGCCGCCGCAGCCACATCATCGCGGGGCTGGTGTTGGGCTTGGCCATCCTCATCAAACCCCAGTTTGGGCCGTTGCTATTCCTAACGCTGGTAAAGAAGCGGTGGCTAAGTGCCGCCTTAAGCGTCGCGGTGCCGGTCATCTTCAACGCCGTCGCTTGGCCGCTTACCCCGGGCGCCAGCGGCTACCTGGACAAGCTTGTGCCTTATCTCGGGCAAACGCGCGACTTCGCCAACAGCTCGTGGCCGGGCGTGCAGGCTTATTTTGGGCTTGGCGACGCCCCGTTCTACGCCGTTTGGCTCGCCGCCGCCGCGGCGTGCGCGTTTAGCATCCTGGGCCTACTCAAATGGCGCGATACGGAACCGGTGTTCTGGGCTTTGACCACCTCAGGCGCAATTATGGCGGGAATCTTCTTCCTGTCCTCGCTGGGCCAGCAGTACTACTCCATGTGGCTTATCCCGCTGGTCTTTACCGTTTTTCTGCCGCGTTCGGTATTCCATACCGTCCCGGCGTGGTGCGTGGCATTTTTATTCCTCGCGCCAGTCAAGTGGACTTCGGTGCCCTGGCCCACCGCGGGATACTGGATGGCCGTGTTCAGCGCAACAATTGGCTGGGGCCTGCTGATTGTTTTGATTGCCGCATCGGTTGCCGGATGGTGGCGGCAGAATGAGACCAAGGTCTAGACTTCCCGGCATGACTGATTTCAAGCTCATTGCCGATACTGAATGGCGCAACCGGCTAAGCGCCGAGGAATACCGTGTGCTGCGTCAAGCTGGCACTGAGGCGCCTCACGTTGGTGAGTACACCAACACCACCACCGAGGGCGTGTACTCCTGCAAGGCCTGCGGAGCCGAACTTTTCCGCTCTACGGAAAAGTTCGAGTCCCACTGTGGCTGGCCTTCCTTCTTCTCCCCTTTGGTTGGAGAGGCCGTCATCGAAAGAGTTGATACCTCACACGGCATGACCCGCACCGAGGTGTTGTGCGCCAACTGTGAGTCCCACTTGGGCCACGTATTTACTGGCGAGGGTTATAACACCCCGACGGATCAGCGCTACTGCATCAACTCGATCTGCCTCAACCTCGAGGAAAAGCCCGTCGAGGATTAGGCTGCGTTTGCCAAATACCTAAGTAGGTTGCTTTAGGCAGCAGCCTAAGGCAACCTACTTAAGGCAGCACCGCGATGAGCTCGGCGACGCCCTTGACACGACGGCCGGTGTGGAAAGGAATCTCCTCGCGCACGTAGTGGCGGGCCTCGGTGTAGCGCATCAGGTACATCAGGTCGACGATGCGGTTTAGCTCTGGAGCCTCGAAGGCGAGGATCCACTCGTAGTCGCCGAGCGCGAAGGATGGCACGGTGTTCGCACGCACGTCTGGGTAGTCGCGGGCCTGCATGCCGTGCTCCATCAGGATGCGGCGGCGCTTTTCCTCATCCATGGTGTACCAGTCGTAGGAACGCACGAACGGGTAGACCGCAATCCAATCCCCTGGTTCCTCACCCATGATGAAGGAAGGCAGGTGGGATTTGTTGAACTCTGCCGGACGGTGCAGGGCGTTGCCCACCCAGGTCACCTCAGAGACTTGGCCGAGAACAGTCTCGCGGCGAAAGTCCGCAAATGCCTTCTGGATGTCCTCAAACTGCTCGGCGTGCCACCAGATCATGAAATCGGCAGAATCGCGCATGCCCGAAAGATCATAGATTCCGCGGACGGTTACCTTCCCTGCAGCTTCGAGAGCCGTGAAGAACTCCTGCGCCTGGGTCACGATGTCCGCGCGCTCGGTTCCCAGGGCACCCGGGATGACCTTGAACACCGCGTGTTGGGAATACTGCTGTACTGCGTTGAGCTCTTGGAAGTTAACCTTCGCCATAATGGACCGTCTCCTTGAAAAGCGGATTCATGTTGAAATACCTATCCATCATAAGTTGGATAGGCGGCCATTTCCATTTCCCCTACCACCACCCTGCCCCATTTGTCGGGCAGCTCACCAAGTTCCGGCGCGCCTTCGCCCTATTCCGAGCCGAAAACTATAGCTTGAACCTCGTGAGCAATTCCGACGCAACTTCGAGCACCCCGGCAGGCGCCCCAATGAGCCTGCACGAGCACGCCGCAGCCAAGGCCACTTCCGCACAGGAAGAGGCAACGACGCCCACCGTCTTCAATGCCGCTGTCGATTCCATGCACGCGGCACAGCTGCGCCCCGAAATCACTTTGGGCACCATTCGCCCGCCGCAGCGCCTGGCGCCGTATAGCCACGCTGTTGGCCTGGAAATTGGCGACGCCGCGGAAGGCACCGACGTGGTTCCAACGGACACCGAGGGCGATGCCTTCGGCCGCCTTATCCTCCTGCACGATCCCGGCGCCGAAGAGGCATGGGAAGGCGCCATGCGTTTGGTGGCCTACATCCAGGCAGATATGGACGATGCGGTCGCGGGTGACCCGCTGCTTCCCGACGTCGCTTGGCAGTGGCTCAACGAGGCCATGGAGGCCAACGGCGCAACGCACACCAACTTGGGCGGCACGGTTACCTCGACCGCCTCTGTCCGTTACGGCGAGATCGGCGGCCCACCGCGCGCCTACCAGCTGGAGATGCGCGCCTCCTGGACTGCTGCGGATCTGAACCTAACCCCGCACGTTGAGGCCTTTGCCCAGGTTCTCGCGAACGTCGCCGGCCTGCCACCGGAGGGCGTTACAGAGCTCGGACGTTAACTACCGCTCCGTGTCACACCAGACTTGTAGGCTGGCTACTATGACTGAATTGCGGACCAGACCAGCGGAAGGCACTCCAGAGGTTTTGCGCACCGCGGCGGAGTTCAAAGCCGCGGCTAGTGCGCTGGCAGCTGGCGAGGGCCCTTTCGCTATCGATACTGAGCGTGCGTCCTCGTATCGATATGATGACCGCGCATTTTTGGTTCAGGTGCGCCGCAAAGGCGCCGGAACCTTCCTCTTTGCACCGGAGGGTAAACGCGAACAGCTCACGGCAGCGCTTGCGCCGGTGCTTAATGATTCCGCGTGGGTAGTCCACGCCGCGCCCTCGGATTTGCCGTGCCTGGCCTGGTTGGGGCTATGCCCAGGCACCCTTTTTGATACTGAACTCGCCGCCCGCATGGCGGGGTTCGAGCATGCGAATTTAGGCTCCATGGTTGCAGAGCTTTTCGACGTCGAGCTAGAAAAAGGCTACGGCGATGCTGACTGGTCTGAACCGAACTTGAGCTTGGATTTGCGCGCCTATGCGGCCCTCGACGTCGAGTTGCTCTTAGAGCTCGCGGAGGCCTTGCGCGATATCTTGGCTGAGCAAGACAAGCTCGACTGGGCCTACGAAGAATTCGCGGCAATCGTGGCCGAGCATGCCGGCATCAAGGAGCCGGCGCCGCGTACCTGGCGCGGGCTCAAGGGGCTCAACGCCCTTCATAAGTCGGAACAACTCGTCGTGGCGAAGCTGCTGTGGACCAAGCGGGAGAAGACTGCCCGTGAGACTGACACCGCACCAAACCGCGTCTTGCCGCACCGCGTGCTCGTGGAGATCGCACGCCAGCTGCCCGATTCTCCCCGCGATTTTGCCCGCATCAAGGGCGTGCCGCGCAAGCGCCACGGGGCGGGCCTGCAGTGGCTGGCGGTAGTCCAACAGGCGCGCGAGATAGATCGACGCGAGTGGCCGAGCAAGAAGCGGGAGCCTTCCCGCGTTCCTTCCAAGACGGTGTGGAACAAGGACCACCCGCATCTGTGGAAAGTGTTCCAGGACCTGCGCACCGATTGCGAAGAGCTCGGTGAGGAATTGGGCATGCCGTGGGAAATCATCATCAAGCCCGCCACGTTGCGTGCGGTGGTGTGGGCTGCTGGCTGCCCGCCGCAGGCACGACGCGAGGGTTCCGTAGGCGGACTCGTCACGGACGAAAGCGATATCGCGCCGTTCCTGCGCGATGAAGGGGCCAGAGAATGGCAAATCGAGCTCCTTCAACCGATTCTGGAAGAAGGGCTCGATTATTCCGGCAGCTAGGTCCTAGCCTTCGGTGATGGTACCCAGCCAATCCTCGACGGCTGCGGCGATTTCCTCCGGGGTGAGGCTGTTTTCCTCCAGCACCTCGCCGCGGCTTGCGTGGCGTGGGAAGTAGTTGGCAACGCCCATGCGGCGCAGCGGCGTATCCACCTCAGCGGCATTCAGCGCCTCTGCGATCATGGAGCCAATGCCGCCACGGATGATGCCGTCCTCGACAGTGGCCACGAGGTCGTGGTCTGCCGCGAGGCCAACCAGGGACTGCGGTACCGGAACCGCCCAGCGCGGGTCGGCGACGGTGACGTTGTAGCCGCGCTCTTCGAGCAGCTTCGCGGCGTTGCGGGAACGGGTGCTCATCGCGCCGATGGCAACGAGCAGGATGTCTGGGACATCGGAAGCAGCTTCCTCAGCATCGTTGTAGTAGATGATGTCCACGCCGTCGGAAAGCTGGTCCACTGCTTCGATGTCATCAAGCAGGTTGCCCTTGGGGAAACGCACGACGGTGGGCCCGTCGTTGACCTCGAGGGCCTCGTTGAACAGCTCGCGCAGGCGGGCGCCGTCGCGAGGAGCGGCAATGCGCATGCCTGGGACGATGCTCATCAGGGCCATATCCCACACACCGTTGTGGGAAGGGCCGTCGGAGCCGGTGACGCCAGCGCGGTCCAGGACGATGGTCACCGGCAGCTTCAGCAACGCGATGTCCATGATGACCTGGTCCACGGCACGGTTCAGGAAGGTCGAGTAGATAGCAACCACCGGGTGCATGCCGGCTAGCGCCAAGCCAGAGGCCGAAGCCATGGCGTGCTGCTCTGCGATGCCGACGTCGAAGAAGCGCTCTGGGAAGCGCTCCTCAAAAGGCGCGAGGCCGGTAGGACCTGCCATGGCAGCGGTAATCGCCACGATGTCCTTGCGGTTCTCTGCCGCCTTAATGAGCTCCTCGGAAAAAGCTGCGGTCCAACCCGGCTGCTTCTGGCCCTTTGGCACGCCGGTGACTGGGTCGATGGCACCGGTGGAGTGCATCTGATCCTTCGGCTCGTTGACGGCTGGGGCAAAGCCGTGACCCTTTTCCGTTACGGTGTGGACGATGATTGGGCCGTCGTAGTCGCGGGCGTAGGAAAGCGCGCGCACCACGGCGTCGATGTCGTGGCCGTTAATGGGGCCAACATACTTAATGCCAAGCTCTGGGAACATCTCGGTAGGCATGACGGTGGACTTCACGCCGTCCTTGATGGCATGCAGCGCATCGAAGGTGCGCTCGCCTACCCAGCCCATGGACTTCAGGCGCTTCTTGCCCTGTTCCATGATCTCATCGTAGCCATGCTGGGCACGGATACGACCCAGGTTCTCGGATAGACCGCCGATGGTCGGCGAATAGGAACGGCCGTTGTCGTTGACGATGATGACGGCGTTGCGTTCTTTATCGGCCGAGATGTTGTTGAGCGCTTCCCAGCACATGCCACCGGTCAACGCGCCATCGCCCACGACGGCCACGGCGTTGCGGTGGTTCTCACCCTTGATCTTGAAGGCCTTGGACAAACCATCGACGGTAGAAAGCGCGGCAGAAGCGTGGGAGGACTCGGTCCAGTCATGCTCAGACTCGCCGCGATCGGTGTAGCCGGAAAGACCGTCCTTCTGGCGCAGGGTATCGAACTGATCGGTGCGCCCCGTTAACATCTTGTGCACGTAGGACTGGTGGGAGGTATCGAAAACGATGGCATCCCGCGGGGAGTCAAACACGCGGTGGATGGCCACGGTCAGCTCCACGACGCCCAGGTTAGGCCCTAGGTGGCCGCCGGTGACGGAGACCTTCTCAATCAGACGTTGACGAATTTCATCAGCCAACTGGCGCAGTTGTGCTGGGGAGAGAGCCTTCAAATCGCGAGGCGACGCAATGGTATCCAGAATGGTCATGGAGCGGCCTTCTTCTCCTTCTTGTCAGTTCTTTTTCTTTTCTACCGTACCCGTTCCTGCGCTAAGGGCGGCAATCCTCGAATTAGCTTGGGTGTTAGCCGCGGCGGCTGGGGCAAGGCTATTTATGCGGCTGTAGCAACGCCATTGTCTCGAAATGATGCGTTCCGGGGAAGGCGTTGAGCATGGTCAAGCGTTTGAGTTCATAGCCGGCCTGCTTCCACGCCTTGATGTCGCGAGCGAAGGTTGCTGGATCGCAGCCCACATGGACGACGCTGCGCGGTGCGGCGCTAGCGACGGAACTTACGACGTCGTCTCCAGCACCGGTGCGCGGTGGGTCAAGGACCACGAAGCGCGGTGCGGGCAGCTGCGCCGCAGATGATTCCACCTTGGCGCTGCGGAACTCCACGGAGTACGGCGCCAGGCAATCCTGCTTAGTGGCAGCTGCTGCCGGCGAGTAGTCCACGGAGTAAATTTGCGGGGAGGCAAAGTCTGCAGGTTTCTCGGCCGCTCCGCTGCTTACCAGGGCGTCGTGCAGCGCGGGCACGAAAAGGCCCACGCCTCCATAGAGGTCCCAGGCCACAGCGGATTCTCCAGAAGAATCCGCCGGTGCTGACGAAGCAGAGAGCCACTCGCGCACGAGCGAGGTATAGGCCTCGGGTGCGGCGCGGTGAGCTTGCCAAAAGGCGGTGGCCGGGAAGGTAAAGGCGTGCTCGCCTACTCGCTCGACCACGGTGCCGGTGCCTTCAATGACTTCGCGGACGGTTTCGACGCGGCGCCCGCGCGGGGCACGGCGGGATTCCACGACGTGGCGGTTTCCCTCGCTGTCCATCACGGCGATGACTTCAGCACCCGGGGTGAACCGACGGGCGTTCTCCCCTACGATTCCGTCGACGAGGCCCGGCACCAGCTGGGTGCAGGCGACGTCGGTGACGAGCTCGGTAGAGCCACGCTTGCGCAGACCGGCACGGCCCTCCTGGTCCACGCCGAGGCGCACGCGCGTGCGCCAGCCACGCTGTGGGGCAAGCTCGCGGGTTTCAATGTTGAGTCGTTCGAGCTCATCTGCTTCCAGCTTGGCCACGCGGCGCAGCTGCTCAGTCAAGACCTCGGTCTTGATCTCTGATTCCTTATCCGGATCCAGCTCGTGGAAGTCACAGCAGCCAGCGCCCTGTGCAGCCGCCGGGCAGGCGGACTCCACACGCAGGGAGCCAGCGGTATTCACGGCCACGAGGTCAGCCTCAATGAAGGACTTCTTGACCTTACGGGCGATAACGCTCACGGCGTCGCCGGGGAATGCGCCGTGGACGAAGACGATGCGGCCGTCGGCAGCATGCGCGATGCCCACGCCGCCGTGTGCCATGCGCTCAACGGTGACGTCGAAAGTCTCGCCCTTAGTAATCGTTACCTCCGGGCTAGTCACGAATAGCCTCCTCAGCGGACGCGGCCGGAGAGGACGTAGCGGGTGCTTCTGCTTCCTCTGCTGGCATGGCTTCCTCGACAGCGGCGTTGGCACGGCGGACCATCCAGATGGTCAACAAGGTAACCAGGCCCGTAAGAGGCCAGCCCATCAGGATGCGCACGACGCCGAGCGCGGTGGTGTTGTCGGCGTTGTAAATGGCGTTTTGCACGATAAAACGCGCCAGGAAGATCACTGCCCAGCCGGCAGTTGCGATGGCGTAGGCGCGGCGGGCTGGCGCCACGGTGCGCCAGCGCATGTCCTCGCCGTTAATGCCTTTCCAGATGACGCCGACCAGCGGCCAGCGCACCACGATTGAGATGGCAGCCACGATGAAAAACAGCAGCGACATCCAGATGCCGTAGAGGAAGTAGCCCTTTGCATCGCCCGTGAACCACGCGATGGCGGCGCAAATGCCCACGCCCACCAGGCCGGAGATAGCAGGCTGCAGGGTTTCCTTGCGGGCAATGCGCCAGACGGCGATAAGGAGGGCAACACCAAGCGCGGCCAACAAGGCAGGACCCAAGCCCCACACGTTGTTGACCGGAATGAGAACCACCACGGGCAGTGTCGCAGATACCAGACCGGAAAGCCCGCCCATCTGCTCCAGAAGGGTGGGCTCTTGCTCAGTAGTTGCGGTTCCGTCGTTGGACGCGTTGGACGCGGATGCGCCGTTAGAACTATCGGGTTTCGTCACGTTAGCTTTCTTCTTTGTTCAACTCATCCAGCTGTGCCTTGGCCTCAGCCTCCGCTTCAGCTGCTGCAGAATCAGTGCGCTGGGCGTCTGCGCCATCGGCGCTGGTGCCCTCGGCACGCTGCTTCATTGCCTGCTGCACCTGCTCGGCCAGCTGCTGTGGCAAGGTCACCGGCAAAGAGTTGCCAGCCAGGATCGGATCCTCGCCGCGATAGATAAAGGTACGGGCGAAGACCTCACGGCCAAGCTCTGCGAGTTGTTCCTGCTTGCCCGCCGGTGCGGCAAGGGTCAGGCGGTACATCCAGCGCGGGCCGTCGACGCCGATGATGCGGATTTCACCATTCGGGTTGGTGCCGACGATCTCGGTGCCCCATGGGCCATCCTCGCCGTGGGCCTCAAAGCCATCGCGGGTGAGACCATTAATGATGTCCGTCGCGGATTCAGCCCACTGACCCGGCTTTCGCGGCGCCGCAAAAGCAACCGGCGTCATGCGGCCATGTTGGCTAACGATGTGGAGCATCTTCGGGCCCTGCTCGCCCATCTCCACCTGGACCTGGGTGCCCTTTGGCAGCGGGATGCGCATGGAGCCCAAATCCAAAAGGCCTACCGAGAAGTCCTCGAAGTCGAAGTCCTGGATATTTACTTGGTCGCCGTCAAAAGGACCCATCTCGCCGCCCACGGCGTCGTGCTCGACGCTGTAGGCTTTGAAGCCCTCTGGGCCGGACGGGGCGTCGCTAAGCGCAGCTGAAGCGTCACTTTGCGCAGCATCATCTGCCGCCGAAGTTTCATCGGCCGCGCTGAGATCCTCGGCCTTATTACGGGTTTCAAGGTCCTGGGCTTCATCGCTTTGGGAGTCAGATTTCTTCTTAGAAAAAGGCCACATAGGCATAATTGTTCTCCAAACTTTTCTCGCGCGCTACCTAAACACCAGTGGAGCCATAGCCGCCGGTGCCGCGCACGGTCTCGTCGAGTTCTTCGACTTCCTCGAAATCGACCAGCTCCACGCGCTGGATGAGCAGCTGCGCGATGCGCATGCCGCGCTCCACGTGGAAAGTCTCGTGCAGGTCGTGGTTAATCAAGCAGACCTTAATTTCGCCGCGGTAGTCGGCGTCGATGGTGCCCGGCGTGTTGACCACCGAAACACCGTGCTTGGCGCCCAGGCCGGAGCGCGGGTGGACAAGGCCAACGGTGCCCAGCGGTAGTGCGACCGCGATGCCGGTTCCCACGAGGACGCGCTCGCCCGGGGCGATGTCGACCGATTCTGCCGCGCAGAGGTCAGCGCCGGCGTCGCCACGGTGTGCGCGCTGCGGCAGCGGCAGCTCCTTATCCAGACGGCGTACCTTGACAGGGCCGAAGGGGCTTGCAGGATCGATTAATGGGTTCGTCTCATTCACCCGCACTAGCCTACCGTGGTGTCACAACGGCTTCGCTAAAGCAGGGCCTGAGTGACTACACTTACTTCCCGTGTCTAAGAATTCTGCTTCCGCTTCCCAAACCGCAGCCGGCGTAGCAGGCAGCCCCGCGCCGGAGGTCCTCTACAGCGAGCGCCAATGGGTGCCGTGGTATTTCTGGTTCATGGCAGCCTTCGTCGTGGCGATTACCACCGCGACGGTCAGCCTGAACCGCAATATTTGGTGGATCATCATCCCGGCCGTGGTCTTAAGCGCCATCGCAATTTGGGTCATGGTTTCTTGGTCCGGCACCGTCCTGCGCGTGGAAAAGGATGCTGATGGCACCCGCTGGCTCGTGGTCAAAGACGCGCAGCTTCCCCACGATGTCGTGCAGCGCTCCATGGTGGTGCCAAAGTCGGCGCGCCGCAGCGCCCTTGGACCGCAGTTCGACCCAGCCGCCTTCCTGGTCACGCATGGCTGGATCGATGAGCACGTGATGCTGGTTCTGGATGATCCAGAGGATCCAACTCCGTACTGGCTCGTTGCCACCAAGAACCCACAGCAGGTGCTAAATGCCTTCTTAGATCCGGCAGATCGCCCTAACACTTAAGAGCCGCAAGCTCCCTAAAGGCAGCAAGACATAAAAATTCCCCTCTGCGCCGCTTACCCAAGTTATTGCTCCGAAAGGAACTATTGCTCCAAAGGGTAAGTCGCCCGCAGAGGGGAATTTGTTTTTCTCGCCTATGCGCAGTCGAGGCAGATCGGCTGACCGTCTTCCTCGTGGGACAAGCGCTTGTTGGATTGCACCAGGAAGCAGGAAGAGCAGGTGAACTCGTCTTCCTGACGCGGGATGACGGTGACGTTGAGTTCCTCACCGGTGAGATCCACTGTCGGTGGCTGGAAAGCCTCGACGATTTCTCCATCGTCGTCCATGCCGTTGTTGTCGGTTTCGGCAGCCTTCAGACCTTCGAGAGAGTCGGCTTCCAGCTCGTCTTCTACACGGCGACGCGGTGCGTCATAATCGGTGGCCATAGTGTACGCCCCTATTAGTCATGTGGTTGGGATAGGTATTTATCGTGCGCATCCTAAAACACATTTGCTGCGATGTCATACTCGCCCCGCCGCAGGCGGGTCAGATTCCTACCCCCGCAGTGGCTCTAGGGCACCATTTTCTTCGAGAAGCTGGGAAAATGCCGAGGCCAGGCTACCCCCGCAGGCCCAGGTTAATTCGCCGTCTTTTGCGCCTTTATTCAATCCTGGGCGATTAACTACAGCTCCGGCTTCAGCTGCGATGATGGCACCGGCGGCGCAGTCCCAGGCGTTAATTCCGTGCTCGTAGTAGGCGTCGACGCTTCCCTCCGCCACGCGGCACAAGTCGAGCGCGGCCGCGCCCATGCGACGAATATCACGTACCTGCGGAAGCAGTCGGCAAAGCAACTCCGCCTGCGCTTGGCGACGCCCCGCTGCATACCCAAAGCCCGTTGCCACCAGGGCTAGCGCAGGATCAGTTTCGGTGCGGCAGTGAAGCTTTCGTAGAGTGCCAGCGGACGTTTCTAGCGTGGCGCCGTAGCCCAGGGCCGCCGAGTAGAGGTCGCCGCGCACTACGTTGATGACGGCGCCGGCGACGATCTCGCCATCCACGGCGGCGCCGATGGACACCGCATACTCATTGATGCCATAGAGGAAGTTCACGGTGCCATCGATGGGATCGACAATCCAGGTAATGCCGGTGCTACTTAAAACGTCTGCGCCTTCCTCGCCCAAGATGCCGTCGCCAGGACGCGCGAAGACGATCTGCTCGGTGATAAAACGCTCAGTTGCTTGATCCACCTCGGTGACGGGGTCCACCGCACTCGACTTCGTCTGCGTGTGCGCGGCGAGACCGTCGGCGTCGATAAGCGCCGCTCTTTGCGTGCGAATACGTGCTGCGGCGGCACGGGCAGTAGCCGCGGCGAAATCGCGCAGCTCTTCGACGTTAATTACATCCCTATCAAAGCTAGCCATGCCAACAATTATGCATTTGCCTAGACTTGATGCCTATGACTGGCACTACAGCTGAAACCAGCACCGCAAACCACGCCGCCCCAGCCCAGGCGGAGCACTCTTTTGGCATCGACATCGGAGGTTCCGGCATCAAGGGCGCGGAAGTAGACCTAGCAAACGGCGAGTTCGTGGGCGAGCGTCTAAAGATTGCTACCCCGGAAAAGTCCACCCCGGAGGCCGTGGCGACGATCGTCGCGCAGATTGTGGCGGAAAAGAACTGGGAGGGCCCGGTGGGTATCACTCTGCCTTCCGTGGTGAAAGATCAGAAGGTGCTCAGTGCCGCCAACATCGACAAGTCCTGGATTGGCGTGGATGCGCAGGAGCTTTTCGCCCAGTACCTGGATCAGCCTTTCGTGGTGCTTAACGACGCCGACGCTGCCGGCCTCGCCGAGGTTGCCTACGGCGACGCGGTGGCGCGCACGGGCTCGGTCATCTTCCTGACCCTCGGCACTGGTATCGGCTCCGCGTTCCTGCTGGACGGCAAGCTCTTCCCTAATACGGAGTTGGGCCACATGATGGTCGGCGATGCCGAGGCTGAGCACCAGGCGTCCTCTGCTGTAAAGGAGCGCGAGGGACTGAAGTACAAGGAATGGGTCAAGCGCCTTGACCGAGTATTGGAAGAATACGAAAAACTTTTCAATCCCCACGCTTTCATCATTGGCGGCGGCATTTCCCGCAAGTGGGAAAAGTGGGGCGATAAACTCACCACTTCTACTCCCGTTGCCCCAGCGCAGTTGCGCAATCGTGCGGGCATCGTGGGTGCGGCTATGGCAGCCCAGCAGGGCCTTAAGCCGTAACAGCAATCACATAGCTAATCGACCCCAGTTAACCGCCTTAAAGGCAAGATCATCTATACTGGGCCGTCGATCCTTAATCTAAACAGCACGCGGCGTGCCTAACCCGCCCTGATGTGGCGAGCTCGTAGCATGGCCCCAAAGGTTGGACCTTGTCTAACCTTGCTGTTTTCAATCACAAGCAAGTCGAAAGGGCGTACGTGGCAGCCACTGATTCTTCAGACCAGGTTCTCGGCGAGGGCACTGATGCCGCCGAGGCATCTGCCCCTGTCAAGAAGACCGCCAAAAAGACGGCCAAGAAGACCGCGAAGAAGACCGCCAAAAAGACCGCGAAGAAGACGGCCAAAAAGACTGCTAAGAAGACGGCCAAGAAGACGACTCGCAAAACTGCGAAGAAATCTGCCAAGAAGACCGTCCGCAAGTCTGCGCAGAAGGCCGCGACCGCTCCTGAAGAAAAGCAGGAGAACCTCGAGACCGCTTCTGACGAGCTCGAGGACGAGCTGGTAGATGACGCCGACCAGGATGACGCGGACTTCGATCCGGATAGCGCGGACATGGACGATGACGAGTTCGGCGATGCTGAGGACGAGCTCGATGCGGATGAGGACGAAGAAGACGACGATGAGGACTCGTCCTCCGTCTGGGACGAGGAAGAGTCTGCTGCCCTGCGCCAGGCGCGCAAGGATGCACAGCTGACCGCTTCTGCTGACTCCGTCCGCGCTTATCTCAAGCAGATCGGTAAGGTCGCCCTCCTTAACGCTGAGCAGGAGGTCTCCCTGGCAAAGCGCATTGAGGCTGGCCTCTACGCGCAGTACCGCATGGATGAGATGGAAAAGGCACGCGCTGAGGGCGATAAGGCCGCCAAGCTCTCTCCTATGGAAAAGCGCGACCTGCGTTCCATCGCCCGTGATGGCCGCAAGGCAAAGAACCACCTGCTGGAGGCGAACCTCCGTCTGGTGGTCTCGCTGGCAAAACGCTACACCGGCCGCGGCATGGCTTTCTTGGATCTCATTCAGGAAGGCAACCTAGGCCTTATCCGTGCGGTTGAGAAGTTCGACTACACCAAGGGCTACAAGTTCTCCACCTACGCCACGTGGTGGATCCGCCAGGCCATTACCCGCGCTATGGCGGACCAGGCCCGCACCATTCGTATCCCGGTCCACATGGTTGAGGTCATCAACAAGCTGGGCCGCATCCAGCGTGAGCTGCTGCAGGATCTGGGCCGCGAGCCCACCCCGCAGGAACTGGCGAAGGAAATGGATATCACCGAGGAAAAGGTGCTGGAGATCCAGCAGTATGCTCGTGAGCCTATTTCCCTGGACCAGACCATTGGTGATGAGGGCGATTCCCAGCTGGGTGACTTCATTGAGGATTCCGAGGCAGTCATCGCTGTCGACGCCGTATCCTTTACCCTCCTGCAGGATCAGCTCCAAGACGTGCTCACCACCCTGTCTGAGCGCGAAGCCGGCGTCGTTCGCCTGCGCTTCGGCCTGACCGACGGCATGCCGCGCACTTTAGACGAAATCGGTCAAGTCTACGGCGTCACCCGCGAGCGCATCCGCCAGATCGAGTCCAAGACCATGTCCAAGCTGCGCCACCCATCGCGCTCTCAGGTTCTGCGCGACTACCTCGACTAAGAGGCCACGCTAGCCAAGGGCAAGCGACAAGACACACGCGCTTGCCGACGCCTCCCTCGCCTCCCCCCGTTAGCACTAAGCTGCGGAGGGACGCGAGGGCATTTTGCATCTGTGGCACAAGCAAGAGTCCCAAGGATGCGGCCTAAGCCTCAACGTCATGGGTTCGCAGCCAGACAACAGATGCAATCCAAGCTCCGATGACGAAGCAGATAGAAACAGCCATCCTGAACGCGATACCGCACACATCAGGAGTGTCATCTGCGCCGAAGGCGGTACTGCCGAGCGAAATCGTCGACGTAACCATAGCCGGTGGCAGCAGCATCGGGATGAGCCGAATACCGCTGTAGAGAATTCCAACTGAGGCAATCGCGCCCACAAGTGAAATCGCCACGGGCGTGGCAAAGCTGCGAAAGATCATCGAGAAGAAGGATTGCCAGGCCCCGACTGCGAACGCCGGGATGATTGCTAGGAACAGCGCGCTCAAGTTGAGAGGCGAAATCTCTCCCTGTATACCTAAGCCGCGTCCAATGCCTAATGCCAGCGCAATGAACACCGCCTGCATTAGCGCGATGAGGACCATGATGGAGAAAAACTTAGCCGCGACTACTTCTCCCGCCGAGCGCGGTGAGGTCAAAATAGTGTTCCAATTGTGGTTGCGGTGTTCTAGACGCCAGGCAGCTGCAGCGATGATGGCCACTCCCACAGTCATAAAGATAAGGCCGTAGAACAGCGTTGCTTGGGAAAGATAGCTTGCCCATCCGGCATTAAGTACCGCCAAGTTGGCGTGATAATTCGCGGCACCAATGCCGACTGCTATACACGGCACGAGGAAGGTGACAGCCCATACGTAGGAGCGTCGAAATTTCAGCAAGTCGATAGCAAACATGAACTTATTCCTCCTGGGAATCAAGCGTGCGACAAAGCACGGTGAAGATGACGGTTACAACGGCGATGAAAAGTGCCCATGGAATCCACAGTGGTTCGATGCTCACTAGGCCTTCGGGGCGGAAAGTAAATGGGGATAAGACTGCGTAGTAGCCGAAGGGATTAATGAGCGTGACCGCGGTTGGGGAAAGCATTCCTGCCACACCGAGGAAGCCGCCTACTACCCCAGTGCTGAGCACCACGAGCTGGGATTCCACGCGTGCTGCCTGCCACAAGAAAATCGCCATCAGTGCGCACGAGGTTCCATATAGACCAGCTGCTGTGAGAACCCATGTGCCGAGTGAATCAATCGACTGTGCGCCAAAGAGGAATGGAGTGGTCAAGACCGCGAGCAATTCAACTACCTTTACTGCGGCTAGGACAAGGGCTAAAGCTGCGAACTTCGCGCGGAGCAGACCACCGCGGCGGTACCCGGCGATGGAATTGAGCCGCCAGCCGCCGTGGAGATGCTCTACATCGGCTGCGCGGCTGGCTAACAATGCCACCTGCACCGGAGTGAGGAAAGCCGTCACCATGATGTAGCCAAGGAGATGCCCGCCCCATTGACTATGCGGATCTTGCTGAAATTGTTCGGCGGTGTGCTCACCCACCAGATTCATACTGGAAAAGGCAACGATGGCGAGCGTGACAGCAAGGGCAAGCGGCAGCATCCGGGTATGCCGCATCTTGGCATATTCATTCTGCAGCATCATTGCAAGCCACCTCGTCCCGTAATCGAAATGAAGATCTCTTCGAGACTGCGGTGCGTTCTTAGCACTTGGTAGATGGGCACGCCATGGTTGACGAGCTGCGCGCATGCCCCCGCGACGTCGCGCTCGCTTAAGTTCGGAACCCGAATACCACCTTCTACAAAGCGCACTGAGATACCCGCGAGTGCTTGCGCCGCTTCCTTGGGGTTCGGGGTTTCGATGAAGACTTCAGGCGGTTGGGAATGGAAAAGCTCCTGCTTTGTACCTTGGAAGAGCAACTGCCCGCGATTAATAATGGTCAGCTCACTAGCCATCTTTTCGATTTCCGAGAGAAGGTGGCTCGAAACCAATACCGTTCGCCCCTCATCGGCAGCGAGGCTGACGATGAGATTGCGAATCTCTTCAATACCGGCAGGGTCAAGGCCGTTCGTTGGTTCATCAAGGATCAGAAGCTGCGGGTTACGAATCATAGCCATTGCGATGCCGAGGCGCTGCTTCATGCCCAAGGAATAGTTCGCTACTTGCTTGTCCAGCTGCTTTTCCAGCCGCACGAGGTGCACTGCACGATCGACGTCTTCTGCCTCAGCGCGTAGAAGCCGCGCAGCGATGCGCAGGTTTTCTCGCCCGGTGAGGTGCAAATAGGCCGAAGGCTGCTCGATGAGCGAGCCGGTGCGGGCCAAGGCCCGGCTGCGCGTCTTAGGCCCGAAAGGCTCACCGAACAAGCTGATGCTTCCCTCAGTCGGCTTTGCCAGACCCAAAAGCATTTTCATGGTCGTGGACTTGCCCGAACCATTCGGCCCCAACAATCCGTGAACGACACCGTGGCCAATTGCCATATCAAGGCCGTCGACGGCCTTGAATCCCTTATATTCCTTGGTCAAACCCTGAGTTTCGACAACATATTCTGTGCTCATAACTCAATCGTTGCCCGGCGCGCCTACGCCGCACATCGCCGCGAGGCACGATTTTGCGAGTCATACCGGGGTATTAGGAGCTAAGCAGGTCAGCACGGGAGACAACTCCTGTGCGATAGGCGAAAAGGGCTGCGTGTGCGCGGTCCCTAGAACTCGTCTTGGCGAGTACTCGTCCAACGTGCGTCTTGACGGTCGGCATAGAGATGAACATCCGCTCACATATCTCTGTGTTTGACCATCCCATCCCGATTGCTTCAAGGATTTCTTGTTCACGGGCAGTCAGCGATTCAAGTACCCGACGGTCTGCGCCGCTAATACTCAGCGTGTCCGTGGAATCATCCCTCATACTGTGGACAAGGCGCTTTGTGGCGCGGGGTGAGATTACCGCGTCTCCGCGATAGACAGTGCGCAACGCGCTTAGTAGCTCCTCTGGCTCTGCGTCCTTGAGCACGAAGCCACTCGCTCCTGCTCGCAGCCCGGCTACTACATAGTCTTCGTCATCGAAGGTTGTCAGAATGATGACCTTCGTCTCCGGAAGAGTGGATGCGATCTCAGCGGTGGCGCTAATTCCATCGCGGACAGGCATCTGTACATCCATGAGCACCACATCAGCAGGCGTGGCCGCGCATTGGGTCAGCGCATCTTCGCCATCGTTTGCTTGCCAGATAACATCCATGTCTGGCTGCGAACTAATGATCTGGGCAATCCCGTGTAGGAAGAGAACCTGGTCATCTACCAATCCGACTTTCATTGCTTACTTCCTCCTCCTGTGGGTAACTCTGCTTCTACTATCCATGTGCCAGCATCACTGCGCTGTTGGAAGGTTCCTCCAACCAATTCCGCTCGTTCCTTCATGCCAGCAATGCCATGTCCCTCGCCTCGGGCATCACCCATGTATCCATTGCGCACCTCAAGGCGGACGATACCTTCAAGCCATTCGACTAGTACGTCTGCTTGCCCGCCACCATGTTTGTTCGCATTGGTCAAAGCCTCTTGGACAATTCGGTACAGACTTAGCGACGTCGCGGCGGAAAGCTCTTCAGGTGGCGTTCCTGCGCAGCGATATCCCACAGCAATGCCAGCGCTTCTAACGCTGTTAATGAGTTCTGAAAGATCACCGAATCCCGCCATCGGCTGAGTGCCGCGCTTTTCGCCTGTGCGCAGCAAGCCCACGACTCCCCGCATCTCCCTCAAAGAGGTCCTTCCCACGCGGGAAATAGACTTCAAAGCTTCTTCTTGCGCTTCCGTGTCTTTGGTGTAGAGCGCCCCATCGGCTTGGGCAACTATAACCGATAGCGAGTGCGTGACGACGTCATGGATCTCACGTGCGATGAACGCCCGTTGTTCCGTCGAGCTTTTCTCGAATTCCAGGCGTTGTTTCTCTAAAGCACGCGAAATCTCCCGTGTGCGTTCTTCCTCTGCTCTCCTACGCAGTTCACCCACAAGCATGCACACCGCAAGGACCAGTAGGCTCCAGCCCACGACGAAAAGGCGCCGCGCAATATCCTGTGCTGCTTCCTGTACCGTTTGGCTCACCCAAAATACGCCGATAAAGTCCGCAGCAAGCATCCCTATAGTCATTATTCGACGTAGGGGCTCTTCCAGCCTGCGGCGAATAATGTAGGCGACCTGCCCCGCAAGGATTATGATGCCTACGGTGAGTTCCACCTGGAACAGGCTGGCGAAGAGCACCACTGATGCAACGAAGACCACCAGGCGCGGCCACCGCCTGCTAATAATTGGCACTAGCACGACCAAGGCGATAATCAGGTAGTCAAAGAGCGGCCGGGACATCAGGTCCCTACCGATGAGAGACGCCGCTCCGCACAAAAGCGACACCGCAAGGTCACGAATCATTCGCCTATCAGAAAAGACTTCCACGCCTCTACGCTATCCGGTTCGACGAGTTAAGTAGTCATGCCTGAGTACGATTCCGTCGGCCATTTCTTCCCCAGGCCGGGTCTAAATAGACCTCCTTCCCCACAATTTCAGGCAGCCGAAGATTGGAAATCTGCGCCCCAAACTAATGTCTTGGGATACCGTGACGAGAGCAACATTGCAGAACAGCCTGATTCGAAATCCTCGCCGCCCGCCCCGCCGCGGTGACACACACCATAGAAGTCACCGGACCCGTCGGACAACAGGTCACCGCCCAGTGGGTCGAGTTCCCCGCGCGACGCCTCGCCGTCATCGAGATGGCCTCCTGCGCAGGCCTCTCCCTCGTGCCGCAGGACCTGCGCGACCCCGGCGCGACCACCATCCTCCTAGCCGCGCACATTCGCTTGCGCGGCTTCCGCGTTCCTATCCCTCAATGCCTGCGACCCCGTCGCTCCCCGCGGCGGGGTCGGAGCTGTTTCCACCCCCGCCAGAGTGCCCCCTTGCTGGAACCGGTGGTGAGGAAATAGGGTGGATTTAACAAATTGCAAACGTTTACATCAATCGTTTGCACACCACAGGGCGAAGCGGGGTGACCATCATGGCAGCAGAACACAGCCGTCCCACCCTCAAGGACGTGGCCCAGCGCGCCGGTGTCTCCATCGCCACCGCCTCCCGCGCCATGGCGGACAACCCCGCGGTGGCCACCACCACCCGCACGCGCATCCAGGCCCTAGCCGCGGAGATGGGATATCTCCCCAACGCCCAGGCCCGGGCCCTGCAGAGCTCACGCAGCAACACCATCGGGATAGTGGTGCCCAGCCTGATCAACCCCTATTTCGCCACCATGGTCTCCGCCGTGCAGAACGCAGCCGAGGGTGCCGGTCTGGCCACCATCATCACCAACACCGATGAGCGCCCGGAGACCATGGCCGCCTCCCTGGCCTTCCTTGCCAGCCACGGGGTGGACGGCATCATCTGCGTGCCCGATGAAGCCTGCGCGGACCAACTGAACAACCTGCACGCCCAGGGCATGCCCTTGGTCCTCATCGACCGAGAACTCACCGGATCCCCCATCCCCACCGTCATCTCCGATCCGCAACCCGGCATGGACGCCGCGGTATCGCTGCTGGTGGAGCACCATGCCCTGCCGATCGGTTACCTCTCCGGGCCGCTGAGCACCTCCTCGGGACGTGCCCGCCTGGAAGCCTTCCAGCAGGCCTGCCGGAACAACGAACGGGAACCGCAGCTGGTCTTCCGTGGTGGGTTCGAACAGGAGCAGGGCTATCAGGGTGCCACCCACCTACTCAACCACGGGGCCCGTGCACTGGTCGCCGGGGACACCATGATGACCATCGGGGTGCTCCAGGCCTGCCACCGGGCCGGCCTGAGTATCGGCGAGGGCATCAGCGTGATCGGTTTCGACAACCAACCCATCTTCGCCCTGCAACCACGGCCCCTGACGGTCATCGACCAGCAGGTGGACGTCATGGCCCGGCAGGCCTTCACCGTCCTGCACGGGCTGCTGACAGGCTCCAAAACTACCGAATCCACCCAGACGCACCTTGTCACACCCACTATCCTGATCCAGGGTGATTCCCTCATGAAAGGCCCACAACCATGACTGACATACCCGGTTCACCCGGTTCCATTGTTGTTGTCGGATCCATCAACGCGGATCTGACCACCACGGTCCACCGCCACCCCCACCCCGGTGAGACCCTCCTCGGCGGCGGTGGTGAGATCAGTGCCGGCGGCAAGGGCGCCAATCAGGCCGTGGCCGCCGCCCAGCTCGGTGCGGAGGTCCACATGGTCGGTGCGGTGGGTTCCGATACCATGGCCGACTCCGCCCTGGTGCACATGCGTGCCTCCGGCGCTGACATGTCCGCAGTCCACACCGTCGACGGCCCCACCGGTCTGGCCGTGATCACGGTGGCCGATGACGGTGAGAACACCATCATCGTCGTGCCCGGCGCGAATGCCAGCATGGACGCCGACTATGTGGACCGGCATGCCCGGCTCATTGAACAGGCCGGCATCGTCCTGCTGCAGGGTGAGATCCCCGCCGATGGTTTCAACCGCGCGGTGGACCTGGCGCAGGGTCGGGTGGTGATCAACCTCGCGCCTGTGGTCCCGGTCGGTCATGAGCAGCTGCGTCAGGCGGATCCCCTCCTGGTCAATGAGCACGAGGGTGCCCTCGTGTTGGAGATGCTCGGTGCACCCACCCCCGAAACCGATCCGTCCACCCTGGTGGCAGCCCTGCTGGGTCAGGGTTTCCCCACCGTGGTCATGACCCTCGGTGCCGATGGCGCCCTGGTCGGTGACGCCGAGGGCCTCACCGCGATCCCGACCCCCACCGTTGAGGCGGTGGACACCACCGGCAGTGGCGATGCGTTCGCGGGTGCGCTCGTCGCAAAGCTCGCCGACGGCCACTCCCTGGTGGAGGCCGCACGCTTCGCCGCCCGCGTCGGTGCGTTCGCCGCCACCCGCCGCGGCGCGCAGGCCTCCTACCCCACGCTTGTCGACGACCTACCCACAGTCACCGCTTAACTCCCCCACCGAAACGAGAGTAACCATGTCAACCACCATCGAACCGAAGAAAGCCCCGGCCGCTGCGATCATCCCGCTGATGATCGCCCTGCTGGTGGCGGTGTTCGCCTTCCAGCTCAATGCCTCCATGCTCGCTCCGGCCCTGGCCACCATGGAGGTCGAACTGAACGCGACCCCCGCCCAGATCGGTATGACCCAGACCGCGTTCTTCACCGCGGCCGCCCTGTTCTCCCTCTTCCTGCCGCGCTGGGGTGACCTCATCGGCCGCCGCAAGGTGCTGATCGGCATGATGATCGTCACCGGCATCGGCTGTCTCGTCGCGGCACTCGCCCCCAATGTCACCGTGTTGTTCCTGGGACGTCTGATCCAGGGTGTGGCCGGCCCCACCGTGCCGCTGTGTCTGATCATCCTGCGCCAGCATGTGCCCAATGAGAAGCAGTACGCACTACTGCTGGGTGTAATCACCTCCATCAACGGTGGTATCGGTGGCGTCGACGCGATCGCCGGTGGCTGGCTGGCGGAACACTTCGGCTTCCGGTCCATCTTCTGGGTCATGGCCGTGTTCTGCGTGGCGGCCGCCCTGGCCCTGTCCTTCAGTGTGAAGGAATCCACCGCCGAGACCACCCCGAAGATGGACTGGCTCGGTGTGCTGCCGCTCGCCGTGTCCATCGGTGCCCTGCTGACCGCCTTCAACGAGGCCGGCAAGCTTGCCGACGCCAACTGGTTCCTCGTCATCGCCCTGTTCGCCATCGGCATCATCGGCACCGTCGCCTTCTACAACATTGAAAAGCGTGTGAAGAACCCCCTGGTCAGCATCGAGTACCTCGGCCAGCGCCGCACCTGGGCGCTGCTGCTGACCACCCTGTTGACCATGACCGGCGTGTTCGCCATCATGAACGGTCTGCTGCCCAACCTCGCGCAGAACGCCACCCATGGTGCGGGCATGTCCGCCGGTGTGGTCTCCTGGTGGACCCTGACCCCGTATGCCCTGGCCGGCCTGGTCTTCGGGCCCGTCGCCGGTATTCTCGCCGGCAAATTCGGCTACAAGATCGTCCTGCAGATCGGTATCGCCGCCACCATCATCGGTGTCGCCGGTGCCACCTTCCTCGTGGGCAGCACCTCCAACCTGGCGTACCTGGGGATCTCCATCTTCGTGGGTATCACCTACGCCGGTATCGCCAACATCATGCTCAACGGACTCGGTGTGGTGCTCTCCCCCGCCGACAACCAGGGGTACCTGCCGGGGATGAACGCCGGCGCCTTCAACCTCGGTGCGGGTATCTCCTTTGCCATCCTCTTCGCGGTGGCCACCAGCTTCGGGGACAGCAACGGTGGGTACGCCGCCGGTATGTGGGCCGGTGTGATCATCCTGGCGCTGGCATTCCTGTGCTCCCTGCTCATCCCACGCCCGGAATCCATCACCGATACCGTGGCGGCCAGAAACCTGGCTGCCAATGCCACCGACACCACCGATACCGCCCCCGTGGGCAACTAACCCCGCGCTTTGAGAATTAGGAGTTTCACCATGACCACCAAGATCATCCTCGACTGCGATCCCGGACACGATGACGCCGTCGCCATGCTGCTCGCCCACGGCAACCCGGACATCGAGCTGCTCGGCATCACCACCGTCGGCGGCAACCAGACCCTGGCCAAGGTCACCCACAACGCCCGTGTCGTGGCCACCATCGCCGGCATGGACACCCCGATCTACCCGGGCGTGACCCGCCCGCTGGTCCGCCCCATCGAGGTCGCCGAGGACATCCACGGCGACACCGGCATGGAGATCAACAACTATGACCTCCCCGAGCCGACCGTGGGCGTTGAGGACACCCACGCGGTGGACTTCATCATCGACACGGTGATGAACAACGAACCGGGCACCGTCGCCCTGGTTCCCACCGGCCCGCTGACCAACATCGCGCTGGCGGTGCGCAAGGAACCCCGCATCGCCGAACGCGTCAAGGAGGTCGTCCTCATGGGTGGCGGCTACCACGTCGGCAACTGGACCGCCGTCGCGGAATTCAACATCAAGATCGACCCGGAGGCCGCCCACATCGTCTTCAACGAGTCCTGGCCCCTGACCATGGTCGGTCTGGATCTCACCCACCAGGCGCTGGCCACCCCGGAGGTGGAGGAAAAACTCGCCGCACTGGGCACCGCGACGGGCGACTTCGTCGTCGCACTTTTCGACGCCTTCCGCAAGAACTACCAGGACGCCCAGGGATTCGACAACCCACCCGTCCACGACCCCTGCGCCGTGGCCTACCTCATCGACCCCACCGTGTTCACCACCCGCAAGGCACCACTGGATGTGGAACTGTCCGGCGCGCTGACCACCGGCATGACCGTCGCCGATTTCCGCGCCCCCGCCCCGGAGGACTGCACCACCCAGGTGGCGGTGGAACTGGACTTCGATAAGTTCTGGACCATGGTCGTCGATGCGGTGAAGCGCATCGGTTAGGAACTCAACGCACTAGGGGGACGTGAATGTCCCATTACGTTGTTAGCAGTTCCACCCCAGGGCACCGAAGATTCAAAGCCCGTCCATCCGAATGGGCGGGCTATGTTTATGTCCGTTCCCGCCGTCTGAAAGGAAAGTGGAACTAGTCGCTGGCTTCGGTATGGCTTATTCCTGTCCCTGTCTCTGAAAATGATCCGGGGGTGATGCCGCCGAAGACAATGACATACTCAAACAGCTCAATAGGAACCTGGCCCGGCCCGGGTGGCATGAGGTTTCACAGTAATGTGGATGCCAGCGCAAGTATGTCCGACCACCCCAGCGATGAAGCTCATCTATTCAACTCCCTACTCATCGCTAGGAAGCACAGACTCATGGCCTATGACTTCGTCATTGGCATGGACGTCAGCGAATTCCTGGCCAGCGACGCCGACGCCTCAACGTCCTGTTCGCAATGATGCGCAGCGGAGAGCTCTACAGAGACATCC